>JBBQEJ010000031.1:0-40769 GCA_038320555.1 Vicinamibacterales bacterium | reverse complement strand
AGCATCGTCCTGCCGTTCGGGTTTGAGCCGAACTCGGTCGAGCGCGAGGTTGAGATCAAGGATGTGCGGGCCTGCGCTGAGATGAATCTCACCATTCGGCTCGTCGCCCGGGCATGGGGCTCGGTGGTGGATGCATCGGGTCGACCGGTTGCGGGCGTCGGGATCGACGCCGTCGCGGCGGAGCTGGCCGGCTACAGTCCCGATCAGTATCAACGGCCGGTGAAAACCGACGAGCGCGGAGGGTTCGAGTTCCGCGACCTGCCGCCCGGGGCATATGTCTTTGGCATCGATCTCACGAAAGCCCCCTACCAACGGCCGCGAGGCGCATCCATCTTCCTGCCAGGCACCAGAGTCGCGAGCGAAGCGGCCGTCGTCGAGCTGAAAGCCGGCGATCGGAAAGAACTAGGAGTTCTTCAGCTGCCAGCGTCGAAATGAGAACCTTCAAGGTCCTATCGATGACGTCGCGTCGTCGAGGTATCGAAGGTCGCCAGCGAGGGACGCTTCGATTACTTGCTCGTGGAGTCGAGGGCGCTCTCGGAGCCGCTGCCAGTCGCGCGCGGCCTCGCCTGGGCCGGCGGACGGCCCTCACCCACGAACATGCAGAGTTTCCAAAAGGGACTGGGCTAAGTGGACCCTCGGTGACGCCCAAGAAGAAGCGGGGCTGATGAAGTAACAGACTCAACGTCGCCCTACGATTCGACTGTCCGCTTTTTGTCCGTGTCTTGGTGCCGACAGGCCCCAATCGGCGCCTTGGTCATGTGCAAAAACTAGCCGGTTTCATTATGGTAAATTGGGAGGAGCTGCTGCTCCTCCCACCCATGACAGGTCTTGAAAACCACTGTACCCGGAAGGGTACCGGGGGTTCGAATCCCTCCCTCTCCGCCAACCTTCGCTCCGCGCTTGCCAATAAGAGAGTGAGCCACGGCTGGCAAGCCAGACGAGGGTTGCCCACTGTTCCCGAATGCTCCCGCCAGATAGTAGCGGATCGCCCGTTATAATGCGCCAGAACGGCCAATGATCAACGCGTCGATACTGGCTCTTCTCGCGATTCTCACTGCGTCAAGCGCCCTCGGGCACCAGGGCGCCGAGCGCGTCGTCGAGGTTTCCGCTCCTGATGCAGCCGCTCACCTGATCAAAAGGGCCGAGCCTATCTACCCCCCAAGCGCGCTGGCTGCCGGCGTGGACGGCGTCGTCCGGCTTCGCACCACAGTCGCGACCGATGGCACGGTCAGGACGGCGACGCTCCTCACCGGCTCGCGGCTGCTCGCGCCGGCCGCGATCGACGCCGTGAAGCAGTGGCGATACACCCCACTTACCGTGGACGGGCATCCGGTCGCCGCGAGTTTCGACGTGGACGTGCCGTTCGTTCTCCCTCGACGTGAGGGACGCGATCCGGAGGCCGAGGGTCTCGCCTCCACGGTTTTTCACGGACAGTGGGAGGAGTGCCAGCGCCTGCTCGGCGCCCGCAAGTTACCGGAGGCCGCCGCGCCGTGCCTGGCGCTGCCGGATCTCGCGGAGAAGCTTCCCCCCGAGCGGCAACTGGAACGGGCCCACGCGCACGAAGCAGTCGGCATGCTGTATTTCAGCCGCGCCGCGTACGCGGAGTCGCTCGCAGCCTTCCAGCGCGCACTTGCGGTGCGTCAGTCCGTCTCGCGCGAAGACGATGCGGACCTGGGTATGGCGTACCACGCCGTCGCGTGGGGTCATCGCATGGCCGGCAACGCCGCCGAGGCTCGCCGCAATTATGAAATCGCCGAGGCGACGCTGCGAAAGTCACTCGAGTGGGTCAACACCCTGGAGGAGAAAACCGCGAGCTCGCGCGAGTTGCACGAGGAGTTTCGCCAGAGGTACACCCGAAACCTGCAAACGATCCTGTCGGACTTCGTCGCATTTCTCAAGCAGAGCGGAGATACGGACGCAGCCGCGGCGGCGCAGCTTCGGCTCGATGCGCTGAACCGGCTGCGGTAATTAACTTGTCACGTTCGAATGATGTTCACTGTCGCGCTGCATTCCTCACCAAGATCAAACAGAAGAAAAGGAGAAAGGGAGTTTAATCTTGGGTGGGATGTGGCGTGACGGCGAATGCCGCCGCTCCAGCGAAAAATTTTATGTCATCTCATTCCGCGTCGTCTGCAAACCGATACCCGACCCAAGGCTCGGTGAGGAGATAGCGCGGCCGCGCGGGATCCGGCTCGATCTTTTTCCGGAGCTGACCCATCAGCACGCGCAGGTGCTCCGGCTGATCGCGGGCCGGCGATCCCCAGATCGACTTGAGAATCGATCGATGCGTCAGCACGCGTCCGGCGTGCGTGACGAGGAGCGTCAGCAGCTCGAACTCTTTCGGCGTGAGCCTGATCTCGTCGTCCCCGCGCTGAACGCGATGACGGTCGAAATCGATGATCAGACCCCCGCGGGACAACTGCCCGTGCAGCACCGTTTCTCGTCCGAGCGACCGCCGCAATGTGGCTCGCACGCGGGCCATGAGTTCCTCTGGCCCGAAAGGCTTGGTCATGTAGTCGTCGGCGCCCTGATCGAGTGCCGCGACCTTGTCCTTTTCGGCGCCGCGAGCCGACAGGATCAGGATGGGCGTGTCTGCAAGCTCGCGAACCTGGCGGCACACCTCGATGCCGTTGATATCCGGCAACCCCAAATCCAGGATGACCAGGTCTGGCCTCTCCCGCGCGAACAGATCGAGTGCCTCGCGTCCGGTTCCCGCAAGCGTCACGCTGTAGCCACGCGAGCGGAGCAGAGGGCCCATCGCCCGCTGGATCGACAACTCGTCGTCCACGAGAAGGATCTGGGCGGGGCGCGTCACAGTGGTTCCCCCTCGAGCACAGCGGCGGCGCGGCTCTCGGCGGGCACCGCGATCGTCACGATCGCACCACCCTGAGGGTGGCTGGCAGCCCAGATGCGGCCCCCCTCGGCAGCCACGAGCCCCTGCGCGATGGTGAGCCCCATTCCGGTTCCGAACCGTTGCAACTGCGCCTCGGCGCCGCGATACGACCGCTCGAAGAGACGATGCTGCTCGTTCGGATTGATGCCCCTGCCGCGATCCCGGACTGCGATCCGAAGCTCGTTGTCCTCGACGACGACACGCACGTCGATGGCGGATCCGGCGGGCGAATACTGCCCTGCGTTTTCCAGCACGTGTGCGAGGGCGGCCGACGTCAACCGCGGATCGACCCGAATGAGGACCCGCTCCCCGCCCACATCGATATCGAGGCGGTGCGCGTCGCATGCGGGTTCCACCTGGCGGGCGGCAGCTTCGACGATCTCGGCTGGCTGCACCCATTCCCGCTCCGCCGCGACGGCACGCGTCTCGATGCGCGCCATGTCCACAATGTCCTGGAACAGCCGGTTGAGACGATCGAGCTCCGCGCGCACGATCGCGGCTTGCTCCTGCCGTTCATCGGCCGTGAGCGACGAGGCACTCAGGTTGTTGGCGGCGACGGTGACGGCCGTCAGAGGCGTTTTCAACGAGTGACTCAGTGATTCCAGCAGCGCCGATTTCAACTCCGCGGCGCGGCGGAGGACTTGCGCTTCGCGCACCTGCGACGACAGGTGGCTGGCGAGAAGACTCACGGCAAGCAGCGTGAAGAGCTCGGCCAGATTCTGCGGATCCGCAATTCTCAGCGTCCCGACTGGCGCCAGGAAGAAAAAGTTGAAACAGAAAGAAGCCGCGATCGAGGTGGCTATCGCGACGCGTCGCGTCGACATCGTCGCGACAATGAGCACGACGAGCAGGAAGGACAGGGAGACAATCGTCGGATTCCTGAAATGAAGCCACGTGACGAAGCACGCCGTCAGCAGCCCGAGGGCCAGCAGCCCAAGCAGAAGCGCGCGCACTTCGGCCGCGCGCTGCACCCGATGCGGAACCAGAAGAAAAGACAGAGCGGCAGCCTCGGAGCCTGATGGTGACGCCGGCTGCGCCATAGATCAAGGGGCGGGATGACGATCGAGCCAGATACACCAGGAGACAGCGGCAAAGACGGCCAGCCCCATGCTGGCAAACGGCGGCATCGCGCTGAGCACGCCAACCACCGTCATGACCGCGAGCGCCACCACGACCAGGTCAGGGGGCCGGGAGGAGGGCTTTCCCATGCCTTTACTGTCAGCCTGGACTCCGTAAGGGAAGGCTAAATGGTCCGTAAGGAAACCGTAATTTTTACGGTTTCTTTCCGACTTCCGCGGTATCAACAAGGCAGAGCCTAAATCGCCCGGGTGACGGGCGATACGGGGGAACCAGCCGGGCGCATACCGCGCCCGAGGGGCGTATCCCGCCGACGCCACAGGGCGACGCGCTTGCCGCGACGCAGCCCGCGGGCGCAGGCGGGTAGAGAACTTCCAATCTCGAGCCCGTCAGCTAACCCCGTCGGCCCCCATTGGAAGGACTATGCCTGCTGAAGGGCTGCTCGCCCAGGCCAAGCGGCTCATCGTCGGTGAGCCGATCCCGTCGCATCTCGCGCATCACGAACGGCTGTCCCGGTTTACCGGCCTCGCCGTGCTCTCGTCGGATCCGCTGTCGTCGGTGGCCTACGCCACCGAAGAGATCCTGCGGGTGCTCGTGCTCGTTGGCGTCGGGACGCTGACGCTTGTGACGCCGATCGCGTTGGTCATCGCCGCGATTCTCGCCATTGTTGTCTTTTCATACCGGCAGACAATCCATGCGTACCCGAGCGGGGGCGGCGCCTATATTGTCGCCAAGGACAACATCGGCGAGACGCCCGCACTCGTCGCAGCGGCGGCACTGCTCATCGACTACGTATTGACCGTCGCGGTGAGTATTGCGGCGGGTGTGGCGGCGCTCACATCAGCGTTTCCAGCGTGGCACGTCAATCGTGTCCAGATGACGCTGGGATTCGTGGTTGTCCTGACGTTCGGGAACCTGCGCGGCATTCGCGAGTCCGGCAGGATTTTTGCGCTACCGACCTACCTGTTCGTCGTCAGCCTCCTGGCGCTCATCGCCGTCGGCGCGTGGCGCGCGGCGGCCGGGACCATCATCCCCATCGAGGCGGTCCAGCCGATTCAGCCCGCCGGCGAAGTCCTGACACTCCTTCTCCTGCTGACTGCCTTCTCGAACGGGTGCACAGCGATGACGGGTGTCGAAGCGGTATCGAACGGCGTCCCGGCGTTCAAACCGCCCGAAGCCAGGAATGCCGCGGCGACGATGGTGATGATGGCGGTGTTGTCGATCACGATGTTCGTGGGGATCACGCTGCTGGCTCGCGCGTACCAGGTGATACCGAGCGAACAGGAGACGGTTGTCTCGCAGATCGCGCGCGGCGTCTTCGGCGGCCGTGGCGTCCCGTATTACATCGTGCAGACCGCGACAATGCTCATTCTTGTTCTTGCGGCCAACACCGCGTATGCGGATTTCCCTCGGCTCGCGTCGATCCTGGCCCGCGACAAGTACGTGCCCCGTCAGTTGATGAACCAGGGGGACCGGCTTGCCTTCTCGAACGGCATCATCGGCCTGAGCGTCTTCGCGTCGATTCTGCTCGTGGCGTACCGAGGCGACACGCACGCGTTGATCCCTCTTTACATGATCGGCGTCTTCGTCTCTTTTACGCTGTCGCAGGCGGGAATGGTCATCCACTGGCGGCGGCTGCGCGGCCACGGGTGGAAGACGAGCGCGGTGATTAACGGCGTCGGCGCACTCGTGACAGGCATCGTGCTGATCGTCGTGGCAATCACGAAAGCGCGGGAGGGAGCCTGGATCATCCTGCTGCTCATCCCGATCCATGTGTTTCTCTTCCGCGTGACCCGCCGTCACTACGAGGAAGTGTCGGAGCAGTTGTCGCTCGATGGGTGGACCCCTTGCACGTCGCGCCGCCGGAATGTCGTGCTCGTACCGATGAGCGGCGTTCACCGCGCGGTCGTGCAGGCCCTCGAGTACGCAGAGACGCTGTCGGCGGACGTTCGTGCGCTGTACGTCAGCATCGATCCGGCGTCAACGGAGCGGTTGCGACACGATTGGACCAGGTGGGGAAACGGGGTTCCGCTCGTCGTGCTCGAGTCGCCCTATCGCTCCCTGATGGAGCCGCTGCTCGAATACATCGACCAGGTTGACGCGACGCGGCCCGGCGATTTTCTGACAATCGTGCTTCCGGAGTTCGTGCCCGCACGCTGGTGGCACCATGTATTCCACAATCAGCGCGCGCTCCTGATTAAGGGCGCGTTGCTGTTCCGTCCGAACGTGGTCGTGACGAGCGTGCCATTTCACCTTCGGCACTAGATCACGAACCCTGAATCCTTGAATCGAGAGCTCCGATTCAACGATTCGCGATTAGGGATTCAATCGTGTCGAGGCCACCCATATACGGGCGCAATGCCTCCGGGATGACGACCGAGCCATCGGCCTGCTGGAAGTTCTCGAGGATTGCGATGAGCGTGCGGCCGACGGCGAGACCGGAGCCGTTCAGCGTGTGCACGAACTCCGCCTTACCGGTGCCTGCGGGGCGGAACTTGATGTTCGCGCGCCGCGCCTGGAACGCCTCGGTGTTGCTGCACGATGAAATCTCCCGATACGTTTTCTGGCTCGGGAGCCATACCTCGATGTCATACGTCTTGGCGGACGCGAAACCCATGTCGCCGGTGGAGAGCAGCATCGTGCGATACGGAAGCTCTAGTCGCTTCAGGATTTCTTCCGCGTTTCGCGTCAGGGCTTCGAGCTCGTCGTACGACTGGTCCGGGGTCGTGAACTTCACGAGCTCCACCTTGTCGAACTGGTGCTGGCGGATGAGCCCCCTGACGTCGGCGCCGTAGGAGCCGGCTTCGGATCGAAAACACGGCGTGTACGCGGTATAGCGCAGCGGGAGCAGGCGCCCGTCGAGGATCTCGCCGCGATGAAGATTCGTCAGCGGCACCTCCGCGGTGGGGATCAGGTACAGGTCCCATTCGCCGGCGATCTTGAAAAGGTCCTGTTCGAACTTCGGCAGATTTCCTGTTCCGCGCAGCGCGTCGGCGTTGACGAGAAACGGCGGCTCGACCTCGAGGTAGCCGTGCTCGCGGGTGTGCAGATCGAGCATGAAGTTGATGAGCGCGCGGGCCAGGCGCGCGCCCGCGCCCATGAGTACCGAGAAGCGCGAGCCCGACATCTTCGTCGCGCGCTCGAAGTCGATGATCCCGAGCGCTGGCCCGAGATCCCAGTGCGCCCGCGGCTCGAAGTCGAAAGACTTTGGCTCGCCGTAGCGCCGGACTTCCTGATTGTCGTCGGCGCTCGTGCCGACGGGCACGCTCGGGTGCGGCAGGTTGGGGATCGTCATCAGCAGCGACGTCCGCTGCTGCTCCACCTGATCCACCTGAACTTCGAGCTGCCGAATCTGGAGGGCACGCGCCTTGTTGGCGGCAAAAATGTCGGACGCGTCCTTCCCCTGCCGCTTCGCGCGCGCGACCTGGTCGCCCGCGGCGTTCTGCTCGCGCTTCAGCCCTTCCATCTCGGGAATCAGCCGCCGCCGGCGTGTTTCAAGCATGGCGATCTGCTCGAGCTCCGCGTCCGGTTGCAGCCCTCGATTGCGGAGGCCGGTGCGGACGTCTTCAATGTGATCACGCACGAGGCCGGCATCGAGCATCGGTAAATCCTATACCGTAACCCCCGTAATCCGGACGTTCGGGTTTTTGAGGTACGATGCGGAGACCCGAGGACGGGTGGGAGTATCAACAGGTGAACAGCGTTATCCGGAAAGCAGTCTTTCCAGCAGCGGGACTAGGCACGCGGTTCCTGCCGGCAACCAAAGCGCAGCCGAAGGAAATGCTGCCGCTCGTCGACAAACCGATCATCCAGTACGGCGTCGAAGAGGCCGTGGCCTCCGGAGTCGACAACATCATCCTGGTGACGGGCCGCGGCAAGAATGCCATCGAGGATCACTTCGACGTATCGGTCGAACTGGAAACCTTCCTCGAGGCCCGCAACAAGACAGAGCTGCTGGCCGAGATTCGCAAGATCTCGAACCTGATCAACTTCTCGTACGTTCGCCAGGGGGAGCCGCTTGGCCTGGGCCACGCCGTCCTGGTGACGCGTGCGCTCGTCGGCGACGAGCCCTTCGCGGTCATCCTCGGCGACGACGTGATCGACGCGAATCCGCCGGCCTTGCGACAGATGATCGACGTGTTTCAGGACGTGCAGGGTCCGGTGCTGGCTATCGAGCGGGTCCCGCGCGAGGACGTCAGCTCGTACGGCATCATCGACGCCGAGGAGATCAACCCCGGCGTCTATCGCATCCGCGATCTCGTCGAGAAGCCGTCGCGCGACGAAGCGCCGTCCGACCTCGCGATCATCGGCCGCTATATCCTCACACCGGATATCTTCCCCGCGCTCCAGGCGACCGTGACGGACCGCACGGGCGAAATCCAGCTGACCAATGGCCTCCGCGAGCTCTTGAAGTCTCGGCCGATCTTTGGCTGCCGGATCGACGGCGTGCGCCACGACACGGGCAACAAGCTCGGGTTCCTGAAGGCGGTCGTGTACTTCGCCCTGCGCCGGCCGGACCTCGGCGATCAGTTCCGCAGTTACCTGAGGGGGATCGACCTCGAACACGTGGAAACGTTCAGGTAGCGCTCTGAACTAGCAGCGGCATTCACTGTCACACTGCATTCGACCCCTGAAGAGCAAACAGGAGGACCCTTTCTTCCTTTCTCCTGTTTGATCTTGGCGGGATGCAGCGTGACACTGAACATTGTTCGAACGTGTCAAGCGGGCATGCTGATCGAGCATCCTGCAGCGCCCTACTCAGTCTTTGTGCTTTTGGTTGTCGATGTCGAGGTGCTGGTGTCCGACTTCGAGGTCGATTCGCTCTTCTCGGACTTCGAGCCCGACTCGCTCTTGTCAGACTTCGAGCTCGACTCGCCCTTGTCGGACTTCTCGGAGCTGTTGCTGGAGCCGCCACCGGTCTGGCCGGCGTCGGTCGAAGATTTCTTGGCGTAGTCCGTGATGTACCAGCCGGAGCCTTTGAACTTGATCGCGGGCGACGAGAACAGCTTTCGCACCGGCCCCTTCCCGCACTTCGGGCAGGTGTCGATCGGCGGATCGGAATACTTCACGATCTTTTCGAAGCGGTTCTTGCACGACTCGCACTCGTATTCGTACAAAGGCATGACGGTGTACCCTGAAGGCTGATCGGCGGCCCGCGATCCGCGAATCGAACGACGTTTACTTATTCCAGCATTTCGCCGTTCTGTTCGCCGAGCATCAACGCGCGGTGCAGCCAGACGGGCACGGTGCCGTTTGCCAGCAGCGAGTCGTGGAATCCACGCAATGAGTACTTCGCCCCAGCCTGCGCTTTGTAATCCTCGCGCAGCTTGAGGATCATGAGCTTCCCCGCGCTGTACAGAATGTAAGAGGGATCGAACGTCCCGCGTTCGGCCTCGCGACGCGCGCTGGCCTCCTCGAGGAACGCTTCGTCGCGGAAAAACCGGACGCCCTGCTCCACCGACAGGTCTTCACAGTGAAGCCGGATGCCGACGATGAATCGGCAGAGGCGGATGAGCGCTTCGGCAAGCTGGCCCAGACGGACGGCGTGATCGCTTTTGCGGAATCCCTCCTCGACCATCATCTGCTCGCAGTAGTGCGCCCACCCTTCGACGAATGCGGTCGACGAAAACAGGATCGACTTGCGCAGCTTGGCGTCGATCTGACGCAAATGCTGGTAATGGAGGAAGTGGCCCGGAAAGACCTCGTGGATGGAAATCGACCAGAGCGCGCCGTAATTGAAGTCGCGGAGGTGTTCGTTCTTCCGCTCGATGGGCCAGGACGGCTCCACGTCGGTGATGTAGTAGAAGGCGCGAAGCGGGCGCGCTTCGAATGGCCCCGGCGTCCACATGCTCGCGAAGGTCCAGCGATAGAAGCGCGGCGTCGGCGCAACTTCGACAGGAGCGCCGTTGGGGATCGTGACGATCCGCTGCCGGTTGATGAAGTCGACGAGGTCGGCGAGCTGCTGCTGCGCAACAGGAATCAGTTGGCCGGCCGGCGGATGATCATCCTTCGTCTTCGACCAGGCGGCAACCGGATCGCTGCCGTTCACGCGTGAAGCAACGCGGCGGAACTCCTCCTGCGTGTGCTGCAGCTCACGGTTGGCGATCGCGAGCAGCCGTTCGGCGCTGAGCGCGATGCCTTCGTCGAGGCGGAGCTTCTGCTCGAAGCGCTCGCGGCCGAGCCGGAACGAGCCCTTGCTGCGCGGCGCGAGATCGCGCTCGAGATAATCAATGTAGCCGCCGATCGCGGTGGCCGCCTCGGTTGACGCGTCGGCGAGGTCGCCGAGCAGATGCAGGTCGCCAATGTCCCCGAACGCGCGCGGCAGATCCTCGTCGATGAAGCGAAGGGTTCCGCGCATGCTCTCGAGGCCGACTTTGACGTAGATGCCGGGGGGATCCTTGATGTTGTCTCGCGCCGCCTGCATGAAACGCGGCACTTGACGCAGCTTGGACAGCACCCGGCGGGCGCGCTCGGCGAGCGGCGCGTAGTCGAAGAGCGCCTGACCCGCCAGGCTCGTCGCGAGAACGTCGGCGTAATGCTGCGGGTTGCGCTCCCACGGCCGGACCTCCTCGAGATCGAACAGGCGCGCACGAATGCTCGCGTCGAGCGCGGGCCGCTCGAGCCGCTCCGTGTCGGTCAACCGCGCCGGATCAATGGCAGCGAGACGACGCGCGAAACCTCCGAGATCCCGGATCTGGCCGTCAATCGCCTGACGGCCCCAGTCCTCCAGCAGATCGTCGTGCAGATGGACGCCGTCGAAGGTGGCGCTGGTGGGATGGGCTTCGTAGAGATACGAGAGGTACTCGTCAACGAAATGTGGCAGTGGTTCGGCTGAATACATTTGGTACAATCGGCCGGCCAGTGATGCCCGGCACCCTCTATGTGGTCGCTACTCCCATAGGCAACCTCGAGGATGTTACGCTACGCGCCCTTCGCGTGATGCGCGAGGTCTCCCTCATCGCGGCGGAGGACACCCGCCGGACGGCGCGCCTCCTTCAACACTACTCCATCTCGACGCGCACGACGAGTCTGCACGAGCACAACGAACGATCGAAAACGCCGTCGCTCATTGCCCGGCTCGCCGCCGGCGAGTCTATCGCCCTCGTCTCAGACGCCGGCACCCCCGTCGTCTCCGATCCCGGGAGCCACCTGGTTGCCGCAGCGCATGCGGCGGGAATCAAGGTCGAGCCCGTTCCAGGGCCCAGTGCCGCGCTCGCCACGCTTTCCGGTTCGGGACTTACGGGACAGGGCTTCGTTTTCGCCGGTTTCCCACCAAATAGGTCAAAAGCCAGACAGGCTTGGTTGCGAAGGCTGGCGGACGAGCCCAGAGTCTTGATTTTCTACGAAGCCCCGCACCGGATACGCGCCACGCTGGAGGATATGTTAGCGACTCTGGGGGACCGGGTTGTGGCGTTGGGGCGTGAATTGACAAAGGTTCACGAACAATTGGTCGTACGACCAATTTCTGCCCACTTGGCGGAGCTCAGAGAGGAGAGAGGTGAATTCACCCTGGTAGTTGCCGGCGTTCAAGTGAGCGAAACGGATGGTCCGGAAGTTCCGGCGCCCGATCAACTCGCACTTGAGTTTGGTGAATTGACCAATATTAAACCCGTCGGCAGGCGTGACGCCATCCGGACTCTGGCAGACAAGTATGGTATTTCATCCCGCGAGATCTTCTCGTTGCTTGAACGGGCTAAAACTTCTGCTGAATGACCTAATGCGAGAGGGTTAGCCCATCTACGGCAGGCGCTTGACCCTTCTGAATTTGTTTTGTTACTGTCACAGCCCGGCAAGATTGCAGGAGGCGCATGGGGAAGCAGCGCCGGTCCGTAAAGACGCCCGCCAAGCCGCTCCGGCGCGTCAAACGGCCCGAACACACACATAAGGCCGCTCCAGTAAAGGCGGCCGGGGCCAAACCCAAGCGTCGAGGCGCCGCAAAGCCGGCGCGGGTTGTGACTCGGGCTCCGGCGCAGGCTGAAGCGCCACCTGCGGCCAGGAAGCCGGAGTTCTACGAGGCCGTGGCCGTCTACGAGCGAGGGGTTCAGTCACTCCAGCGTCACGATTTCCCCGGCGCTGCGGATTTCTTTCGCACGATCCTGGAGCGCTATCCAGACGAGCGCGAACTGCTCGAACGCGCGCGGCTGTACCTGCGCGTCTGCGAGCGCGAGACCTCGCGCCAGCCGCCGGCCCCCAAAACGCCCGCCGAACGCGTGTACGCCGCAACGGTCGCGCTCAATTCGGGCGATCATTCGGGCGCGCTCGCGCACCTCCAGCGAGCCTTGGGTGAGGATCCGGATAGCGACCACGCGCACTACATCATGGCCGTGGCGCTTGGGATGCGCAACCGGGCCGACGAAGCGCTCGAACACTTACGGCAGGCAATTGCCCTTAATCCAGACAACCGAAGCCTCGCCCGCCAGGACCCCGACCTCGATCCCGTTCGCGATCACGACCGCTTCAGGGACGCGCTCGATACCCCGCCTGCGACGAACCGGCGGCGCCCCGTCCGCCGCCGCTGACCGACTCCGCTGCCGCCACAGCGGCTACACTAGTGGCCTGTCATGTCGGATATCCACGTCGTCGTGCTCGCCGCCGGGAAGGGCACCCGGATGAAGTCCGCGGTGCCCAAAGTGCTGCATGCCGCGGCGGGCCGTTCGCTCATCGAGTACGCGCTCCTGGCCGCTCGGTCCCTGTCCCCGGCGTCGATCGTCGTCGTTGTCGGCTATCAGGCGGACCAATTGAACGAAGCGCTCGGGAATCGTTCGGGGCTTTCATTCGCGGTGCAGGAACCGCAGCTCGGCACCGGCCATGCCCTGCTGCAGGCCGAGCCGCTGCTGCGGGCTACGCGCGGCACGCTGGTGCTCTTGTCAGGCGACGTGCCGCTGCTCAGCGCACAGACGCTGGACGCGCTCGTTCAGTTGCACCAGAGCCGGCAGGCCGCTGCGACGGTGTTGACGGCCGTCGTTCCGGCGCCGGACGGATACGGCCGGATCGTTCGACACGGGAACCAGATCGCCGCGATCGTCGAGCACAGAGATGCCTCGCCGGCCGAGCGGGAGATCCGCGAGATCAACAGCGGCGTCTATGCGTTCGACATCGCGCCGCTTTTCGGCGCGTTGCGCGATATCGGATCGTCGAATGCACAGGGGGAACACTACCTGCCGGACCTCGTGAAGATTTACCGGGCCCGCGGGCTGACTGTAGAAACGCTCAGGCTCGACGACCCGCGGGAGATTCTTGGGGTGAACAGCCTGAAGGAGCTGGCAAACGTGGCTTCAATCCTAAAAGCGGCGAAGAACGACGCGCTAATGGCCGCAGGCGTGACGATTGTGGATCCAGCAACGGCGTTCATCGGCCCAGATGTCACCATCGGCGCCGACACGGTCATTCAACCGGGTGTGTACCTCGAGGGCACCACCCGGATAGGCGCCGGATGCCAGATCAACGCCGGCGTGCGCATCGTGAACTCGATCGTTGAGGACGGCGCGATCATCAATAATTTCTGCGTCATCCTCGACTCGCACATTTCGAGCGGCGCCCAGGTCGGTCCATTCGCGCATCTGCGGCCTCAATCGGATGTCGGCGAAGATGCCCGCGTCGGCAATTTCGTGGAACTGAAGAAGACGAGGCTCGGGCGAGGCTCGAAGGCCAACCACCTCGCATATCTCGGCGATGCGACAATCGGAGACAAGGTCAACATCGGCGCCGGCACCATCACGTGCAATTACGACGGTACGACGAAGTACGCGACGGTGATCGAGGACGGGGCCTTCATCGGGAGCGACTCGCAGCTCATCGCGCCTGTGCGGGTCGGCAAAGGGGCCTACATCGCCGCCGGGTCGTCGATCACGCAGGACGTGCCGCCCGATGCGCTGGCCATCGCGCGGGGCAAGCAGGTCAACAAGGCCGGATGGGCAACCAGGAGGCGGAAATAGATGTGCGGGATTATCGGGTATATCGGTTCGAAGCCGGTCGTCCCGATTCTGATCGATGGCTTGCGCCGGCTGGAATACCGCGGTTACGACTCGGCCGGCGTTGCGGTCGTTCGCAACCGCCAGATCGACCTGCGCCGCAGCGCCGGCAAGCTGGCGCGGCTCGAGGAGGTGATTGCCGTCACACCGATCGAAGGTGAATACGGCATCGGCCACACGAGATGGGCGACGCACGGACGTCCCACCGAAGAGAACGCACACCCGCACCGGGACTGCACGGGCCGCCTTGTCGTCGTCCACAACGGGATCATCGAGAACTACCTGGATCTGAAGCACCAGCTGCAGCAAGAGGGCCACAGGTTCGTCACCGAGACCGATACGGAAATCGTCGCACATCTTGTCGAACGCGAGATGAAGGACGACGGCCTCGAGAACGCGGTCCGCCGTGCGCTGTTGTACATGCGCGGCCTCTTCGCGCTCGTGCTCATCTCGGCTGACGACCCGCAGAAGATCGTCACTGTGCGTAACGGCCCGCCGATTGTCGTCGGGTTCGGGGACGGGGAGTTTTTCGTCGCATCGGATATTCCGGCAATCCTGAGCCACACGCGGGACGTCGTGTTTCTTGGCGACGAGGAGATGGCAATCATCACGCCCGGAGGCGTGGCGTTCACCGATTATTCGGGCCGCGAGGTCTCGAAAAAGAGCACGAAGGTGTCGTGGGATCCGGTCATGGCGGAAAAGGCCGGATACAAGCACTTCATGCTGAAGGAGATTTTCGAGCAGCCCTGGGCCGTGAAAGAAACCGTGCTCGGGCGGGCTTCGCAGGAGAGCGGAAAAGTCTACCTGCACGAAATCGAGATTCCCGACCAGACGCTTCGTGAAGTCGAGCGCATCGTCATTCTGGCGTGCGGTACGTCCTGGCATGCGGCACTCGTCGCGAAGTTCCTGTTTGAAACGCTTGCGCGCGTGCCGGTGGACGTCGACTATGGGTCGGAGTACCGCTATCGCGATCCGATCGTGCCCAGAAATACGCTGGCGGTCGTGATCACTCAGTCCGGTGAGACGGCGGATACGCTCGCGGCGTTGCGCGAAGCGAGGAAGAAGGGGGCCCTCAGCATCGCCATCTGCAACGTGGTGGGCAGCATGGCCACGCGGGAAACCGATGGCACCGTGTACACGCATGCGGGACCGGAGATCGGCGTCGCCTCCACGAAGGCATTCACGACGCAGATCGTCGCCCTCCACCTGCTGGCGATGTATCTCGGGCAGTTGCGAGGCACGTTGAGCCCGGAGGCGTCCAAGCCACACATAGAGGGCCTGTCGCAGTTACCCCTGCTGATGGAGGAGGCGCTCCGGTGCGAAACGATCACTGAGGAGATCGCCAAGCGGTTCTATCAGCGCAGCGATTTTCTCTACCTCGGGCGGGGCATCAATTATCCGATCGCCCTCGAAGGGGCGCTGAAGCTCAAGGAAATCTCGTACATCCACGCCGAGGGGTATCCGGCGGGAGAAATGAAACACGGCCCGATCGCGCTCATTGACGAGCAGATGCCTGTCGTGGCCATTGCGCCTGATGATCACGTATTCGAGAAGATGATCGGGAACATCCAGGAAGCCAAAGCGCGCGGCGGCTCGGTGGTAGCGTTGACGACGGCCGGGCAGCGGAGCATTCGCGAGCTGCTCGACCCGGCCCAGGACTTTCTCATCGAGGTGCCCTCGTCGCATCCGCTCCTGACGCCGGTGTTGATGGTGGTGCCGCTGCAGCTTCTCGCGTATCACATCGCCGTTCGCCGCGGGTGCGACGTCGATCAGCCAAGGAATCTGGCGAAGAGCGTAACGGTGGAATAGCGACTCGCGACTGGGCGCTTACTGGCGCGTTCGCTGATCGCATAGCCACAGCGCCAGCCGCTAGCCGCTAGCCGCTCTCTGCGACCCGAGCGCCGACAGGATGGCCGCTGCCATGGCTGTCGTACCGATCCTGCGCTCGGAGCCTTCCGCGAGGTCAGCCGTCCGCAGGCCCGCCAACAACGTGTCGCCGATAGCGGTCTCGACAGAGCGCGCTTCCACTTCCAGCCCCAGGGCGTGACGAAGCAGCATGGCGGCCGACCCGATCGCGCCAATCGGGTTGGCGATGTCTTTGCCGGCAATGTCGGGGGCAGAACCGTGAACGGGCTCGAACAACCCGGGCCCGTCGCCGAGGCTGGCGGAAGGCAGCAGCCCAAGCGATCCAACAATCGCGCCGGCTTCGTCAGAGAGAATGTCGCCGAACATGTTCTCCGTCAGGATTACATCGAAGCTGGCGGGGGAGCGCGCGATCCGCATCGCACACGAGTCCACGAGCATGTGATCGAGCGTCACGTCCGGATAGCCGGCGGCCACCGCCGTCACGACCTGCCGCCACAATCGTGACGTTTCCAGGACGTTGGCTTTATCGACCGACGTCACCCCTCCACGGCGCACGCGCGCAGCATCGAACGCCCGGCGCGCGATGCGCTCGATTTCCACCCGCGAGTAGCGCATCGTGTTGTGCGCGGAACTGCCATCGGCCGCAATGCCGCGGGGCTCGCCGTAGTACAACCCGCCAGTGAGCTCCCGTACGACCAGCATATCGGTGCCGGACACGACACTCGTCTTCAATGGTCCGGACGACTCGAGACCCGCCCAGACCTTGGCGGGGCGGAGGTTCGCGTAGAGCTTCAGCTCGCGACGGATTGCGAGGAGCGCCGTCTCGGGCCGGCGACTGGAGTCCCCTTTATCGAATGCGGGATCGCCGACCGCGCCCAGCAGAATGGCGTCGGCCGCACGGGCGGCGGCGAGCGTCTCGTCGGGGAGCGGCGCAAGATCGCACCGCAGCGCGGCCCCGCCAATGGGGGCGTCGTCCAGATCGAATTGATGGTTGAAACGCGAGGCGACCGCTCGCAGGACCGATGCTGCGGCGGCGACGACCTCCGGGCCAATGCCGTCGCCGGGCAACAGGAGAATGGACGCGCGCATTCAGAAAGGTTCTACAGGGTTCTGCCAGGTTCTACAAGGTTCTACGGGGTTCTACTAGGTTCTGCGAGGTTCAAGCCTGTAGGTTTAGCCGGCGAGCCCTAAGAAGCCTCTTGCACCTGGAGGAACCCTGTAGAACCCAGCAGAACCAAGTGGAACCCTGTAGAACCTGAGTCTCAAACGCCGTGTCCGTAACCGACTTCCGCGGGCGTGCCGTTGAAGTCGGTCGCGTTTGCCGGCGTGCCGGCTGCGGTGCGCCGGCCACGGATTCGGCCGATGACGTCGGTGAGATCGCGATCGCTGACGACCTTTTCGCGATCGGCGATCGACATGATCGCCCAGTAGACCGTTTCGACTTCGTGCCGCTCGAGCGCGAGGCCGAGCTGCTCGCAGCGCCGCTGCACGGCGTGACGGCCCGAATGCTTGCCGAGTACCAGCGTGGCCTGTGGCACCCCGACTTCCTCGGGCCGCATGATTTCGTACGTGCGGCGATCCTTCAGCATGCCGTCCTGATGAATGCCCGCTTCGTGCGCGAATGCGTTGCGCCCGACGATGGCCTTGTTCGCCTGGACCGACTCGCCCGTGAGTGCCGTGAGCATCTGGCTCGACGGATAGATTTCGCGGGGATTGACGGCCGTCGTGAACGGCAGGAGATCGGAGCGCACGCGCGTCGCCATGACGATCTCTTCGAGCGACGCGTTACCGGCGCGCTCGCCGATGCCGTTGATCGTGCATTCGACCTGCCGCGCGCCCCCGCTGACGGCCGCCAGCGTATTGGCAACGGCCAGCCCGAGGTCGTCGTGGCAATGCGCGCTGAATGTGGCATGCCCGGCATTCGGGACGCGACCGAGTACCGCTCGGAAGAACGCGCCGATTTCATCCGGCGTCGAATACCCGACCGTATCGGGCAGGTTCACAGTCGTGCAGCCGGCGGAGATTACCTCCTGAATGACCCGGCACAGGAAGTCCGGATCGCTTCGCGTTGCATCCTCAGCCGAAAACTGGACGTCGTCGGTATACCGGCGCGCACGGTGTATCGCCGCAACGGCTGCGTCGAGGCACGCCTCGCGCGTCATCCGCAGCTTTCGCTCGAGGTGAAGATCAGACGTCGCGATGAACACGTGGATACGGCGTCGAGGCGCCGGCGCGAGGGCTTCCCCCGCCCGATCGATGTCGCCGGGACTGCAGCGGGCCAACCCCGCGATGACGGGTCCGTGCACCTGGGTCGAGATGGTGCGGACCGCTTCGGCGTCGGCCTCCGACGCGATGGGAAACCCAGCCTCGATGATATCGACGCCCAGCGCCGCCAGCTGCCGCGCGAGCTTCAGCTTCTCGTCGATGCGCATGGAAAAGCCCGGCGCCTGCTCTCCATCGCGCAGGGTCGTATCGAAGATCGTGAGGCGATTGCCTGACATCAGTCCTCCGGTTACCAGTAGTACCCGGGAGGCCACCCTACGTCCAATTTATAGTTTTTGACTTTATATCAAAACTACTTATGATGCAGAAATGCAGCTGCAGGACCTGAACGCTTTCGTGGCGGTCGCGACGGATCGCAGTTTTTCCAAGGCCGCCAAGCGTCTGCACCGGACACAGCCCGCAATCAGCCAGGCCATCCGCCGCCTGGAGGACGAACTGGGCGACAAGCTCTTCGACCGCACCTCCCGCAACGGCGCCTTGACCGAGGCGGGCGTCCTGCTCCACGAGCATGCCGCCCGGCTGCTGCGGTTCGCCTCGGAAGCCGAATCGGCGGTCCGGGAACTGCAGCAGGTGCGGCGCGGCCGCGTCGTCATCGGCGCGAACGAGGCGGCCGTACATTCGATCCTGCCGATTATCGAACGGTTCGCGCGCGAGCACCCGCACGCGCACGTCGAAGTTCGCCGGGTCGCGTCCCGTCAGATTGCGAGCGAGTTGCTGGAACGGAGCCTCGACTTCGGCGTGCTGACGTTTCAGCCGCCGGACAAGGGTCTGCAGTCGATCTCGCTCGGAAGCGACGAACTTGTGATGCTGGCCAATCCCAGACATCGTCTCGCGGCGAAGAAGCGCGTCACGATCGAAGAAGTCGGGCGTGAGACGGTCATCGCCCACAACGACCCGTCGCCTGCGCGCGAGCGGGTGTTGCGGGTGTACGAACGGCGTCACGCGCCGATCAACATCCAGATCGCGCTTCCGAGCCTCGATGGCATCAAGCGCGCAGTGGAGATGGGGCTTGGCGTCGCGGTGCTCCCGCGCCGGTGCGCGCTCAGCGAAATCGCGCGCGGGCACCTCGTCGCGGTCAAGGTTCCGGAACTGAGCTCGCCACGCTCGATCAGGTTTGTATTCAGGAAGTCCGGCGAATTATCGCGCGCGGCCGCCGCATTTCTGGAGCTGGCGCGAGCCGGGCTCGAGATTGCGGAGAGGACGGAGGGAACGGAGTTCACAACGAAGAAACGAAGCTAACGGAGGAGAACGAAGAAGACAAGAAACTATCGTTAATTTCGTTCCTTCGTTGTGAATCCCGTTTGCTCCGTCCTCTCCGCAATCAGCGTCACTGGCTCCAGACCGAGATGTAGGGCAGGCGTGCTGCCACAGTTTCGACTTCCTCGAACCTGTCCAGCAGGAGGGCGGTCGCATCCCATGTGCCCTCAAGGAAAGACTCGCGCGCCCCGGGAGGAAGCTCGACGGGATACGTCGTGTGGCCGGCGGCAACGAGCATGCGATCCAGATCGACGACAACCTGGATGGCGGGATCGTGCGCGACGCTCCGCATCAGCGCGGACACCGTTTCCGCGTCCGCCGTCACGCACGGCATGCCGAGCGCCACGGAATTTCCAAAGAAGATTTCGGAGAACGACTCCCCGACGATGGCGCGAATGCCGCTCCGGCGGATGGCCTGGGGCGCATGCTCGCGTGATGATCCGCAACCGAAGTTCGCGTTGACGAGCAGAATCGACGCGCCCTCGTAGATCGGATCCCACACGGGGTGGCGCTGGCCGGCGGCCTCGAGCTGCGCGCGATCGTCCTCGAACAGGTGTTGCTCCAGTCCTTCGAACGTGACCGAGCGCAGAAACCGCGCGGGAATGATCCGATCCGTGTCGATGTTGCCGCCGGCGAGGGGCAGCGCACGGCCGGCGAACTGACGAATCTTTTCAATCGCCATCCGCAAGCTCCCTGATGTCCACGACCTCTCCCGCGACCGCGGCCGCGGCCACCATCGCCGGGCTCATGAGCAGCGTCCGGCCTGTCGGACTTCCCTGCCGTCCCTTGAAGTTCCGGTTCGACGACGACGCGCAGATCTCTCGACCCTCGAGCTTGTCGGGATTCATCGCGAGGCACATCGAACAGCCGGCGCCGCGCCAGTCGAATCCCGCGTCGATGAAGACGCGATCGAGTCCCTCGCGCTCGGCCGCCAGCCGCACGCCTTGCGATCCAGGAACGACAAGCGCCCTGACGTGGGGCGCCACATGACGACCGCGGATGACTCGCGCGGCTTCGCGCAGATCGGACAGCCGCGCGTTCGTGCAGGAGCCGACGAACGCCACGTCGATCCGGGTCCCGCGAATGCGGGCGCCCGCCGCAAACCCCATGAAATCCAGCGCCTCGCCGATGGCGTCGCGACTGGAGCCGTCCGCGTCGCCAGGACTGGGCAGCGATTCGTCCACGTACACGGACTGCCCCGGATTGATCCCCCACGTTACGGTGGGCCTGATGGAACCCGCGTCGATGTTCACCTCGTCGTCGTACGCAGCGCCGGGATCGGAAGCCATGCTGCTCCACCATCGGCACGCCTCCTCGAAGGCGTCACCCTGGGGAGCAAAACGACGGCCGCGGAGGTAGTCGAACGTGACCCGATCAGGGTTCACGTACCCGGCGCGCGCACCGCCTTCGATGGACATGTTGCAGATAGTCATCCGCTCGTCCATCGACATCCGCTCGATCGTCTCGCCCGCGTATTCGTACGCGTAGCCAACCCCGCCGTTGACCCCGAGGCGCCGGATGATCTCGAGGATGACGTCTTTGGCGTAGACACCGCGGCCCAGCCGTCCACTGACACGGATACGCCGTACCTTCAGCGGATCCATCGCGAGGCACTGTGACGCGAGCACATCGCGCACCTGGGAGGTGCCGATGCCGAATGCGACTGCCCCGAACGCGCCGTGCGTGGATGTATGACTATCGCCGCACGCAATCGTCATCCCAGGTTGCGTAAGCCCGAGCTCAGGCCCGATGACGTGGACAATGCCCTGCGAGCCGGTCGACATGTCGAACAACCGCACGCCCGCCTCGCGGCAGTTGCGTTCGAGCGCCGCGAACATGTCCTCGGCCATCACGTCCAGGAACGGCCGCCGCTGATCGCGCGTGGGGACGATGTGATCGACCGTCGCGATCGTGCGAGCGGGAAACCGGACGGTCCACCCGCGCGCGCGAAGCATGTCGAACGCCTGGGGCGTGGTCACCACGTGGATGAGATGAAGGCCGACAAACAACTGCGTTTGTCCGTTCGGCAACTTCCGAACCGTATGCGCATCCCACACTTTCTGGAGCAGTGTCGAGGCCATGGACAGGGTCGATGGTACTACACCTCAGTCGCGATTCGCGGGTCGCGGGTCGCGGGTCGCGGGTCGGTCGCTGGTTTGCGGCTCACTATTTGCCTAAGTCATCCTGCCGCCACACGGAATCAATGATTTACCGGGGGGTGTTGCAGGAACTGCAATGTCGGGAGTTGAGACGTGCGGCAGAAAGGAAGATGCAGATGGCAGAGATACGGAGCTTCCGTGACTTGGATGCTTGGCGCGCTTCTATGAGCTTGGCGGTTGTCGCTTATGGAGTAGCGAAACAACTGCCTGCGACCGAGCGGTTCGAACTCGCTGCGCAGATGCGTCGAGCCGCGGTTTCAGTCCCCTCGAACGTCGCCGAAGGGCAGGCCACCGGACCGGGCGGACGGTACCGTCACCACGTCAGCATCGCTTTAGGTTCCTGGGCGGAGCTGGTCACGCACGTCGAACTCGTCAAATCATTGCGCCTGCTTGCGCCGGAACTCCTATCCGAACTTGAGGCGCAGCTGGACCGAACAGGCCAATTGCTTCACGGATTGAATCGGTCACTACGGTGCAGGGCAGTCGCAAAAGGGGCCTTCGCTCTTCTTCTCTCTGGATGCTGCTCTACCTTGCTCACGTGATCGGAAGTAGAAGGCCGAACCGCGAACTCGCGAACTGCCGGACTTGCGAACCGCGAACCGCGAACTGCGAACCGCGTCTCGGCGCTATACTGAGATCCCCCGATGACGTTCCTCGAAAAGCTGAATCCGGAACAACGTGAGGCCGTGCTGCATCGCGACGGGCCGTTGCTCATCCTCGCGGGTGCGGGCTCGGGCAAGACGCGCGTGATCACATTTCGGATCGCGTACCTCATCGGCGACGGCCACGCGAACCCGGACGAAGTGCTCGCGGTCACGTTCACGAACAAGGCGTCCCAGGAAATGCGTGAACGCGTCGAGTCGCTCATCGGCTCGACGGCGACCGGTGTCTGGCTCTCGACGTTTCATTCGCTCTGCGCGCGGCTGCTGCGCCGCGAGGCGCCGAAGATCGGCCTGTCCCGCGACTTCGTCATCTACGACTCGTCGGACCAGGTCGCCGTGGTCAAGCAGGCGCAGCGCGAGCTGGGGATCGACGACAAGCTCGTCCCGCCCCGGATGGCGCTGTCGCGGATCAGCCAGGCGAAAAATCGCATGGAAGGGCCCGAGACGCTGCGCGGCGGCTGGAACATTCGCGACGAACAGATCGCAAGAATCTACGAGCGCTACCTGCAGGCGCTCACCGACGCGAATGCGCTCGACTTCGACGACCTCCTGCTGAAGACCGTGGAGCTCTTCGAGACGTCGCAACAGGTGCGCGAGTTCTACGCGCGAAAATTCAAGTACGTGATGGTCGACGAGTACCAGGACACCAACCGTCCGCAGTACCTGCTGATCCGCCGCCTTGCGGAAGCGCACCGAAACATCGCCGTTGTCGGCGATCCCGATCAGTCGATTTACAAGTGGCGGGGTGCCGACCTTCGCAACATCCTCGACTTCGAGCAGGACTTCGGCGAAGCCATGGTCGTGCGGCTCGAACAGAACTACCGATCGACGCAGACGATTCTCGATGCGGCGTCAGGCGTGATCAGCCAGAACCGCAATCGCAAGGACAAGCGGCTGTGGACCGACCGCAAGGGCGGCTCGAAGATCGTGTACTTCCGCGGCAATGACGAGCTGGAGGAGGCGGATTTCATTACCCGGTCGATCAAGCAATTCCGCTCTGAAGACGTGGACGCGACGATGGCGATTCTTTATCGCACGAACGCCCAGTCACGTGCGATTGAAGACTCGCTCATGCGCGAAAGCATCCCCTACAAGATCATCGGGGGCGTGCGGTTCTACGAGCGGAAGGAAATCAAGGACGCGCTCGCGTACTTGAAGCTGATCATGAACCCGCACGACGATGTCAGCCTGCGGCGGGTGATCAACGTGCCCGCGCGCGGCGTCGGCAAGGGTGTCATGGATTCGCTGGCAGCGATCGACCCGAACGCGGTCCTCGAGGATGCGCCGCCGCTCCTCGCCGCCGGCCTTCAGGAAGTCAGCTCCGCCCGGTCACTATGGGCCAGACTCGTTTACGCGGTGGACGATGGGAGGCTGACGTCGCGCGCCACCGCTTCACTGCGGGTGTTTCGCGACCTGATTGCCGGCCTCGCCGACGTCGCGCGCAAGGAATCGGTCTCGATCACGATGGGCAAGATGCTCGATCAGACCGGCTACCTGAACGACCTGCGCGACGAGAACACCGAAGAGGCGAACGAGCGGATCGAAAACCTGATGGAACTCGTCTCGGCCGCGCGGGAGTACGAGACGCGCGAGCAGGAGGCCTCGCTGGGCGGCTTCGTCGATCGCTTGTCGCTGCTCTCGGAGGTGGACGAAGAGTCGGGTTCCCGCGAAGCCAAGGTCTGGATGATGACGATGCACGCGGCCAAGGGGCTGGAGTTTCCCCTCGTGATTATTGCGGGGTTGGAAGAGGGACTGTTCCCGCACTCGCGCTCGAGCGAGGATGTGGAGGAGCTCGAGGAAGAGCGGCGCCTCTGCTACGTCGGCATGACGCGGGCGCAGTCGCAGCTCGTGCTCACGAGCGCGGCGCGAAGGCGCGTGTTCGGCGAGTACCAGTCCACCGAGCCGTCACGGTTTCTCGACGAGATCCCCGCCGATCTCGTCGATCGCATCGCGCCGGCGTACGCGTCGTCCTCCCAGGGATCGTTCAACCACGGGCACTACGAGTTCCGCACGAACCCGTATGGGCGCAAAGGAAAGAGCCCCCGCTTCAAGGAAGCCGAGGCCGGCTACAAGTACGAGGAAGAAGATCAGTCCATCCAGGCCATGCGATCCGGTATGCGCGTGCGCCACGCACAGTTCGGCGTCGGCACGATCGTGTCGGTTGAAGAGCACAACGACGACATGAAGATCACGGTTCGCTTCAACCTGGTGGGTGTGAAGAAGCTCCTGGCAAAGTACGCCAAATTGGAGCCGGCGTAGGCTGCGAACGGCTACTGTGGCGCCGGGTCTTCAGGGCCGGCCTCGGTGGGCCCGCCTTCAGACCCGTTTTCCACTTCCTTGTCGGCGAGCTTGGCAATCGCGACGACCTCGTCCCCTTCTTCCATTTCGATGAGCCGAACACCCTGGGTTGCGCGGCCGATGGCGCGAACGTCGCCCGCACGCATCCTGATGATCATCCCCTGCTGACTGATGATCATCAACTCGTCGTCGTCGTGAACGTACGCGATGCCGACGACCCTGCCGTTCCTGTCCGAGGTCTGGATGTTGATGATGCCGACGCCGCCGCGCGACTGCAGGCGGTACTCGTCGAGCTCAGTGCGCTTGCCGTAGCCGTTCTGCGCGACGGTCAGCAGCGTGCCGCCTTCGCGGACGACTTCCATCGCGACGACTTCGTCGTTGTCACGGAGCGAGATGCCACGGACGCCGTACGCCGTGCGGCCCATGGGACGAACGTCGGTCTCCTCGAAGCGGATGGCCATCCCGTCGCGCGTGCCGAGGAAGATCTGTCCTTTGCCGTCGGACATCTCGACCGCGATCACCGAGTCTCCTTCCTCGACGCCCATCGCGATGATGCCGCCGGCGCGGGGGTTCCTGAACGAGGACAGGTCGGTCTTCTTGATGATTCCCCTGCGGCTGCCCATGACGACGAACTGCTGCCCCTCCTCTTCCGGGAATTCCTTGACCGGGAGAAGCGACGCAATCTTCTCGCCCTCTTCCATCGCGACGAGATTGGCGATGGCCTTGCCCTTGCCGCCGGGGCCGACGTCTGGGATCTCGTGGACCTTCAGCCAGTACGCGCGGCCGCGGTCGGAGAAGATCATGATGTAGGCGTGCGTGGAGGCCACGAACAGGTGGCTGACGAAGTCCTCCTCGCGCGTGCGCATGCCGATGCGCCCCTTGCCGCCGCGCCGTTGCGCCCGGTAGGTCGAAATCGCCGTCCGCTTGATGTAGCCCGTGTTCGTGACGGTGATCGCCATGTCCTCGTCGGCGATCAGGTCCTCGATGCGGAACTCGCCGCTCTCCTCGACGATGACGGTGCGGCGGTCGTCCGAGTACTTCTCCCGGATGGCCCTCAGCTCGCTGAGCACCACGCCCATCAGCAGCTCTTCGCTCGAGAGGATGGCACGCAGCCGCTCGATGGTCTTCAGCAGCTCAGCGAGCTCGTCGATGATCCTCTGCCGCTCCAGGCCCGTCAGGCGCTGCAGCTGCATGTCGAGGATCGCCTGCGCCTGCAGCTGGGAGAATTTGAAGCCGGTCATCAGGCCTTCGCGCGCCTCGACGGGGCTCTTCGAGCCGCGAATCAGCTTGATGACCTCGTCGAGCTGATCGAGCGCGACCTTCAGCCCTTCGAGAATGTGCGCGCGCGCCTCCGCCTTGCGGAGCTCGAACTCGGTGCGTCGGCGGACGATCTCCCGCCTGAACTCGACGAAGTACTCGATGATCTCGACGATCGGCAGAACTTTCGGCCGTCCGCCGACGATCGCCAGCATGATGATGCCGAACGTCGTCTGCAGCTGCGTGTGCTTGTAGAGGTTGTTGAGGATGACTTCCGGCACCTCGCCACGCTTCACCTCGATCACGATCCGCATGCCGTCGCGGTCTGATTCGTCGCGCAGATCGGAGATGACCTCGATCGTCTTCTCACGCACGAGGTCCGCGATGTTCTCGAGAAGCCGCTTCTTGTTGACCTGATACGGAATCTCCGTGATGACGATGGAGACCTTGTCTCCCTTCTTCGACTCTTCGGTCGCCGCCTTCGCGCGCAGCGTGATCGCGCCGCGCCCCGTCGTGTAGGCGTTGAAAATACCGTGACGCCCGACGATGAAGCCGCCGGTGGGAAAGTCCGGGCCGGGAATCGACTTCAGCACCGCGCGCAGGCGCGCCTCCTTCGACTGCCCGCGCTGGTCGATCACGGCAATGACGCCGTCAATCACTTCGCGCATGTTGTGCGGGGGAATGTTGGTCGCCATGCCGACCGCGATCCCTGTGGATCCGTTGACCAGCAGGTTCGGGAACGTCGTCGGAAGAACGGTCGGCTCCTCGGTCGTCTCGTCGTAATTCGGAACGAAGTCGACGGTCTCTTTGTCGAGATCCGTCATCATGGCCTCGGCCAGCGCCTCGGGCCGCGCCTCCGTATACCGCATGGCCGCGGGAGGGTCGCCGTCCACGGAGCCGAAGTTTCCCTGGCTGTCGACCAGGGTGTAGCGCATGTTGAATTCCTGCGCGAGACGTACCAGCGTGTCGTAGATCGACGCGTCGCCGTGCGGGTGGTAGTTGCCCATCACCTCGCCGACGATCTTGGCGCACTTGCGATACGCGCGGTTCGACGCGAGTCCCATCGTGCGCATGCCGTACAACACGCGGCGGTGCGCCGGCTTCAACCCGTCGCGCACGTCAGGCAGCGCACGTCCGATGATCACGCTCATCGCGTAATCCATGTACGAGCGCTTCATCTCGTCTTCGATGTTGACGGGGAATCGGTTCAGAGAGATGTCGGTCATAAGATCGAGACGGGGTTGGTTTGGGTTTTTCGGGTTTCCGGTTGTGGGCTTGGGTTGTGCGTTCGAGGTTCAGAGAACTTGAGAACCCAGACCTAAAACCGTAAACCCTAAAACCTGAAACCGACTCAGATATCCAGATTCTTCACATCGAGCGCGTTGTCTTCGATGAACTTGCGGCGCGGCTCGACCTGGTCCCCCATGAGCGTTGTGAACATGAGGTCGGCTTCCATGTGATCTTCCGCCCGGACCTGGGCCAGCGAACGCCGCTCCGGATTCATCGTCGTCGCCCAGAGCGTGTCGGGGTTCATCTCCCCCAGGCCCTTGTAGCGGTTGACGGCCACGCCTTTCTTGCCGGCGGCCGTGAAGAACTCCACGAGATCGTCCAGAGACTCGACCCGAACATCGCCGTCGCGGGCGCCCTTGGGCAGCTGCTTCGGACCCGCCGACGAATCCAGCGGCTTGGGTTCGGCTGCCAGCTTCGTCGCTTCGTCGAGCGGCGCCCCGCAGATCGCCGTGTCGTTGGCGGCCGCCGTGCCCTCAGGTTCCGTCGAGACGTCGTCGGCGTCCGTCGACGCGGTCGTCTTCACGATCATCGGTCCGCGAATACCTTTCACGTCCTGGTAGCTCGAGGCGAGGGTCCGGAATTCGCCCGTGGTGACGAAGTCCTGGTCGATCCGGTGATGGCGCGGATAGCCGCCGCTGCGGTCCTCGATGGCCAGGGCGAACGCCTGATGCTCTTCGTCCTGCTGCACGGTGAGGGTCCGCGTCGGCGTGGTGAGCGCACGGGCGAGCGACTCGACCTTCTCCCGGTCCGCAAAGTAGCCCTTGTCCCTCGCATCGCGCTCGAGCAGCGCCTGGACCACCTCCCTGGACGGCCCGCGGCGCTCGACGATCTGCAGGAACTTCTTGAACGCGATGAGCTTCTCGAGCTGGTGTTCCAACTGGTCACCGCTCATCTGCGTTCCATCCGGCAACACGAGGACGCGCGACTCGACCGCGCGCTTCATGAGGTACGTCTCGAGCGCGCGCTCGTCGCGGATGAACACTTCGCTCCGGCCGCGCTTGGCGCGGAAGAGCGGCGGCTGCGCGATGTAAACGTATCCGCGCTCGACGAGCGGCCGCATCTGCCGGTAGAAGAACGTCAGCAGCAGGGTCCTGATGTGCGAGCCGTCGACATCGGCGTCGGTCATGATGATGACGCGGTGGTACCGCAGCTTCGCGATGTCGAAGTCCTCGGTTCCGATACCGCAGCCGAGCGCCGCGATCATCGTCTTGATCTCGTCACTGCCGAGCATCTTGTCGAACCGCGCCTTCTCGACGTTGAGGATCTTTCCCTTGATCGGCAGGATCGCCTGGAACTTCCGGTCTCGCCCCTGCTTCGCCGACCCGCCGGCGGACTCCCCTTCGACGATGTAGATTTCGCAGAGCGCCGGATCGCGCTCCTGGCAGTCGGCGAGCTTGCCGGGAAGCGAACTGTTGTCGAGCGCCCCCTTCCGTCGCACGAGATCGCGCGCCTTGCGCGCCGCTTCGCGCGCGCGCGCCGCATCCACCGCCTTGGCGACGACGCGTTTGGCGACGGCGGGATTCTCTTCGAGGTACGCGCCGAGCTTGTCGTTGAGAATCGCCTCGACGATGCCCTTGACCTCGGTGTTGCCGAGCTTCGTCTTCGTCTGCCCTTCGAACTGCGGCCGCGGGATCTTGACGCTGACGACGGCAATCAGCCCTTCGCGGATGTCGTCGCCGCCGATGTTGGCGTCCTTCAGATCCTTGGTGAGATTGTTCTTCCCCGCGTAGAAGTTGAACGTTCGCGTCAGCGCCGACCGGAAGCCGGACAGATGCGTCCCGCCTTCGTGGGTGTTGATGTTGTTCGCGAACGAATACACCGTCTCGGCGTACCCGTCGTTCCACTGCAGCGCGATTTCGACGTCGATGCCGTCTTTCTCGCCGTGCATGTAGATCGGCTTGTCGTTGACCGTCGCCTTGTTCTGATTCAGGTACTCGACGAAGGAGATGATCCCGCCTTCGTACAGGAACTTGTGCGACTTCCCGTCGCGCTCGTCGTCGAGCGTAATCGTGACGCCGCCGTTCAGGAAGGCCAGCTCGCGGAGACGCTGCGCCAGCGTGTCGAAGCTGTACTCCGTGGTCTCGAAGATCTGGGAGTCCGGTTTGAACGTGATCTTGGTGCCGCGTTTCTTCGTGGTCCCGGTCACTTCGATGGCGGCGACCGGCGTGCCCCGCTCGTAGGTCTGCTTAGAGACCTGGCCGTTGCGCCAGATTTCAAGGTCCAGCGTTTCCGACAGCGCGTTGACGACCGAGACACCGACGCCGTGCAGTCCCCCCGACACCTTGTAGCTGTCGTTGTCGAACTTGCCGCCGGCATGCAGCACCGTCAGCACGACTTCCGCCGCGGATTTGCCGCTGGTGTGCTGATCGACGGGAATGCCGCGGCCGTTGTCGACGACCGTGACGGAGTGGTCGATGTGCAGCGTGACATTCACCTGGTCGCAGTGGCCGGCGAGCGCTTCGTCGATCGAGTTATCGACGATTTCGTACACGAGGTGATGGAGCCCGGGCGCGCCCGTTGACCCGATATACATCGCGGGCCGCTTACGGACGGCTTCGAGACCCTCGAGGACCTTGATTTTATCCGCGCCGTAGTCGTCCGACGCACCTGACGCGTTGCCGTTGCCGGACGGATCGTGCGTGGAGGCGGACTCCGCCCGCTCGGTGCGGGCCTCCGGCGTGGCCGCGGGTGACCGCTGCTCGTCGTTCTGGGGTTCCAATTCAGACATCAGTTGAAAAGGTGTGGCTCAAACCCTCATCGGCATGATCACGTAGGTGTAGTCGTACCCCTCCGCGCCGACGGGTTTCATCACGGCCTGGCTCATCTCGTCCTTGAACTCGAGCCCGACCGAATCGGTTTCCACGACACTGAGAAAATCCAGCACATACTGCGCGTTGAAGCAGATGGTAACCGGCGCGTCCGCGTAATCGACCATCAGCACCTCCTTCGCCTCACCGAACTCAGGGCTGCTCGACGCGATCTCGACCTTGCCCTTGTCGATCTGGAATTTCACTGCGCGCGACCGCTCGTTCGACAACAGCGCCACGCGCTTGACGGCGCTCGTCAGGCGATCACGATCGAATTCCACCCGCTTATCGTTCCCCTTCGGGATGACGCGCTCGAACGCCGGGAACTGTCCGTCGATCATCCGCGAAATCAGCAGCCGGCCGCCCACTTCGAAGAACAGATGGTTCTCGCCGCGCTCGTACTGAATGTCGCCGTCTCCCTCGGACAGCAGCCGCCCCAGCTCGAGGAGCGTCTTGCGGGGAAGGATGACGCGCTCTTCGTCGGGCGTTTTGGCTTTGCTCTTCGCCTTGTCGCGCGGCACGCTGATGAGCGCCAGACGATGACCGTCGGTCGACACCAGGCTCATCGAATCGGGACGCTGAATGAACAGCGCGCCGTTGAGGAAATACCTCGTGTCTTCGCCGGTGATCGCAAACTGCGTCTTGGCGATCATGTTCTTCAGCACATCGCGCGGAAACGACGCCGTGTACACCCCCGTTCCGTCCGGCAGCGTCGGGAAGTCCTCGCGCGGGAGCGTCTGCATCCGCGAGTCAAAGCGGTCGGCCGCGACCTTCACACCGCTCTTGTCTTCCTCGATTCGAACGTCGGTCTCGGGAAGCGCCTTGATGATTTCATAGAGCTTCTTGGCGGGCAGTGTGAGCGATCCGCCCTTGGCGACCGACGCCTGACAACGGCTTCGCAATCCCACTTCGAGATCGGTTGCCAGTAACCGCACATGGTCGCCGTCGCCTTCGATCAGCACGTTCGCCAGAATCGGAATCGTGTTCTTCCGTTCGACGATGCCCTGGAACAGCTGCAGTTCGCGCAGCAGATCAGCCTTGCGTACGACCAGTTCCATGTCGGTGATGACCTCGGGGGAAGGCGCCGTTCGTTTCGTTCGAGGGCGCGCTGATCCCTTCAATGATGAGGGAGATCAGGGAATAAAGAATTATAACAGGAAAGAGGTGCTGTTGAAAACAAGAAAACGACCTGTTAACCCTTGCAATTCTATCAGTTACGCTGTGGAACCGCCTTCGGTACCGCGACGGGTTTTGTGACCCGCCCCGGTTGATAACCGGGGGTCCCGTCCGGACCCGCAATTCATCCGCAGACTGCTCCCGCCGCAACCTGTGGAAAACAGTCCGGCCGGTCGAAATTCCTATCGGAATGACTCCAGGAACGTGTTGATAAGTGTGTTGAAATTCCCATCGCGCTTCCGGAGATCTTCAATCTTGCGGATGGAATGAATCACCGTTGAATGATGTTTTCCTCCGAAGCTCCTGCCGATTTCCGGCAGCGAGGCGTTCGTCAACGACTTGCATAGATACATGGCTACCTGGCGCGGCATGGCAATCGATTTCGAGTTATTGCGCGATTTCAGCTCGCCGTGTTTGAGCTGGTAGTAATCCGACACGAACTTCTGAATCCCTTCGATTGTGACCGCGCGCTCGTCGTGCTGCAGGACATTACGCAACACATCCTGCGCAAGCGCGAGCGATATCTCGCGCCCCGTCAGCGAGGCAAAAGCAATCAGCCGGATGAGCGATCCCTCCAGCTCGCGGACGTTTGATTTGATTTTCCCTGCAATGTAGATGGCGACGTTGTCTGGCAGCGGGACGCCTTCGTTCTCCGCCTTCTTCTTGAGGATTGCCACCTTGGTTTCGAGATCCGGCGGCTGGATGTCCGCGATGAGTCCCCACTCGAAACGCGAGCGCAACCGCTCTTCGAGCTGAGGAATCTCGTGCGGGGGACAATCGCTGCTGATCACAATCTGCTTCTGGGAGTCGTAGAGTGCGTTGAACGTATGAAAGAACTCGGTCTGCGTGCCCTCTTTGCCGGCAAGGAACTGGACGTCGTCAACGAGCAGCACGTCAACGCTTCGATAGCGCTCGCGAAAGTCCAGCACGCGATCGTACCTCACCGCGTTGATCATCTCGTTCATGAATCGCTCGGACGAGATATACGTCAGCTTCAGCGTCTTCAGATGATTGAGCACGTAGTGCCCGATCGCGTGCATCAAATGTGTCTTGCCGAGTCCCACGCCGCCGTAAATGAACAGAGGGTTGTACGAGCGCGAGGGGGCTTCCGCCACCGCGCGGCAAGCCGCATGCGCAAATTGGTTCGACGATCCGACGATGAACGTGTCGAAGGAGTAACGGGGCGCCAGACCGCCGGGAGGAGCATCCTCGCCGTCAGGGACCGGCTCGAGAGGTGCGGTCGCCGGGGGGTCCGAGAGCGGAGCCTGCGCGACCGGCGGCGATTGGGTGTCGTACCCATCCGTGAGAAAGACGATCGCGGTCCCCTTGCGATCAACTTCGCCCAACGCCTCGTCGAGGACGCCGGCGTAGTGCTTCGTCAGCCAATCCCGGAACAAGCCGTTCGGCACCCGTACACGCAATGTCGACCCATCGTCTCCAACGAAGGCCGTGGGCTTGAACCAGGTGTAGAAAATGTGACGGTTGACCTTTGTCTCGATGCGCGAGAGGACCTGGTCCCAGACATTACTGCCGGTCATTTTCACGCTTGCCGCTAGAATTTCTGGGCTTTTAGGCACTTTCGCCCCACGCTGAGCCCATTTCACCGCGAATTCCCAGTGATCCGCTTCAAAACGCGCTAAAATAAGGCATTTTCAGGCCTTCGCCCCGCGGAAAGCGGCCCCACTGTGGGATCGGGACGGACGCACAGCGGGAAAACCTTCGCTTTTCCACATTTTTTTCCACAGTTGTGGAAAACTTCGGGGGGAGACCCTACGGCCTGCGTAAGGGAGGCGACTTTAGCACAGGCTCGGATGGCCGACAACCGCGCATCACGGCCGCGCGATGATTGACAGGATTCAGCGCGCTTCGATATTATCTGAGTTTCTCCGCCATTAGTTTTCGCCGCAGGGGATCCCGACAATGAGCGTAACGTTCCAGCCAAACCGCCGGCGCCGCAAGCGCACGCACGGATTCCTCGTGCGGATGGCGACCAAGAATGGGCGCCAGGTAATCAAGCGGCGGCGCGCCAAAGGGCGCAAGCGCCTCTCGGTTTCCTCCTCGTAGTTCGAACGCGCGGAGCCTCAGGCCCCGCGAAGGACCGCCCCATGCCGTCCGAGCGCTTCACGAAGGCCAGCCGAGTCAGGCGCCGCGGCGAATTCCAGCGTGTTTTTGATCTGTCGCTTCGCGCCAAGGGCCGATACCTGACGGTGCTCGTCGCGCCCAATGAGGCCGGAACGACTAGACTGGGGATCGTCGCCTCCCGGAAGCTTGGGGATGCGGTGCGGAGAAATCGCGCCAAGCGGTTGATTCGACAGATCTTCAGGCAGACACAGACCTTGACCGTCCGTCCAGGCGTCGACGTCGTTGTCATCCCGCGTCGAGAGCTCTTCGATGCCGCGTATTCCAGCCTTGAATCTGACTTTCGCGGAACACTCGAGCGGTGCGCCGCCCGACTGCCCATACCAGCCAATGCCCGTTGAACTTTCGATCGGGCAGCGTGCCGCTCTGGCGGCACTGCGCTTGTACAAGACACTTATTTCTCCAATGTTTACAGGCTCATGCCGGTACCTGCCGTCCTGCTCGGATTACGCAGCGGAAGCGGTGACGCGGTTCGGCGTCATTCGCGGGTCCTGGCTGGCAGCCAGGCGGCTTGCGAGATGCCATCCGCTTGGCGGGCATGGTCTCGACGCGGTTCCGGCTCAGAGCCGCAAGTCTCGATAAATTAACAGTTCATGGAAAAACGGGTTCTGCTCGCCGTCGTGCTGTCCTTCGTCGTCCTGTACGGCTATCAGGCGCTGTTTCCACCGCCCAAGCCACCCGAAAAATCGGTCACTGGCACGCCGGCGCCCCAGGGCTCACCTGCTTCAGCCGCGCCGGGCACCCCTGCGGCCACGCCGCCGGCTGCGAGCGCCGCGGCGGCGACTACCGCCGAGCAGATCACCAGCGCTCCCGTGGTGGCGGATTCCGTGGAGCGCGACATCACCTTCGAGAACCCGTCGGTCCGCGCGGTCTTCACCACGCGCGGCGGCACGCTCAAGAGCTGGCGCTTGAAAAAGTATCAGGACGCCGCGCACGAACCACTCGAGCTCGTCCCCAACACCGTTCCGCCCGGCTCGCCTCGTCCGTTCACGCTTGCAGTGTCCGATGGACCGACAACTGCGACGCTCGCGCAGGCCCTCTTCAAGCCGAGCGCGAATGACCTGGTGGTCACGTCGGGGTCTGCAACGCTCAGGTTCGACTACGAGGATGCAAGCGGCCTGACGGCGCGAAAAGAGTTTCTGTTCACTTCAGACTCACCGTACATCGTTGACTTCTCCGCGACCGTCTCGCAGTCGGGAAAGCCGCTGGCGCCAACGATTCAGTGGGGTCCCGGCATCGGCAGCGGCCTCGTGGGAAGCACGCGCACTTACAGCCCTCCGCCGCAGCCGATCTTCTACCGTGACGGCAGCGTGAGCCGGATCAAGGCTGCCAAGGTGCCAGAGAATGCCGTTCAGGAGGGCGTCATCGGATTTGCCGGGGTTGACGATCACTACTTCCTCGCTGCCACGCTGCCACGCGGACGTCCCCTGCACGTGGAATATCGCGCGCTCGAAGTGCCGCTCCCCTCCCCGCCGGGTACTGTCGCGCATTTCATCGACTGGTCGGTGCGTTACGACCCGGCGCCGTCGAACGCGCGGTTCTTCCTCGGCCCGAAGGATTTCGACGTGCTTGCGGCGGTCGATCGCGATCTGGTCCGCTCGATTGACTTTGGCATGTTCGCGTGGCTCGTCGTGCCGCTGCTCCGCGCGTTGAAATGGGTCGACAGCTACGTCGGCAACTACGGCTGGTCGATCATCATCCTCACGATTCTCATCAACGTTGCGATGTTCCCGCTGCGGCACAAGAGCGTCGTGTCGATGCGGCGGATGCAGGAGATTCAGCCTGAGGTCAAGGCCATCCAGGATCGCTACGCGAACCTGAAGATGACGGATCCCGCGAAGCAGAAGATGAACACCGAGCTCATGAGCCTCTACCGTGAGCGGGGTGTGAATCCCGCGAGCGGCTGCGTGCCGATGCTGCTGACGCTGCCAGTCCTGTTCGCGTTCTACTCGATGCTGTCGGTCGCGATCGAGCTGCGCGGCGCGCCGTTCGCAGGATGGATTCACGACCTGTCGGTCCACGACCCGCTGTTCATCACGCCCATCCTCATGGGCATCACGCAATTCGTGCAGACGAAGATGACCCCGTCCACCGCGGATCCGATGCAGCAGAAGATGATGATGTTCATGCCGCTCGTCATGATGTCGTTCTTCCTGTGGGCGCCGAGCGGGCTGGTCCTCTACTGGACGACGAGCAACCTGTGGGCGATTGGGCAGCAGGTATTGACCAACCGGTTGATCGGGCCGGCCAAGACGAGGACCGTGCGGCCGCCGGCCGAGCGCCGCGTGAAGAACGTCGGCGGGGGCAGAACCGATCAGGCACTGAAGGAGCGGAAATAATGGAACTGCACGAGCGGGTTCGTGAGTTCACGAAACAGGCCGTGGCGGCGATGGGTGTGCCGCTCGACGTCACCGTCGTCGACGCGGGCGACAACATCAGGGTGGAACTGTCGGGCGAGGGGGGCGAAGTGCTGTTGAAGCGCCGCGCCGAAGCGCTCGACGCCCTTCAACAGATTGTCAACACCGCGTTCCGGCGCGAGCTCACAGACGATCGTTCGTTCGTCGTCGACTGCATGGACTACCGGAAGGCCAAGGACGCGGAGTTGCGGCAGATGGCGCGCTTCACGATGGAAAAGGCCAAGACGGCCGGTCCACAGGAAATGGGGCCGCTCAACCCTTACGCCCGCCGCCTCGTGCACATCACCGTCGCGGAAGATCCGCAGATGTCGTCGGAAAGCATCGGGGATGCATTCCTGAAGACGGTCATTATTTCGGTGCGAAGATAACGGAGTTCACAACGAAGAAACGGAGCGAACGAAGACGAACGAAGAAGACAAGTGAAATTTACGCGTGCTAGAAAACACCGTCTTCTCCGTTCGTCCCCGTTTACTTCGTTCCTTCGTTGTAAACTCCGTTGCCTCCGTCAACTCCGTCGCGGCAGTCAATCGCCCTTAGCCTCATGTACTCCCCCGACGATACGATCGTGGCGATCGCGACGCCGCCGGGCCGTGGCGGGATCGGCGTCGTTCGCGTCAGCGGACCTTCGGCACGCGAGGTGGCGTCGGCGGTCGCCGAGCGGGCGGCGCCGTTGGAGCCACGGCACGCCACACTCGCGCATGTGCGTGCAGGCGGGACGGCAATCGATCGCGCGGTGCTGACTTTCTTTCCCGCGCCGCATTCCTACACAGGTGAAGACGTCCTGGAGATCAGCGCGCACGGCAGCCCCGTGCTCCTGCGTGCGATCGTCGAGTCGGCCGTCAAGGCGGGCGCACGGCTGGCCGAGCCGGGGGAGTTCACGTTCCGCGCATACCTGCACGGCCGCATCGATCTGGTGCAGGCGGAGGCCGTGCAGGATCTCGTCGAGGCGGTCACGCCGTTACAGGCGCGCGCGGCGTTCGATCAACTCGAAGGCACGTTGACCGGGCGCATTCAAGCCATCGACTCGGCGCTGTTCGAGCTTTCCGCGCGCCTCGAGGCGTCGCTCGATTTTCCGGACGAGGGCTACCACTTTGTCGAACCCGGATCCGCTTCGAGAGAGATCCTCGACATCGTGCGCGAGCTCGACTCGTTACTGGCCGACGCCAGCCGGGGACGCCTCGTGCGTGAGGGTGCGCAGGCGGCGATTCTCGGGCGGCCGAATTCGGGCAAATCCAGTTTGTTCAACCGCCTTGCGGGCTCCGGGCGCGCGATCGTGACCGACACGCCCGGAACGACACGGGATCTCGTGACCGAGGTTGTGGATATCGACGGGGCAGCGATCACGCTCGTCGACACCGCGGGGGTCCATGGCGCTGCGACGGACGCCGTCGAGCAGGAGGGCATCTCGCGCGCGCATGCGGCGCGCCGCGTCGCCGATCTGGCGATCGTCGTCCTCGATCGTTCCCGGCCGCTCGAAGAGGACGATCGCGATCTTCTCGCGGCGACAAAGGGCGGGCCGCGTCTGGTCCTGGGGAACAAGTCGGACCTCTCCGAGGCGTGGCCGATCGACTCGGCAGGCGTCGACGTGCTTGCCGTGTCGGCGAAGAGCGGTCGCGGCATCGACGAGCTCCGCCGCGCCATCATCAGGGCGCTGTCCTCCCGCGATCGCCTGCGCGATACCCCGGCCGTCACCAACGCCCGCCACGCCGAGTTGTTGTCGCGGGCGGCCGATGCGCTGCGCCGGGCCGCCCGCGCAGCGGAGGAGCGGACGGCCGAAGAATTCGTCGCGGCCGACGTCAACGAAGCACGCGGGCTGCTCGAGGAAGTCACAGGAGCGCGGACACCGGATGATGTGCTGCACGCGATCTTCAGCAAGTTCTGCATTGGAAAGTAATTGTCATGGGAAATTACTTTGCATTTTGATGTGATCGTCATTGGCGCCGGGCACGCCGGCGTGGAGGCCGCGTGGGCGGCCGCCCGCCTCGGCCGCCGCGTGGGAATCTGCACCCTGTCGGACGGAACCATCGCGCACATGCCCTGCAATCCCGCGGTTGGCGGCACCGCCAAAGGTCACCTGGTGCGCGAGATCGACGCGCTCGGCGGATTGATGGGCCGCGCAATAGATGCAACGGGCATCCAGTTCAAGCTGTTGAACAGGAGCCGGGGCCCGGCGGTCTGGTCTCCTCGCGCGCAGGCAGACAAGCGACGGTACAGCGCGTGGGTGAAAGCGACGCTCGAAGCGGATTCCCATATTCAGTGGATCATCGGCAAGGCCGGCCGCATCCTGGCGAGGGAGGGACGCGTTGCGGGGCTGGAGCTCGAGACGGGGGAGCGCTTCGGCTGCTCAGCGCTCGTCATCACGACCGGAACGTTCCTCAACGGGCTGATTCACGTCGGACGGGATCAGAGGCCGGCGGGCCGCGCCGGCGAGCCTCCGTCGTGTGATCTCGCGGACTCATTGAAGTCGTTTGGGTTCCGTTGGGGACGGTTGAAAACAGGCACGCCCCCGAGGCTCGACCGAAAGAGTATCGACTTTTCGCTATTCCGCGCCGAGGCCGGCGACAGCCCTCCGGTGCCATTCTCGTTTCAGACCGACGTGATCGATCGGCCGCAGATCGTCTGCCATGTCCTCTACACGACCGATCGCGTTCACGATCTTGTTCGCAGCCACATCAACGAGTCTCCGCTCTTCAACGGTCAGATCCAGGGGATCGGCCCCCGATACTGCCCGTCGCTCGAAGACAAGGTGATGCGTTTCCCGCATCGCGAGCGGCACCAGATCTTCCTGGAGCCGGAAGGGCTCGACGTCGACGAGATCTACGTCAATGGCTTCTCGATGAGCCTTCCCGCGGCCCTGCAGGGGGAGCTCGTTCGCTCACTCCCTGGACTCGAGTCGGCCGTGATGCTTCGGCCGGGCTACGCTGTCGAATACGATTTCATCCAGCCGACCGAGCTAGGTGCGACGCTCGAAGCCCGGCGCCTGGGGGGCCTGTTCCTCGCAGGTCAGATTAACGGTACATCGGGGTATGAGGAAGCGGCGGCTCAAGGTCTGATCGCAGGAGTCAACGCCGCGCGTGGATCGAACGAAGCCCCTTTCACGCTCGGACGCGACGAGGCGTATATCGGAATCCTCGTCGACGACCTGACGACCAAAGGATGCCTCGAGCCGTACCGGATGTTCACGTCGCGCGCGGAGCACCGACTCCTCCTCCGGATTGACAACGCGGACCTGCGGCTCACACCCCGCGGCCGCGATATCGGTCTGGTGGACGACGAGCGCTGGGAACGTTTTCGGGCACGTCGCGTCCGCTTCGAGCGGAACTCGGCAAGCGTGCGCGCGACGACGGTGGCGATCCCGTCAGGCGAGCGCATTCCGGCGGCGCGAGCGCTGAAGCATCCCGATGTCCGTCTTTCTGCACTGGCGGATGAGGGGCAACTCACGCTTGTGGTCGACCCGGTTGACGCCGCGATCGACCTCGCCAGCGTCGAGACGGAGTTCAAGTACGAAGGCTATCTCCGCCGGCAAGCCGCGGCGGTCGATCGGCAGCGCCGGCAGGAAGCGCGCTCGATTCCAGCAAGTTTTGCCTTCCACGGTATCCCCGGGCTCTCGCGTGAAATGGTCGATCGGCTGTCCCAGATCCGTCCCACGACGCTCGGTCAGGCCTCGCGGATTCCCGGAGTCACCCCTGCGGCCGTCGCTTTAGTGGCTTCGTATCTGGACAAACGGCGTGGGCTTAAAAGTTGGTAAGAACATACTTGGCTAAGTAGCCCATGTCCAGCCCCAATTAGTGGGGGTCGCTAAGGGCGTCTAGGAATGCCTCAAACGCCGTTTCCATCGTGGCGAACGGGCCAAGCTCGACGCTGGTCTTCGCCTTGACCTCATCGGACGGAAAGTTTGACCAGCGCCCGAACCGCTGATGAATCATTCCGACATCTCGCCCGTTCGCGTCTTTGACCTCAACAGTGTTCGGCCTTCGGGGGTCTTTCTGAATGCGGAGGGGAAGGACAATCACCACGCCCCCGCGTTTGCAACTCAGGCTCCAAGCCTTTACTCCTCAGCCTTGAAGACTTCATGCTCCAGTAGGCCCATCAGTCTAGGTTACACTGCGCCCGTGAACCGCCTGTACTACGGAGACAACCTCGACGTGCTCCGTCATCATGTCGAGGACGAATCCGTTGACCTCGTGTACCTCGACCCGCCGTTCAATTCCAACGCCTCGTACAACGTGCTCTTTGCCGAGCGCGACGGCACGCTAGCCGCGTCTCAGATCAAGGCATTCGAGGATACGTGGAAATGGGATGAAGGCGCAGCCCTCGCGTACCGGGAAGTCGTCGAAACCGGTGGTCAAGTCTCACAGGTCATGCAGGCTTTTCGGACATTCCTCAGCGAAAGCGACATGCTCGCCTACTTGTCGATGATGGCACCGCGTCTCATCGAACTTCGCCGCGTGTTGAAACGAACTGGGAGCATCTACCTCCATTGCGATCCCTCTGCGAGCCATTACCTTAAACTCTTAATGGACGCGGTGTTCGGCCCTCAACAGTTCCGCAACGAAATCATCTGGAAGCGAACCAGCGCCCACAGCAGCGCGAAGCGGTACGGGCCTGTTCACGACGTGATCTTGTTTTACGGACGTTCAGGCGACACGCAATGGATTGGTGGACATGAAGCCTACGATGCGGCTTACATCAAGCAACGTTTCGCTCGCGGTGACGAGCGGCCGTGGAAGGATGCCGACCTGACTGGTTCGGGTGTCCGACACGGCGAAACCGGCGAAGTCTGGCGCGGGTTTGACGTGACAGCCAAGGGTCGCCATTGGGGGTACCCGCCAAGCGAACTGGACAAGCTCGACGAAGCTGGCTTGATTTATTGGCCTGAGAAGAAACGCGGCTGGCCCAGATTTAAGAAGTACTTAGACACGGCAAAGGGCGTCCCCTTGCAAGACGTGTGGACGGACATATTTCCGATCAACTCACAAGCACAGGAGCGGCTTGGGTATCCGACACAAAAGCCGGAAGCTTTAATGGAGCGGATCATCAACGCGAGCACCAACGAACAAGACGTTGTGTTAGATCCGTTCTGCGGGTGCGGTACGTGCGTTTGTCAACGAAATCTGGCCCCCCTGTGATACCGAAATCTGGCCCCCCTGCGGTTGACGGACGTTCTTTCTTGAGCTCTTCACGTACCCGATGATGGCGGTGGGCGCTTGTGGAAAA
>JBBQEJ010000030.1:0-42345 GCA_038320555.1 Vicinamibacterales bacterium | reverse complement strand
TCACGTCGGCGAAGGCGCGCGTGGAATTCGCGCCGTGGGGCAAGCACTGGTGGCTGTCAGACCCGGGTCTGACGGCGACGAAACAGCTGACGCTCGTGCGCGTCAGGATGCGGCCCGGCGCCGGGCACCAGTTCCACTATCATCCGGCGCGGGAAGAAATCATCTACGTGCTGGACGGCAGTGCCGAACAGTGGGTAGGCCGGGAGAAGCGCCGCCTCACAGCGGGGGAGATCGCATTCATTCCAAAGAACGTGGTGCACGCGATTCACAACCCGTCGAAGAAGCCGATGAGCTTCCTCGCGATCCTTTCGCCGTCCCGTGCCAAAGGCCCGTTCCTCATCGACTGCTACAACGACGAACCGTGGCGCAGTCTGCGCGAGCCCTTCGTGTACCGGCAAGTGGATTCCAGAACCGGCCACCCGAAGAAACCGACATCTCGCGCGACCAGGCACCGGTGACGCCTTTGAGCGCCGAGAAGATAATACGGGTGCGCAGCGCGACCGACGGCGCCGCACTGCGTACCCGTGGGGGAGGCTAGAACCGATTTGCGTCGCTCTTGTGTGAGGTCGAGGCGACGGCTTCTTCGCCCGCCGACGAGATGTCATCCGCACCCGTTCGCTTCAACACGGCCTTCGCCTGCGCGATTTCCTCAGACGTGTCGCAATGAACCGATAGCAGGACGCCGCCGTCCTTGAGTCGTCCTTGGAATCGCTTCGCTTCGTACTCCGGAACCCCCATCCCTACGAGCGCCCCGACCAGTCCCCCAACGGCTCCGCCGACGCCGAGACCCGCCAGCGCGCCCATGATCGGACCCGCTGCGATGAACGGTCCCACTCCGGGAATGGCCAGGGCGCCGATGCCGGCCAAAAGACCCAGCGTCCCTCCGATCGTGCCGCCCGCGGCGACGCCAGTCGTCGTGCCCTCCGGCGCTTTGGTGTTCTTCTCGTGTGCGAAATCCTTCGCGCCCTGGTTGTCGGCCAACAGGACGGAAATGTCGTCGTTCGAAAAACCTTGGTTGACGAGTGCGTCCACAGCGCCTTCAGCCTGCGACACACCCGGATAAATGCCGAAAACGGCGATCTTCTTGTTTGCCATGTAACTCTCCTTATTGACGTTGACGATCGATCGATCGAGACTCCAGAGCCTGTTCAAGTAAACGCGTCGTTATCGCTTGCTGCTTTTTGACGGAGCGACAGTGATCTGGTTGGTCACATTGCCGGCGCCCGCCACCTCGGTGGCTTTCGCTTCGACGGTTCGCTTTTCATCGTCGGAGCGGACCGGTCCTTTCAGCGTGATCTGGCCGTGCTGGGCGATCACCTTCACGTTGTGCGCATAGCTGGACAAGGACTTGTCCTGCATCAGCGCGCGCCTGATTTTCTGCGTCAGCTCCCGATCGGTGCCGTTCTCCTTCTGCTGGTCGGCGGTCACGGCCGTCTTCGCCCGATCGCGGGTATTGACTTTCGTGTTGTCCGCGGGAGTCTGGGTCATCGCGGACAGCGGCGGAGCTATGAGGACGCCCGCGACGACGATGGCGTAAAGGATCTGTCTACCTCGGTGTTGATACATACACTTACTCCTATGAGAGATGGCGGGATGCCTATTCGAGACGGCGGGATACCGAATATGAGTAACCAGTCGACCACGGTTCCTTGGTCGGTTGGCTCCCAGAGGAACCTTGCAACTTGCACTCCACCCACCTGCACACACCAATCACTCCGTCGTCGACGGATGAGGTCATCTGGGCACCTTCTTGCTGCCTTGCTGCGAGATTTGCCGCAAGTCCTTCCCAGCCCTGCCGGATGGGTTTCAACTCCGGGAACTCACTTCAGAAGAAGAACTGCGAAGTCCCCATACGCTCAACAAACTTGTGAAGCAACTGGGGTCGGACCACACGAGTCGCGCTACGACGTAGGTGGGAGCAGCCGTTCGGAATTCACGAGCTATCCGAAGGGCCGCTCAGTCAAGCCCCCACGCGACGCCTTTCAGGTACGAGCCGCGCGCGATACACCTCGCCCATTCCGCCGGCGCCGATAGCGGTAAGAATCTGGTACGGCCCCGTCGTGTCCCTGAAATCAGCGCCATCGCTTGACTGCTCCATTACTCATTTCCTTATCAGGCTGCGCCAGTTCAGCACCGCAACGATCGGCGATGCACCAGGGTTGATAGCCGAGAGAATCAGGAAGTGCTGGCCGGCGGCGGAGGCGGAGTACTGGTTCCTGATGGTCTTGCCCTGTTCGACGTTCGCGGTAAAGAGAGCTTGCGGAGTGGTCGCGCCGATGCGCCCTGCCGTCTGGATGCCGACTGCCATCAGTGTGTTGTCCGGCGCGAGGTAGAACAGTTCCCGGCCGTCGCGCCGCCATTGCGGCTGGGCCCCACCGCCGGTTGAAATCTGCGCTCTGACCTCGCCGCCGGGAAACGATCGGACGTAGACCTGCGGCTCCTGATTCTCATCCGATACGTACGCGATCCATTTGCCGTCGGGCGAGAACGTCGCCCAGCCTTCGTCGAACGCCGACGCGAGCAGCGGCGCAGCCGTGCGGCCCTGCACGTCGTAGCTCCAGATATCGGTGCGCGTGGCCCCGCCGTTCAACATGAAGAGCACGTGCCTGCCGTCGGGCGACCAATCCGTGGGAAACGATCGCGCGGGGGGTGACACCAACACCTCTTCGGTTCCGGTGCCGTTTGCGTTGCGAACATAGATCATCGGCGCCGGCCCCTGGTCGGACGAGAACGCAACCCGTCGGCCGTCTGGAGCCCAGATCGCCGTGGACTCGAAACCCGGCGCCGACGTGAGACGCGAGAACGCGCCGCGCGAGAGGTCCACGGTCCAGATGTCGCCGGACCCACGACTCCAGTCGTGCTTTTCGAGCGCGACCGCCGCGCCGTCCGGTGACAGGCGCGGATCGAAGTACGCTCCCGGCTCGCCCAGCGTCGCGCCGGGCCGGCCCGTCCGATCGAGCCATGTCAGCCGGCTGAAGCTGTACTTGCCGGTCGTGTAGGCCAGGGTCGCGCCGCCAGCGGAGGCGCCCGATTCTCCGGTCAACCAGTTGTAGTCGACGTTGTCATCGGTAACGGCAGTAACCGGCGTGCCCTGCAGCTGCAGCGTTGCCGCGTCGAAGCGGCGCGCCATCAACCGGGACGGATTCTCCACGACGTACAGCAGGTAGTCTCCGGCGACGACGGCTGCCGACTGTGCCTCGAAGAGTGTGCGCGACGGAGTGCCGTCGAGCGCGGCGAGTTGGATCGGCCGCAGGGTCGTGCCATCCGTCCACGGCATGTAGATGAAGTGGCGTCCGTCAGGAAGGAACTGCGGCCATCGATGCGCCTGGTCGTGCCGTGATGAATCGAGCGAGGTGACTTGCGCCGGCGTGCCTCCGCGCGCGTTCACCTTCTGAATCGGCGAACGCTCGTCGGGACTGAAGAGGATGGTGTCATCGGGTCCCCATGTGCCGCCGAATGCGGCGGGCGCATCGCACAGGACCTGCGTCTCTTCGGTCGCCACCTCGATCGTCCTCAACTTTCCGCTGGCGAAGAACCCGATCGAGGCGGCGTCGGGAGACCAGAACAGGCCGCGTGCGCCGTCTGTGCCTTTCAACTGCCGGGCCTGGATGTCGCTGAACGGACGGATCCAGATGGCGTCTGCGGTGCCCGTATGCGCGATAAATGCGAGGCGTGTGCCGTCAGGCGACACCGACAGGCCAGGCGTCGCTCTGTGGCCCATGGTGGGTCCGATCACCGCGTCCTGCGGCCGCAGCGTGATCGTGAAAGTCGCGGGTTGCGCAGCCGGGACAGCAGGCTGGAGCCGCCGGGTGACGACAGCTGTCGCGGCGACCAGCGTCACGCTCGCCAGCACAGCCCAAAGAAGCACATGCCGCCAGCGAGTGTCCGACACGGCTCGCTGCGAGATGCCTGCACGCTCGGCGACGAGGTCTGCTGCCGGCTCGGAGAGAGTGATCCGCGCTTCGCCGATGTCCCGCAGACGCTGTTTCGCGTCCCGCTGGAGACACCGTCGAAGAAGGGTGCGGATCGCAACCGGCGTGGCCGCGGGCAGTGCGCTGAAATCCGGCTCCTTCGTCAGCACCGACGCCAACGTGTCGCTCGCGGTGTCGCCGTCGAAGAGTCGCCGCCCGGCAAGCAGCTCGAACAGCACGCAGCCGAACGCCCAGATGTCGGCCCGCTTGTCGACAGCCTTGCCCCTGGCCTGCTCCGGTGCCATGTACGCGGCGGTGCCGAGGATCACGCCAAGCTGGGTCGCGGGCGCGGCGAACGTCGGCGAGTTCATCGCATCCGCGACGGATGAGCCTCCCGGATCCAGCGCCTTCGCGAGCCCGAAGTCGAGGACCTTCACGGTGCCGTCCTCGGCGACCCTGATGTTCGCGGGTGTCAGATCGCGATGGATGATCCCGCGCTCGTGCGCCGCGTCGAGCGCGTCGGCGATCTGTCTCGCGATGTGCAGAGAGTCGGCGACAGGAATCGGACCGCGCACGAGGCGCACTGCGAGATCTTCGCCGGCGACGAGCTCCATCACGAGCGCATGCGTCTGTCCGGAGTCCTCGACGCCGTAGATCTGCGCGATGTGGGGATGATTGAGCGAGGCGAGCGTCTTCGCCTCGCGCTCGAAGCGCGCGAGGCGCTCGGGATCGCTTGCGAACAGCTCGGGCAGGATCTTGATCGCCACGTCGCGGTCGAGCTTCGTATCGCGCGCGCGATACACCTCGCCCATTCCGCCGGCGCCGATAGCGGACACGATCTCGTACGAGCCGATGCGTGCGCCGGTGTTCAGCGCCATCGGTTGACGGCTCCATGGGCGAGGTTTGCATTCATCAGCGCTTGCATGGCCCACCCCCGCTCGCTCGCGCGCCGCGCGGGCCGCAGGCGCTGCCCATGCCACCCGGCGCCGAGGATCTCGTACGATCCGAGGCGTGTGCCGGTGTTCAGCGGCATCGAGGATTCTGCGTGTGGCGTCATTCTAAGTGAAAACCAGCGCGATGTCGTTGTGTTCGGTCACGGGCTTGCCGAAGTCAGCGTGCCATGGATCGATCGCTATTGACCTCGTGAGCCTCAGCTGAATCCGCGGGATGAGGACTCCTTAGTGGTAGAGTCTCAGTACCCCTGCTGAGCCGGGGTACCACACGGCGCTCGCGCGACCCCTTTCCGCTCTCTTCATCAGTTTGACTACCTGGGTGCCCGGCCGGAGGCTGGGAACTGTGACCAAAGACGAACCCGATGTGGTGGTTACGCCAATCGGCTCGCTTCGCGCTCCGCGCGTGGTCCGTTGGGGTGTCGCGGTTGTCGCCGTCTCGTACGTCGGGTACTTGGCGTTGCTGGTGACGTGCGACCTGCAGAGGATCACGCTCGGTTTCGTGCCGGTGTTCAAGCCTGGCGCGATATTCATCGCCGACGTGCAGCCTGATTCCTCTGCGGCGGGCGGAGGCCTCCAGAGCGACGACCGCATTCGACGAGCGAACGGCCAGGTTCTGGAGGGGCGTACGGACTGGCAGCGCGTGCGCGTCAACCTGGATCCTTCGAAGCCGCTCCGACTCGAGATCGAACGCAGCGGTCAGCCATCAACGGTGAATCTGTGGCTGCCGGCGGGCTTGGGTGAATGGAGATCGAGCCCATCCCGGCGCGGCCTGCTGGCCTTCCGCTTCGCCCAAGTCATCACCCTTGCCTTCGCGCTCGTCGTCGCGTTCAAGCGCTACTTTCAACCGCCCGCCCTGCTTGGGGCCCTGTTGCTCGCCTCTATCGCTACGGTATCGCTGGTGCTCCCGATGCGCATGGCCGCATTCTGGCACGCCCTTCCCCCCGTTATCGGCGGGCTCCTCTGGTTGCCGTTCGCGACGAGCGTTGCCGTCGGGCCGTTGCTGTTTGCTTTCTTTGCGGTGTTCCCTCGCCCTCACTGGCCGACGGCCAGGCTGGCCGCGGCGCTCTTCCCGGCTACGCTCATCGTCGGCTGGCACGTGTACGGCTGGCATCGAATCACTCGGGAGATAGGACCGCCGACGGGGCTGCCGGACTGGACGATGGGGGTATTCGCGGCTAATGTCGTTTATGCCTGCTTGGCGGTCGCGTTGTTGCTGCTGACCGACCGGCGGGCAGCCGAGACGCTGACGGACCGGCGCCGTATCCGCGTGTTGATGGTAGGAGCCGTCGTTACTGTCGCTGCGGGAACGGCGCTGTTGGTTGGCTACTCGCGCAATCCCGGGGCGGACATTTTCGCGACGCGCACGCTGACGGTCCTGGCGCTCGTGTTCCTGGCGGTGCCCGCCTCGTTCGCCTACGCAATCCTGCGCCACCGGCTCTTCGACGTCAGCCTCATCGTACGACAAGGGCTGCGTTACGCGCTGGCCCGTCGCTTTGTCGACGCGCTGATCCCGATGCTCGGGGCGGTGCTGCTGGCCGACGTGATCATTCACCGCACGCAACCCCTCGTGGTGATGCTGCAGTTGCGCTGGTGGTGGTTCACGCTGCTCGGGACCACGCTGCTCGTGGTCCGGGCACGCCATCAGGACTGGCTGAGACGGCTGGACCGCCGCTTCTTCCGGGAGAGGTACGATGCCCAGCGGCTTCTGAGGAGCATCGCCGAGCAGATTACTCGCGCGTCGAACTTCGACGCGATTGCTCCGTCGGTGATGCAGCAGATTGACGAGGCGCTGCATCCCGAATTCGTAAGCGTGCTCAGGCACGCACCGGGCGAGGCCATGTTCGCGACTGTCGCGACGGGTTCTGCCGCGGAGCATCCCTCCGGGCCGCTCCCCGCGTCGCTGGCCGTCATAGGCGTCTTGTCGGTACTTCGCAAGCCGCTCGCGCTCTCACTCGGCGATACGGCATGGGTGCAGCATCAGCTTCCGAGCGACGAGCGCGCGCTCCTGCTCGAGCACCGCATCGAACTGCTCGTGCCGATTTTGAGCGAGCTCTCCGGCGATTTGCCACTGGCCCTTCTGGTGCTCGGACCGCGGCGTTCGGAAGAGCCCTACAACCGGGAGGATCTCGATCTCCTGGTCACCATTGCGCAGGCCGTGGGACTGCTCCTCGAGCGCTCGTCGGGCGATCGGCACACCCTGACCGAGTGCGAGAGCTGCGGGCGATGCTTCGACGCTGACGCGGAGGTGTGCCCGCACGACCACCAGCCGCTGACCACGGCACGCGGTTCCCGCCTGCTCAACGGTCGCTACCGCCTCGAGCGTCGCCTCGGCCGAGGGGGGATGGGTGCGGTCTACGCCGCCGTGGACGATGTGCTCGAGCGTCCGGTCGCAGTGAAGTTGATCAGGGAGGATGTCGTGGGGCCGCTCGATCTCGCGGTCCGTTTCCGCCGGGAAGCGCGCGCGGCCGCGGGCTTTGCGCATCCCCATGTCGTCCGGGTGTACGATTTCGGTGTGGATCGGGATCGCCGCCCGTTCCTCATTATGGAGTTGCTCGAGGGGGACACCCTACGCCAGCGGCTGGCCTCCGGCGTACCGCTGAGCGGGCCAGACGTCCTTCACATCCTGCGTGGCGTCTGCTCCGCGCTCAGCGCGGCGCACGGGCAGGGCCTTGTCCACCGCGACTTGAAGCCGGAGAATATTTTTCTGCAGCGCCACGCGAGCGGCGTCGTGCCAAAGGTGCTCGACTTCGGTCTTGCGAAGGCCTTTGATGCGCAGTGGTCACCGGCCCGATCCACCGCCACCAGTTCCAGTGCAGGGCTGCTCGTCGGCACGCTGGAATATATGGCGCCCGAACAAATCGCCGGCGACGACGTCAATCCCGGATGGGACATCTGGGCCGTCGGCGTGATCGCGTACGAAATGCTGACGGGGAGTCACCCCTTCCGGCGAACGGTGGCATTCCCCGGTGACGATACCGTCGCGGATCTGACGGTTACCAGTCATGGACGTCCCCGCCTCTCCGATGCCGTCGCCGGGTTCTTCCGAACGGCTCTCTCGCCAGAACGCGCGCTCCGGCCGAGGGAGGCGCTCGAGTTTCTGGCTGCGTGCGAGCAGGTGCTGGTGTGACCCCGGGGCCGGCAGGCGGCCGGTTCGCGACTACGCGCTGGACTGTGGTCAACGCGGCTGGCCGGCGATCCGACCCGCACGCCGATGGAGCGTTGGCCGAACTCTGTCAGATCTACTGGCCGCCACTCTACAGCTACCTGCGACGGCACGGCCACGACTGCGACGAGGCGCAGGATCTGACCCAGGGGTTTTTTGCTCGATTGTTGGAACGGCAGGATCTTCAGACCGCCGATCCGGCGCGCGGCCGGTTTCGCGGATTCCTTCTCACCGCTCTCAAGCGGTACGTGATTAACGAGCACGAGCGCACAGCCTCCGTGCGGCGCGGTGGCCGGTACGTCCCCATCTCGCTCGATTTCGAGGAGGCCGAACGCACCTATGCGCTCGAACGACGCAGTGGCGACACGCCGGAACGTGTGTTCGATCGCAAGTGGGCAGCCATCGCGCTCGACCGCGCGCTCGAGCGCCTGCGCGACGAATGTCAGCAGGTGGGTAAGAGCACGATGGCGGATGCGCTACTACCGTACCTCACCGACAGTGGTGAACTCCCCGCGTACCGTGCCGTCGCTGCCCGGCTCGAGCTGACCGAGGGAGCCGTCAAGGTCGCGGTCCACCGGCTTCGGCAGCGGTTCGGCGCGATCCTCCGGCTGGAAATCAGTGAAACAGTCCTCGGATCCGACGAAGTCGATGGTGAGATGCGCGAGCTGATTCGCGCCGTCTCGGCGTGAGCCTGCACGTTGGCCTGCATTCGCCACCCGCTGGCTCCGTCCTACCGCGGCTACTGCCCGGCATGCCTCCTCGAAGAAGCGCTGGCGCCCCTAGACGCGGTCGCGCCGGCGTGGAGGGAGGCGACTCGTGACAAGCATCAGCAGGGAACCAGGCACCTCACGATTCAGATGCCGCTCGGAGAGAGCGCTTCGGCCTCAGTACTCCTTGTCAAAGGCGAGCACCCGGACCTTCGGTTTCTAAGGTTAAAAACGTGGCGCAGGCCGGCGGCGCCAGGGTTTCTCGCGCGATTTCAACAACTGAGGGAGCAGCTCCAAGGCTGGGACTGTGAGGCGATCGTCCCCCCGCTGGCAGCCAGTATCGACGCCGCCGGCTGTCCATCGGTGTTGAGCGGGTTCAGACAGGGTGTGCCGATTCTCGATCGAATCAAGTCGGGTTGGCTCCTTCCCGAAGATGCGTGTGCGCGCCTCACACCTCTCATCGAATTGATGCACAGGGCTCACGCCCGTGGCCTGGTACACGGATCCATTGTGCCCGGCAACGTGATCATTCCGCCGGGTACGGCTGCGGCGTGTCTGCTCGATTTTGGTCTCGCCCCGTTGTTCACGGTGCCCGGCGATGAGGTGGCCTTCGCGTCGGGCGACATCGCCGGATTCGCCGCGCTCGCGCGCACCCTGCGGGAACTGCCCGCCAGCTCCGCCCCTTTACCCCGGCTGTAACCTTTCGCCGGTTTTCCTGAATTACCTCATGACGCAGCAAAAAGCTGCGCATTTCCAGGAGGAATTCATGAGAGTCCGCACGACCGCGCTTTTCATGTCGGCAGCCGTGCTGGCCGCCGTCACCGTGGCTGTTCCAACCGCTGCGCCCGCGCCTTTCGGGCGAATCGTGGCGTTCGGAGCCAGCTTGTCTGATCCCGGGAACGCCTTCGCGTTGAAAGGGGGAACAAACACCCCGCCCGACTATCTGCTGGATCCGCTCCTGGTTCCCAGCGCACCGTACGCCCGGGGGGGACACCACTTCAGCAACGGGGCAACCTGGGTCGAGCAGTTTGCGCGCTCCATGGGCCTTGCCGGCAGCGTCAGGCCCGCGTTCCTGTCAGCCGATCCCACGGCGACAAACTACGCGGTTGGCGGCGCCAGGGCTCACGAGGACTTTATCAACGTCAATCTTTCGACGCAGGTGCAGGCGTTCCTTCAGCAAACGGGTGGCGTCGCTCCAGCCGATGCCCTGTATACCATCGAGATGGGAGGCAATGACATCCGCGATGCACTTGTCGCATACCCGAGCGGTGGTAGTAGCCCGATTCTCCACGATGCGATCATGTCGATTGCCGTCAATATCCAAACCCTCTATGCGGCGGGTGCGAGAACGTTTCTCGTCTGGCGGGCGCCCGACGTCGGAATGACGCCGGCAATCCTCAGGCTGAACACCATCAGTCCGGGCGCGGCGTATCTGGCCAGCCAGTTGACTCAGGGGTTCAACGCCGGGCTCGACGGTGCCGTCGCGCAACTCAGAGGACTTCCAGGGATCAGGATCGTCAAACTCGATGCGTACCGGCTGCTCAATGACCTGGTCGCACGTCCAGTGGAGTTCGGTCTGACCAACGTGACGACAGCCTGCGTGACGCCGTACGTGCCCCCATTCACCTGCGAGAGTCCCGACGAGTACTTGTTTTGGGATGGCATTCATCCGACCAAGGCCGTCCACGCGATCATCGCGCTCGAAGCGGGTTCTGTGCTGGCGCAATGATCGTCAAGTCCGAGAGGAGACGAGAGGCGGCCTTCGGGCCGCCACCTCGTTCACCCCACCGCTCCGGGGTCGGCATCTCGCTGCCGCCCTCGTCAAAGCCGGACTGCACACCGCCCGCACAGAAGGCTTGCAGGTCGTTGTGGTGTGTCCGTTTGCGAAGGCCTACCTTCGCACGCATCCAGTCGACCAATAGTAAAAACTACCGAGTCCCGCTGCAGTGGGAGCAGGGAGGATGAGCAGCTCGCGGCGAGTGAGTTCCGTGACGGTCTCGAACTCCCCGCGAGCTGTGGCGGGTTACTGCTTGTCGAAGACCTGCGTGTTCTTGACGGTCTGTCCCTTCGCGTTGACGCCCGTCGTCGCGACCGTCAACGTTTTGCCATCGGGCGACACGCTGACGCCGTTGACGAGGGTCCGCTTGCCGGCCTTCTTGTTGGTCGTTCTGACCGCGTTCGCGCTGATGCGCTTCAGAATGACGACATCTGCATCCGGGTGATTCCCCGTGATCGGGATTTCCTTGCCGTCGAAATTCCCGCTGTAGCCCCACTTCACGGCGGTGCCGTCCCCGGCCACACCGGTCACCGATACTTTACGGCCAGGACCTGCGGCCTCGATCGTGACCGCGCCTTCCTTAGGCGCCGGGCCCGGGCTGTATTTGGATTTTGCCAAATTGAGCTTCCATGTGCCGTACTGCGGGTCATTCGCCTGAGCCGAGACCGGACTGCTGCCCGCAGCCACGAGAATTCCCGCCACGAGCCCAAGGAGACACCGCCGCCGTATGCGTACACTCATCGCGACCTCCAGTCCTCTTTTGACTGGCTCCCGGCCCATTCGCAGGCGAGCTTCAGCTGTGGAGAACCGCGCGAGCCTACACCGTCTGGCTGAGCGCCGTCAAACATTCAGCCGCGCGCGTATCCCTGTGTCGCACTGCGCCTGCCACCCTGGCGGTGCGCCTCGTCTGACATCACGTGCACACCGGTGGCGTCGATCCACCGATTGTAGAAGTTGAAGAGCGCACATACCGTGATAGCGAAGTAGAGGGTCTCGTCGGTCCACCCGGCGGCGCGCGCGATCTCGAGGTCGTGCAACGTGATCTGCGCGGACTCCTGATTCACCTTGTCGATCAATCGAAAGAGTGATTTGTGCTGCTCATCGAGTCCGGACGATTCGACGTCCGCCAGCACCGAGTCGACCAGCGCCGCGTCTCCCAGCAGTTCCGCCGCAACTGCGGCGTGCGACTTGATTCAAAACGGACAGTGATTGCGCTGCGACGTGTATGCGGCAATCAGTTCGCGCAGGCCCGGGCTGAGCGGCGACGGACCGCGGAGGATCTCCTGCGTAAAGCGTGCGAGGTGGACGCTCGCCGACGGCAGGAACGCGAAAAGATGCCAGATCTGCGGATACTCCGCGCTCTGTTGCTGCATCTGCTCGATCAGCGATCGATACGGTCCCGGCTGCGGATTGCGTTCGACGTCGGGCAGGAACATGGGCTTCACAGGTCCACCTGACGCGTTTGTACCGTCGCCGTTGACGACAAGCAATAATCAAAAGGCACTAGCGGCTGGCGGGCTGGCTCGGTCCACCATTCAGTATTCGGCGAAGCCGTCGTCCGGGTAGCAATAGAGCCAGCGCTCGCCAGGCTCTGCCGAGGCAATGACTGGATGCGCGGTCGCGTGGGCGTGCTTGGTCGCGTGGCGATTCGGCGAGTTATCGCAACACAGGGTCGTGCCGCATTGCTGACACGTGCGCAGGTGGACCCATCGGCCCCCCATCTGCACGCACTCATCGCACTCGCTGAGCGTGGCGTGTTTCACCGTCGTAATCGCTTCGATGTGAGCACAGCGGTCGTTAGGCATCCGATCCTTTTTCTAATGCTGGAGCGCCTGATGAACGAAAGCGACGGCAATCGATCCTTCGCCCACCGCGGCCGCCACCCGTTTGACGTTGCCGCCGCGCACATCGCCAACGGCGAACACGCGAGGCAGGCTGGTTTCAAGAAGATAGGGAGCGCGGGCGAGTGGCCACCGCGCAGCAGCGAGGTCGTCGGGCGAGAGGTCCGGTCCCGTCTTGATGAATCCCTTTGCATCGAGTGTAACGCACCCATCCAGCCATTTCGTGGTCGGGAGCGCACCGGTCATGACGAACACGTGCCTGATGCCGTGGGTCTCGTCCTCCTCCTGGCGAGCGTCGCGCCAGCGGACACGCTCCAGATGCTCGTTCCCCTCGAGCGCGATGATTTCACTATGGGTTCGCAAGACGATCCCGGGATTGTCTACGATGCGCTGAATCAGTACCGCGACATCATCTCGGTGAGTCCGCCTGAACGAACGAGCATGTGTACTCGTTTCGCCGTCTGCGCGAGGAAGACGGCGGCCTGCCCGGCTGAATTTCCACCGCCGACCACCACCACTTCGTCACTGCCGCACATCTGCGCTTCGAAGCGGGTCGCGCTGTAATACACGCCCGCCCCTTCGAATTGGGACAAGTTCCGGACTGCCAGTCTCCGATATTCGGCGCCTGTCGCGATGATCACGGCGCGCGTTCGAACTCGCACGCCAGGCTCGGTCTCGAGCGCGTACGGCTGGCGGTCGCACGTGAGCTGTGTGGCGCCCTTCGCGACCATCAGGTGGGCCCCGAACTTCTGTGCCTGTGCGTACGCGGCAGCCGTAAGCTCCTCACCGGAAATCCCCAACGGAAAACCGAGATAGTTCTCGATCCGCGAGCTCGACGCGGCCTGCCCGCCGGGCGACCCGGATTCCAGGACGAGCACGTCGAGACCTTCCGTCGCGGCGTAGACCGCCGCTGCCAGGCCGGCGGGGCCGGCGCCCACGATGACGACGTCACGAACTGTGCTGGGATCGATCGCCTCGTTCAACCCGAGGCACGCGGCAATCTGCTGATTCGTTGGATTACGAAGCACCACATCGCCGCGACAAATCAGCACGGGCACGTCGGCCAGGGTCACGTGGAATCGGTCCAGCAACTCCTGGACCCCGGAATCCTGGTCGAGATCGATGTACGCGTGCGGATGGCCGCTGCGCGTCAGGAACTCCTTGATCCGAATCGTTCCGGCGCAGTAATTCGAACCCACGAGTACCGCATTCCCGACCCCCTGGCTGAGCAGTTCGGCCCTTCGGAGGATGAAAGCCCGCATGAATATCTCGTTCAGCTCGGCATCCGTCTGCACGATGGTCAGCAGCTGGTCGTGATCGAGCTCGATCACTTCCCCGGCTTCGCTCGCGCGCGCCCGGAAGAGCGAGCGGCGGTTCGAGAGCATGTTGGCTTCCCCCGTGAACTGACCCGGTCGATGGACGGCGACAATCGTCTCGCCGGCGTCGGACCGCCGCACGATCTCGATCTGACCGGCCTTGACGACGAAGAACGGCACCTTCTGACGCCCCTCTTCGATGAGCACCTCTCCAGGCTCGACGGCGCGGACACTTCCGCGCGCCGCGATTCGGGCGATCTGCGCTGACGTCAGCGTGGGAAATACGTGATCGCCGCGCGCCCCGGGACTTAAAGGGATCGTGCGAGTTGTCTCAGTGGGGGCCATGGAGTCTCCGTTTCGTCGCGCTTCCTCGTGCATCGAAGGGGCTGAAAAAATACTAGTGCACGTCGCTCCACAATGTCACGACAGACGCGCGGGCAGATCAGCAAGGAAGCGCGAACGATGGCCCGGCAGGCCGCTGAGGCAGGAGACGACGGGACCAACGATTTGATCGTCAGCGACGTCATTCGCACCAACGAACTGCAAGTGTGGTTCGTGGCCGAGCACGTCGTCGATGTTCCGCTCGTGCACGCAGGGTAGCCTTCCCGAGCGGATCCAGACCAAAGCCGCCCGCCTGTCGCGAGACGGTCCCGATCGCCTATGCTGGACGGGTTCGCCTGTCAGGCGTGCTGTGATGAACGACCGATCTGCCGACACCATCGATTTTCCGCGCCGGCGGTCCGGGCGGAGACGTTTCGGCCTGCTACTCTTCATTCTCCTGAGCGCCCTGTTGTTCGGGGGAGGGGCGGCGCTGTCGTACTACGTCGACGCGCTGTGGTTCGCCTCGCTTGGATATCGCGACGTTTTCTGGAAGACCGTGAACCTCCAGGGAGGCGTGTTCGCGGCGGCAGGAGGGATCACCTTCGTTGCGCTCTATGGCGCCTTCCTGGCGTTGAAGCCGCCGGGATTCGGCGAAATAGGCACCGACGGCGTCATCATCATCAACAACCGTCCGGTCAAGCTTCCAGTCGGTCCGGTCCTGTCTCTCATCGCGATCCTCATATCGACGATCGTCGCCCTCGGGACAGCAGCCGGCATGACGGCCCAATGGCCAACCCTCGCGCTCTGGTGGTACGGGCGCGACGCAGTTGTTTCCGCGACCGCCACCGCGGCGCACGTTACGGATCCGATCTTCTCCCGGCCGCTCGCCTTCTACCTCTTCGCGCTGCCTGTCTGGCAGATGGCCGCCGGCTGGCTGTTGAGGCTGGGCCTCCTCACGTTCGGGATGGGGCTGTTCTTCTTTGTGACATCCCGCGGAACCGGCGTCCTCCGCGGGCGCCGAGGGTCCGGCGACGCAGGTACCACACGCGGCCTCGCGCTGGCCTGGGCGCTCCTGCTGCTGGCGATCGCGGCGCAGGTGTATCTCGGGCGCTTCGAGCGGTTGTTCGACGATCACACCATCTTCGCTGGCATCACCTATACCGAGGCACACGTCACGCTGACCGGCATGCTGCTCGTGTCGATTGCGCTCGCCTTGGGCGCCGTGCTGGCCGTTGTCGCCGCCTTCGTGGCGCCCCGCGTTCGATGGCTCGTCGCCGCGGTGCTGCCGGCTGTGGTGCTGTATGTGGTGACGGGCGCGATCGGCGCATATGTCGAGGGCTTCATCGTGAAGCCCAACGAGCTCGTGCGCGAACAGCCCTACATCACTCATAACATCGAGTTCACGCGCCAGGCCTACGGGCTGAACCGGATTGCACAACGCGCCTTCCCGGCCGAGACGACGGTGGAGGCGGCCGACGCGGCAAACAACCTGGCCACGTTGCAGAACATCCGCCTATGGGACTGGCGTGCGCTCCAGGACACATTGCGGCAGCTCCAGGAAATCCGCACGTATTACGATTTTCCCGACATCGACATCGACCGGTACGTCATCGACGGGACCCTCCGGCAGGTGATGCTTGCCACGCGCGAGTTGAACGTGTCGAAGCTGCCTGAGAGCAGCCGCACCTGGATCAACGAAAAACTAATCTACACGCACGGGTACGGGCTCACGATGAATGCCGTCAACGGGTTCACCCCCGAAGGTCTGCCGGCCCTTCTTCTCAGGGACATGCCGGTTCAAAGCACGACGCCCAGCCTCGAGGTGACTCGCCCCGAAGTCTATTTCGGGGAGATGACGAATACCGATGTTTACGTGAAGACGCGGCAGCAGGAGTTCAACTACCCGCAGGGACAGACCAACAGTCTGACGTCTTATGAAGGGACCGGCGGGATCCTGCTGGGGGGCTTTTTTCGCCGCTTGTTGATCGCGCTCGATCGCGGGGACGCCGGGAAGCTGCCGTTCAGCGACGATGTCACCGGCGAAAGCCGCCTGCTGATGCGCCGGAACGTCCGCGACCGCGTGGCCGCGCTGGCGCCCTTTCTCCGCTTCGATTCCGATCCGTACGTCGTCCTCGGCCCGGACGGCCGGCTGTCGTGGATGATGGATGCCTTCACGGTGTCGGATCACTATCCGTACTCCCGGCCGTATCAAGCCGAGGGCGTCCGCGTCAACTATCTGCGCAACAGCGTCAAGGCGGTGATCGACGCCTACGACGGCACGACCACGTTTTACATCTTCGACGCAGAAGACCCCATCATCGCGGCGTACCGCCGGATGTTTCCGACGCTCTTCAAGGACGCCTCAGCCATGTCTCCCGGCCTGCGCGCTCACGTGCGCTATCCGGAGATGCTTCTCTCCCTTCAGGCCGATGTGTTCGGGCTGTACCACATGACCAATCCTCAGGTGTTCTACAACCGCGAGGATCTGTGGACCGTTGCGACCGACGTCGCGGCAAGTGACCGGACCGACAAAACACTCCAGCCGATGGAACCAAACTTCGTGCTGATGAAGCTGCCTGGTGAGACGAGCATGGAGTTTGTCGAGATGCTGCCGTTCACTCCCGCGAACCGGAATAATCTGATTGGCTGGATCGCCGGGCGCAGCGACGCCGACCACTATGGGGAGGTCATCGTGTACGACTTTCCGAAGACACGGCTCGTGGATGGGCCGCTGCAAGTGGAAGCGCGGATCGATCAGAACGCGCAGTTGTCCGGCCAGCTTTCGTTGTGGAACCAGCAGGGGTCGCACGTGCGGCGGGGACCGCTGCTCGTGATTCCCATCGGCCACGCCCTGCTGTATGCGCAGGCGATCTACCTGCAGGCGGATCGCAGCCCGATGCCCGAGCTGCGGCTCGTAGTTCTGGCCCTGCAGGATCGCCTGGTGTACGCGCCGACCTTCGAAGCCGCGCTCACGAACCTGTTCGGGACGGCAGGGTCAGCGACCGTGCCGCCGGCGTCTTATCCCACCACGACGTCGCCCGCGGCGACGGGCGCCGCGGCTTCCGGAGCCGAGATCCAGGCGTTGATCGGAGAAGCCGCGAAGGACCTCGCGGACTATCAGCGGCTGACCGCCGAAGGCAAGCTCGGGGAAGCCGGGCAGAAGCTCGAACACCTGAAGCGCACGCTCGATGAGTTGAGCAAGCGCCGCTAGCGTCACGGGGAGCCCGAAACACTGTGACGATCGTGCCGGGCACGCCGTCGTCACGGGGATGCAGGTGATCCCGTCGCCGGGCACGACAGTCTGCCCTTTGAGAACCCAGGGTGACTTGCACGATGCGGCGCGCGTACGTTAGGGTAAACGCCTGATAAGCCATAAACGCTTCAAAACAAAATAATTACCGTTACGCAGGAGGCGCGGAGTGCTTCCTGACGTCAGTGCGCTCTCGAGAGGCGTGGCCTGTCAAGCCGCCGGGCCGGTTCGTCCCTCGACGGCGAGCTGCACCGGGGATCACGAAAACTGCAGTCGTGCTCGTGTCAAACCGATAAAGACATGGGTTCGTCGCTGGGGCCGCGCTGCATGAAGATCCTTTATATTGCGAACGACCGCCGCGCCGCGGAGCTCGCTGCTTTCGCCCTCCGCACCGTTGCACCGGACGTCGCCATCGCATGGGCCGCAAGCCTGGGTGAAGCGCGCCGTTGGATCGGTGAAAACCGTGATGTCGCCACCCTGATCGTTGAAGTGGAATCGGACAATCCCGGCTGCGAATCGTTTATCACCGAGGTTCGCGGATCGGGTGTCACTGCGCCCGTAATCGTGGTTTCGGTGAAAGACCCTGCTCTTTCGCTGACGTCACTCAGGGCTGTAGCCGACGAGGTCGTCACGAAGGACCTGTCATTTCACAAGAAGCTGCCGGATATAGCCAGGCGCGTGCTCCACACCCCCAAACCGGCGCCGCGGCCGCGTCTGCGGCTCCTCTATGTCGGCGGCGCCGCACTCGCGCGGGAGTGCCTCGGAAGGCCGGGGGGATCGATCGAAGTCATCGAGGCCGTTCCCGGATCGAACGGGAGGTTCGATCCGCTTCCATCAGACGCTCGACCGGGGGCGCCGCTTCCATTCGAAATCCTGCTCATCGAGCACGGCTATCCGGGTGTGGAGACCCTTGCGATCCTGAAAGACCGAGCAGCCCGGAAGCTCAATGTTCCGGTCGTGATTGTGGCCGAGTGGGACGAAGAGCTCGCGGTGCTCGCGCTCAAGCTGGGTGCCACCGACTACGTCGTCAAGTCCAAGACGTCGTTCCGAGCGGTCTTTTTCAGACTCAATCGGCTGATGGCGCACTCGGCGCTCCTCAACGAACAGTCCCGGCTCCGTGATGCCCATGCATCTACCATCGATCAGGAGCGTGCCAAACGCGAAGATCTCGAACAGAGGCTGGCCAACGCCCAAACGGCGTTCGGAACCGTCGCGCACCAGCTGAAAGAGGCGGCGGCCGCGATCGAGCAGGTCCGCCAGGCTCGCGCTGCTGATACTGCCGCAGCTGCCAAGCACCATCTCCAACGCGAGTCCGGCTTCGCCGCGAGACTCGCAGAGGCGACGGTGGCCAGGCAGCAACTCGCGGCGCAGCTTGCCGACCGGGACGCGAGGCTGCGAGACGCCGAGCAGCGCGCGACGATCGAGCAACGGACCGTGTCGCAGGACTTCGCCCGACGCCAGACCGAACTGGAGGCCGCACTCACAGAGACAGTGACGCAGCGCCGGATTCTCGAAACGAAGCTGGCCGAGGCGGAAGCGGCGCTTCAGGCGGCCGAGGAGCGGCGGGCCGCCGACGTTGCTCGTCTCGTGCAACAACAGGCGGAGCTCACGAACGCCATCGCGCAGGCTGCTCAGGCGCGCGAGACGCTCGAACAGCGGTTGAATCATGCACTGGCTGCGATCGAGCAGGCTCGCCAGGATCGCGCCGCTGATGGCGCCGCGGCGGCCGAGCATCTCGCACAGCGCAAGGGCGTGCTCATCTCAGAACTTTGCAAAGCCGCGACGACTCAGGAAGAACTCGAACGACGCCTGAGCGATGCTGAGACGGCTTTGCGGGCCGCCGAGCACCGCGCGGCCGTCGAGCAGCAGGCTGCTCGACAGCAGGCGGCCGGCCGACAGGCTCAAATCGAAGCCGAACTTGCGAGGGAGACAGCGACCCGCGAGGCGCTCGCGCAGCAACTTGCCGACGAAACGCTCATGCGCCAACGCGTCGAAGAGCGGTACGCGTCGGAAGCGACGGCCGCTGAACTACGACTCGCGGAGCACCAGACGCGATACGACGCTCGCCTGTCTGAAGCGGCGGCGGCGCAGGATGCGCTTCAGACGCGGCTTGTCGCCATCGACGCGGCGCTTCAGCGCGCCGACGACCAGCACGCAACCGAGATACGCGCGGCGGCCACGCGCCTGGCCGAGAGTCAGGAGCAGGCGGATGCCCGGCTCACGGAAGCGGGTGCCGCCACCGACGCGTTGAAGAGCGAACTGGCCGCCACCGCCGAGGCGCTCACGCGCATGCAGCAGCAGGCCGGCGCCGAGCGGCACGCCGCTTCCGAGCAGGCGGCGTCGCGGCAGGCGAAGTTCGACGCCGAGCTCAGACAGGAAGTCACCAACCGGCAGGCGCTCGAGCAGCAACTCGCCGACGCGAAACTCGCGCTCCAGTGCGCCGACGAGCAGCACGCGTCGGGCGCCATGGCCGCCGAAGGGCGATTCGCGCAGCTCCAGGCGCGATACGACGCACGCTTGTCTGAAGCGGTGGCGGCGCAGGAGGCGCTTCACACGCGACTCGTGGCCAGCGAAGCAGCGCTCCACCGCGCCGACGAGCAGCACGCCGCGGAAATGCGCGAGGCGGCTACGCGACGCTCCGAGACTCAGGAGCAGGCGGATGCCCGGCTCGCACAAGCCGTTGCCGTCACCGATGCGCTCAAGAGCGAAATGGCCGCCACGGCCGCGGCGCTCACGCGTATGGAGCAGCAGGCCGCCGCCGAGCGGCGAGCCGCTGCCGAGCAGAACGCGGAGCGTCAAGCGAGGTTCGAAACCGAGCTCACACAGGAAGTCACCAACCGGCACGCGCTCGAGCAGCAACTCGCCGACGCGAGGCTCACGCTGGAGCGCGCCGAAGAGCGACACGCGTCTGAGGCGATGGCCGCCGAGCAACGACTCGCGGAACACCAGAGGCGATACGACGGACGCCTGTCTGAAGCGGCGGCGGCGCAGGATGCGCTCCAGGGGCGACTTGTCGCCATCGACGCGGCGCTTCAGCGCGCCGAAGAGCAGCACGCAGCGGAAATGCGTGCGGCGTCCACCCGCCTGGCCGAGAGTCAGGAGCAGGCGGATGCGCGGCTCACGGAAGCGGTTGCCGCTATCGACGCGCTGAAGCGCGAACTGGCCGCCACCGACTCGGCGCTCACGCGTGTGGAGCAACAGGCCGCCGCCGAGCGGCACGCGGCTTCCGAGCAGGCGGCGTCGCGTCAGGCGAAGTTCGAGGCCGAGCTCATACAGGAAGTCACGAACCGGCAAGCGCTCGAGCAGCAACTTGCCGGAGCGAAACTCACGCTTCAACGCGCCGAAGAGCAGCACGCAGCGGAGATGCGTGCGTCGGCCGGACGCCTGGCCGAGGGACAGGTGCAGGCGGATGCCCGGCTCGCGGAGGCGGGTGCCGCTACCGATGCGCTGAAGAGCGAACTGGCCGCCACCGGCGTGGCGCTCACGCGCATGGAGCAGCAGGCCGCCGCCGAGCGGCACGCGGCTTCCGAGCAGGCGGCGTCGCGTCAGGCGAAGTTCGAGGCCGAGCTCACACAGGAAGTCACCAACCGGCAGGCGCTCGAGCAGCAACTTGCCGACGCGAAACTCATGCTCCAGCGCGCCGGCGAGCAGCACGCCTCGGCGATGGGGGCTGCCGCCGCGCAGCTCGCCGCATATCGGAACCAGGTTGAAGGGCAGATGGCGCAGGCTGTCGAGGACGCCGGGGCGGCGCTCCGGGCCGTCGAACAACAGGCCGCGCTTGCGCTCCAGGCAGCGATCGATCAGGCCACCAGACGCCAGGCCCACCTCGAGACCGAGCTCAGACAGGAAATCGCCCGGCGGCAAGCGGTGGAGGGCGAGCTCGCCGACACGCGCGCGGCTTCCGAACAGGTGCAGCTCCGCCTCGTGGATGAGGTCGCCGCGACGGGTCAACGCGCCCGCGAGCACGAAACCCTTCTCGAAGAACGGGCTGGGCGAGAACGAGCCGAGTGGGAGCGCACGCTGGCCCAGGGACAGGAGCGGATCCGGCATCTTCAGAGGGAAGGCGATCTGGCCCGCCAGTCCCTTGTCGCGACCGAGGCGCAGATCCAGTTGTTGGAAAGCGCGCAGAAGGACGAACGGGCGAACGTCGAGCGCGTTCGGATCGCCATGGAGGCCGATCTGGCGCGTCAACGCGCGGAATACCGGTCCCTCCAGCAGACACTCGACGAGGCCCGAGCAACTGCCCAGCAGACACTGGAACGCTTTTCAAAAGACCGCGCAACCGAGCGCGCCAGATTCGAAGCGCTGGTCGCCGAACGCGACAGGCAGCTGCAGGTGCAGCTCAGGGCGCTCAACGAGGACCTCGAAGCGACCAGACGCCAGCGCGAGATTCTGAAGACCGCGGCCGACCGCGTGCCCCAGTTCCAGAAGAAGATTGAGGAGATTCGAGCCGAGAATCGACGCCAGTTCGAACACAGCCCCGTAAGCATGTGCCGCTTCAGCCCGGACGGTGCGATCACACAAGTCAACCATGCCTTTGCACGCTTGCTCGGATACAGCACGCCCGACGAGGTGCAGGAAATCGATTTCGCCGACGCCGTATTCGAGTCTGGTGACGAGCTGCAATGGATAGTCGACCGGTGCGTCGCATCGCGCTCGACCGAAGCGGTCGAGACCGCGTGGAGAAAAAAAGACGGCAGCCGGATTTTCGTGCGCGTGCTGGCCGCCGCGACCACCGCTGATTCCATCGATCTCGCAGCCCAGGACATCACGACGGTCCGAGTGCTCGAGGAAAAGCTGCGCAACTCACAGCGCATGGAAGCGGTCGGGCGCTACGGGTCCGAGGTCGCGGTCACGTGCCACACCTTGCTCCGACACGTCAAACAGGAGGGGCAGCAGTGGCTGGCCAGGATCGACAGCGACACGGCGCGGTATCAGGGCGAATTGCTGCTCGACGAAGTGACTCGCGCGGCAGGGTTCCTGCGGCAGCTCTCGGTCTACGGCCACGAGCAGAAAAACGCTCCCGAGCTGGTGGATGTGATCAAAGTGCTACGAGACCTGGAGCCCGTGCTCAAGCGGGTGGCCGGCGACAATATCGAGCTCGTCCTGCCGAAGGCCTCGACGCCGCTCAACCTGGACGTCGAGGCGGAGCGCGTCGAACGGATGCTCGTCAACGTCGCGGCCTACGGACGCGAGCGGATGCCGCTCGGTGGCCGCCTGATGTTCGAGGTCGCCTCGGTGGTAGTGGACCGCAAGTTCGTCGCGAAATACCCGAACGTCCGGCCCGGCGCTCACGTTCTGCTCACGGTGAATGAAGTGAGAGGCGCCGCGCGCCAGGACTTCTCAGCAGCGGTCCGCACGCCCGCGTCCGGCGCCTTCCGCGCCGCGGCCGCATCCGACAAACCCGGCGTCGACCTCGGAGCGTTGCAGGCGCTCGTCGCCGACTGCGGCGGCCACTTGTGGATGATGGCGGAACCGGGCGACATGGTGCTGAAAATCCATCTGCCACGTCGCCTGCTGGACCGCCCCGATCCACGCACACCGGCGAAGCCCTCCGGTCCCGGACGCTGGATCAACCGGGCCTTCGGCGCGCGGCACTAGTCTCTCGGGGAGATCGCGGAGGATCTCGCGCCGAGGACGCTGAGCACGCCGAGAAGCGCGGGGGCGACCGGATCAGCCAGCCTCGTAGTCGCCCGCGGCGTTTCCTCTTTGTTGTTGACATTCGACACCAACGAGTCGTAGTGTAGACGTCCGACACCATGACTCGCCCCGCCGCGCTCGATTTGCTTCAGGGCACGCTGGATTTGCTGATTCTCCGAACCCTGCAGGCCGGACCGCTGCATGGGTGGGCCGTCGCCGAGCGAATCGAGCAGATTTCGCAGGACGTCCTGCAGGTCAATCAGGGTTCGTTGTATCCCGCGCTCCATCGCCTGGAGCATCGGGGATGGATTTCGGCAGAGTGGGGCGTTTCGGAACTGGGAAGGCGCGCCCGCTTCTACCGTCTGACCGTCGCCGGCCGCAAGCAGCTCGACACGGAAGCGGCCGACTGGGAACGGCTCTCGGCGGCAATCAATCGCGTCTTGCGGATGGCGTGACATGAAGGCGAAAGATCTGTGGCTTCGGTTCCGCGCGGTCGCGTTTCGCTGGACGGTCGAACGCGAGCTCCAGGACGAGCTCGCCTTCCATCTCGAGATGCAGACGCGAAAGAACGTGGGGGCCGGCCTTCCAGAAGCCGAAGCCCGGCGTCAGGCCCGCGTTCGCTTTGGGCCGAAACCACTGATAGAGGATCAGTGTCGCGATGCCCGCGGCATCGGCCTGCTCGAGACGCTTTGTCAGGACATGCGGTATGCGTTCCGCAGCTTCCGCCGCGCTCCTACGTTCGCCATGACCGTGATTGGGACGATTGCGCTGGGGCTCGGCCTTAACGCTGCGTTCTTCACGCTGTTCGATGCTTACGTCCTCCGCCCCCTCGCGGTGCGGGATCCGTATTCCCTATATTCCTTCACGTGGATGGACGAGGCGCGCCGCTATCATTCGTTCACCTGGCCCGAGTATCAGCAGTTCCGCAGCGACAACCACGTCTTCTCCGAAGTCTTTGCCGTCCGCAAACAGCTCATGACGCGGATCGACGGCCATCCGGCATACGGAGAGCTCGTCACAGGCGAGTATTTCCGCATGCTGGGGGTCGAGGCCGTCATGGGCCGGACGCTGAGCGATGATGACGCGTCAACGCCGGGTCAAGAGGCGGTTGTCGTTCTCAGTCATGCGTTCTGGCAGCGCTACTTCGGTGCCGACCCCTTCATCATTGGAAAAAAGATCCTGATTCGCGGCTATCCGTGTGAGGTCATCGGGGTCTTGCGCGACGGCTTCGCGGGGCTCGACGTGCTGCCGCACGACTTCTGGGCGCCTCTCACGTTGTCCCCACAGCTCGAGGACGGCGCTGATGTGTTCGGCCCCGATCACCCGAACCGGCTGGACATCGTCGGACGACTCAAACCGGGCGTCACTCGCAAGTCCGCACAGACGCTGCTGACGGCGTGGGCGCAGCGTCTGACGGCTGGCCGGCGCGACGGCGACAAAGCGGTGGGGGTTCTTCTGGAGTCGCGTGCAACGTCCATTGCCCTGTCACCGCTGATGCTGCTGTTGTTTGCGCCGATCTTCGCGGCCTTCGCACTCGTCATGGTGATTGCCTGCGCGAACGTCGCCAACATGATGCTCGCGCGCGGGCTCGCCCGGCAGCGAGAGATCGGCATACGCCTGTCTCTTGGCGCCGCGCAGTCGCGCGTTGTTCGCCAGCTCCTGACGGAGAGCGCGCTACTGGCCGTGCCGGCTGCCGCCGCAGGTTTTGTGATATCTCAGACGGCCGTCGAGTTGAGCGTTAGAGCGCTCTTTGCGACGATGCCCGCCGAATACGCCGAGTACATTCGCTTTGTCCCCTTGTTATCCGACGTGCGGGTCGTCGCGTTCATGCTTGCAGCTGCGGCCGGTTCGGCTGTGCTCTTCGGATTGGCACCGGCGCTCGAAACCACGCGCCCAGGACTCGTGCAAGCGGCCCGGGGGGATTTCCTTTACAACGTCAGGCCTGCACGGCCGCGAAACGTGCTGGTCGTGATCCAGATCACCGCCTCCGTCTGTTTGCTGATTTGCGCCGGACTTCTGTTGCGCGGATCCAACCGTTTCCGGGACATCGACAGCGGCCTGAGAACGCGTGACGTGATCGAGATATATGTGCGCGAACGGACCCGCGCTCGCGTGCTTCCGGCGTTGGGCTCCGTTCCAGTGGTCAGAGGTATCGGAGCTGTCTCGTCGGTCCCGCTGGATGCGACCGCGCCACGGATTTCGGTGACCGCTCGTGCCGGTGCGGTTCCGGTGAGCGTCGCGTATAGATTTGCCTCTCCGGAATTCTTTGCTGTCTTCGACGTTCCGCTGCGAGCTGGCCGTCTCTTCACGCAGGCCGAATCGCAGACGGGCGGAGCGGTTGCGATTCTCAGCCAGACGGCTGCGCGCCGGCTGTGGCCGAATGGGGGTGGGGTCGGCGAAGCCCTCATGATGGCCGCAGACTCGCGGACGGCTGGGGGCACGAAGATTCAGCGGTACTCGCGTGTGGAAGTCGTCGGTGTCGCGGGTGATATTGCGACCGGTTATGGCGAGAGTCAATCGGACAAGACCGCGATCTATGTACCGGCGAGCAGTCGGGACGCCGGCACGGTGCTCGTCGCACGAGTCAGCGGTGAGACGGAAGCCGCGCGTCGCGCGATCGACGCTGCGCTCACCGCTGTCGATCCGGGCGCGGTGGATCATATCCACAGGATGCAAGAGCTCGTGGTCGGGCGCGTCTATCCGCTGCGCGTGGCCTATTGGTTGTCCGCGATGGTGGGTGGGCTGGCGCTCATCCTGACCATATCCGGAATCTACGGTCTTCTCGCCTGCGTGGTTGCGGAGCGCCGCAAAGAGATGGGAATCCGAATGGCCCTTGGCGCGACGGCCAGCGCGGTCACGGGTCTTGTGTTGAAGCAATCGCTCAGGCTCGCGGCTCCCGGTCTGGCGATTGGCGCCCTAATGGCGGTCGGCGCGTCGAGAGTTCTCGCGTCGCGGCTGATCATGCTGAACACGTTCGATCCCGGCGCCTACGCGTGGGGGATGCTGCTCGTGCTCATCGCCTGCCTTGCCGCCGCCTGGGTTCCAGCCGTGCGCGCCACCCGCATCGATCCTGTCGGCAGGCTCCGGCAGGACTGACCAGCTGATTTCGACGCCCGCTGCCCCTCGCCGACTGTCCGCTTCTGAACAGCGCTTCGTACGCTCTCGAACGCGCGCAACGTCTCAACCGGCCTAACTCGTTGATTCCCATCGTGCGGACGGGCATGCGCCTTGAACTGAACGGGAGCGTGGACCGTCCCCTCGCCGACGACGTTGTGAGCCATGCCCGCCGCCGCCGGGTGCTGCAGGTTGGGCTACCCCTTCTCGTCGTCACGTTGTTGTTCGCCTGGCTTCCGGGCTGGCTGCGTCCGTCGATTCCCCGCGCGCGGCTGCGGACGGCTCCCGTCACCACGGGTCCGATCGAGGCCGCGATCATGGCCACCGGCATGGTCGTCCCCGAGGTGGAGCGCGTCCTCTCAAGCCCGCTCGACGCGCGCGTCCTGCGCATCCTCGTCCGGCCGGGCGCGCAGCTCGAGGTCGGGGCGCCCGTCGTGGAGCTGGATATCAGCGAATCGGTGCTCGCCCTTGAAAAGATCGTGAAAGACCTCAAGGTCAAGGAGAACCAGCAGGCGCAGTCGCGGCTGACGCTCGAGAAGTCGCTCGTGGACCTCGCCGGGAAGATTGACGTCAAGACGCTTGACCTCCAGGCCGCGCAGTCGCGGCTCGAAAGCAACCAGCAGTTGTTCAAGGACAGCCTTCTCTCGGCCGAGGCTTTGCGGCAATCCGAGCTGTCGGTGAAGCAGACGCAGATCGAGCTCGCGCAGCTGCGCGGCGAACGCGACAACGCCGAGCGCGCAAACGCGGTGCAGCTCGAAGGGCTCTCGCTCGAACGTGGCTCGCTCGACAAGGAGGCGGCGCAGGCACGCCGCCTGCTCGATCTCTCGACGACGAAATCCGACCGCAAGGGGGTGCTGACGTGGGTGTTGTCGCAGGAGGGCGCGCTCGTACGCCGCGGCGACGTCATCGCCCGCATCGCTGATCTGTCCTCGTTTCGGGTCGATGGCTCGGTGTCGGACGTCCACGCCGGACGGTTGCGTCCCGGCATGTCGGCCGTCGTCCGGATCAACGAAGAGTCGCTCGACGGCACGATCTCGGAAGTGTTCCCGACAGTCGAGAATGGCGTGATCCGCTTCACCGTTGCGTTGGCTCAGGCGTCTCACGCCTCGCTGCGCCCGAGTCTGCGGACCGATGTGCTCGTTATCACCGACCGCAAGCCGCGTGCGATGCGTCTCAAACGGGGGCCATTTGCCGACAACGTGTCCCGCGGCGTGTTCGTGGTGCGGGGCGATCGCGCGTTCCGGACCCCCGTGACCCTCGGCCTGTCGGGCATCGACGATGTGGAAGTGGTGTCGGGACTCAGCGAAGCCGACGAAGTCATCATCTCGGACATGCGCGACTACGCGCATCTGAGCGAAGTGAAGATCAGGTAGTCAGAGCAAGCGAACCCGAGCGAGGCCGTCAATGATTCGACTGCACGAAATTGAGAAGGTATACCGCACCGACCGGATCGAGACCGTCGCCCTGGCCGATGTGAACATCGATGTCGGCCAAGGGGAGTTCATTTCAGTAATGGGGCCGTCTGGCTGCGGGAAGAGCACGCTCCTCAACCTGATCGGCTTGCTCGACGCGCCGACCAAGGGGACGGTCCAGATCAACGGATCGCCCATCGCCACATATCGGGACCGCGCGCTCGCCGCCGTGCGGAACAAGGAGATCGGCTTCGTCTTCCAGACCTTCCACCTGATCGGGGATCTCAGTGTCCTCGACAACGTCCAGATCCCGCTGCTCTACCGGAAGCTTTCGAATGTCGAGCGGCGCAAGCTGGCTGTTGCGGCGCTCGATCGCGTGGGCCTCTCGGCGCGCGTCCATCACTTCCCGTCGCAGCTCTCGGGTGGCCAGCAGCAGCGCGTCGCCATCGCTCGCGCCATCGTCGGACGCCCGCGCATCCTGCTTGCCGACGAGCCGACCGGCAACCTCGACTCTCAGATGGGTGACGAGGTGATGGGGATCCTCAAGACCTTGAGCCGCGAGGACAAGACGACGATCGTGATGGTGACGCACGATCAGCAGAAAGCCGATCAGACGGAGCGGATCGTGAGGCTGTTCGATGGGAGACAGGTCAATTAGTGTTCCGAGTCAGAAGATCGTTGCCGAAATCCCGGCGCGCGGCGCCCGGCTGGCAAGGCGCGACGACCGAGAATGCTGGGCGTATTTGAAGGAGGAGCAACGCCGCCAGCCGGGATGCCGCGCCCGGGAGTTCGGTGACGAACTTCTGACTCGGGACACTAAGCCGAGCGAGAGACACTCATGCTGAAACACTACCTGTCGCTCGCCGTGAAGGTCCTGATGCGCAGGAAGTTCTTCACTTTCATCAGCCTGTTCGGAATCAGCTTCACGCTGCTCGTGCTGATGGTAGTCACGGCCATGCTCGACCACGCGTTCGCGCCAATGGCCCCCGAGACGCGGCAGGCCCGCACGCTCGGCGTGCACAACGCGGTCATGTACGGGCCGCACAGCACCTGGCAGAGCAGCGCGGGGTTCAAGCTGCTGAACACGTATGCGCGTAACCTGCCGGGCGTGGAGCGGCTCTCGCTCTATTCGGGCGACGGCACGGTGCACTCGTATCTCGGCGGTCATAAAATCGAATCGTCTCTCAAGAGGACGGATGACGAGTTCTGGAGAATCCTGGACTTCACGTTCGTCGAGGGGGGGCCGTACGGGACTGCGGACTTCGCGGAAGCCCGGTTCGTCGCCGTCATCAATGTCGCCACGCGCCAGCGCTTCTGTGACGGGCGCCCGGCTGTCGGGCAGACGATCGAAGCCGACGGCCAGCGTTTTCGCGTCGTGGGGGTGGTGAAAGACGTCTCCGAGATGCGGCAGGTGCCGTTTGCCGACATCTGGGTCCCCTACACGACCGCGAAGACCGATGCCTACAAGCGCGAGATTATGGGCAGCTTCCACGCCATCGCGCTCGCCCGCGACCGCGCGTCAATGACGCAGCTCCACGACGAGTTCAACTCGCGAATGCTGCGCGTGGAGCTGCCCAAGGGGTATACGAACATCGTCGCGCCGTTCGAGACCCACCTCCAGGTGGTCGCCCGCCAGTTGCCGATTGGAGACAGGAAGAACCCGGAGAGTCAGGTCTGGCGGCTCGTGGCGTTGCTTGCTGTGCTTGCGGTGCTCTTTGCGCTCATCCCAACCGTGAACCTCGTGAACATCAACATCAGCCGAATCATGGAGCGTGCCTCCGAGATCGGCGTGCGGAAAGCATTCGGGGCTCCCGCGCGGACGCTGGTCGGCCAGTTCCTCGTCGAGAACTTGCTGCTCACCATCCTCGGTGGCCTGATAGGGCTGGTGATGTCCTTCTTTGTCATTCGGGCGCTCAACGTGACCGGCATCCTCCGTTATGCGGAGTTTGGGATCAATCCCCGGGTCTTCGGCTACGGCATGCTGATCGCTATCGTGTTCGGGCTCGTGTCCGGCGTGTACCCTGCCTGGCGAATGTCCCGTCTCAACCCCGTCGACGCCCTCAAGGGAGGCGTCTCACGATGACGCGCCACCTGCTGCGACTAATCTGGAACCGCAAGCGGCAGAACTTCCTTCTGACGCTCGAAATCCTCTTCTCGTTCCTCGCCCTGTTCGGCGTCGTGCTCTTCACCATGCACTTCGTGAACAACTCGCGCCAGCCTCTCGGGTTCGACATTGACCGGGTCTGGAGCATCACGGTCGATCGGAAGGAAAACGACGAGGATCCGGCGGTGAAGTCGCGGCATCGAGCGACATTCCGCCAGCTGCTGATCGCGCTGCGCGAGATGCCGCAGATCGAAGTTGCGGCCGCCTCATTTACGAGTCCGTACGCGAACTGGTCCTGGGGCGGCTCGATCCGGCTGCCAGGCGGACACAAGTTCGATCATGGAGTGAATAGCATCACCGACGACTTCCCAAAACTGTTCCAGATGCCGCTCGTGAACGGACGCTGGTTCTCGCGTGAGGACGACGCGGCGACCTGGACGCCGGTGCTCGTCAACGTGCGCATGGCGCATGAGATCTTCGGTGATGTCGACGCGGTGGGGAAGGTCATCCCCGAAGAGCGTGATCCCAACGATCCGCCGCCAGACCCGAACGAGAAGCCGCAGGTCAGGCGGGTGATTGGGGTCTTCGAAGACTTCCGTAAGGATGGCGAACTCTCCACCCCCGAAGACTTCATGTTCCAGAGAGTGCGCCTCGACGATGGAGTCCCGAAGGAGAACCTTCCCGGACGCCTCCTCGTGCGCCTGGCTCCCGGGACGCCGGCATCCTTCGAGGAGACCGTCGTCCAGCGCCTGATGGCGGACGCCCCCGACTGGTCGTTCGAGGTTCAGCGGGCCGACGTCATGCGCGAAGGCAAGCTGCGGCAGTACACTCTGCCGCTCGTCGCGGTCGGAACCGTCGCGGGCTTCCTGCTCCTGATGGTGGCGCTCGGGCTCACAGGCGTCGTCTGGCAGAGCGTGACCCAGCGCATCCGCGAGTTCGGTCTCCGCCGGGCAAAGGGAGCGACGATCGTCAACATCCGGCGCCAGGTGCTCGTCGAGATGGTCATCATGACCTCGCTAGCCCTGATCGTCGGAGTCGTCCTGCTCGCGCAACTGCCCCTGTTGCCGCTGCCGAGCGACATCAACGTCATCCCGGCCGGCGTATTCGCGGCCAGCATCGCGATTTCGGTCGCCGCCATCTACGTTTTGACCCTGCTCTGCGGCTGGTACCCCAGCCGGCTTGCAACAAAGGTGCAGCCCGCCGAGGCGCTACACTACGAGTGAACCGCGGCGCCCCGAGCCCTCTTCATGATCCTCATCGTCGACGACGATCGATCCGTGACGGCGTCGCTGGCGCTCCTGCTGAAGCAGGCCGGACTGCCCTCGACTGCCGCCGCCTCGCCGGATGAAGCCATCGAGGTGTTGCGGCGTCAGCCGTGTCAGCTGATCATCCAGGACATGAACTTCTCGCGCAGGACCTCGGGCGAGGAGGGCCTCGTCCTTCTGCAGCAGATCAAGGCCGCTACGCCGTCCATACCCGTGATTCTCATCACCGCATGGGGGTCCATTTCGCTTGCGGTGGAGGGCATGAAGGCGGGGGCTTCTGATTTCGTGACGAAGCCCTGGACCAACCAGCAGATGCTGCAGACCGTGCAGACGGCGCTTGGCCTGGCCGCCACGCGCCCGGCTGCGGATGAGGGGGCCCCGAGCCGGGAGGATCTCGACGCGCGCTACGACTTCGGCGATTTGGTCGGCCGCGATCCGCGCATGCTGCGCGTCCTGCAGCTGGCGGGGCGTGTCGCGCCGACCGACGCGTCGGTGCTCATTACGGGGGAAAGCGGTACCGGCAAGGAGCTCGTGGCGGAGGCCATCCACCGGAACAGCCGCCGCGCCGCGCGCCCCTTCGTCAAGGTCAATCTCGGAGGCATCTCCTCGACGCTCTTCGAAAGCGAGATGTTCGGGCACGTGCGCGGCGCGTTCACGGACGCTCGTCTGGATCGGAAGGGACGGTTCGAGATCGCGCACGGCGGCACTATCTTCCTCGACGAAATGGGCGATCTCGATCCGCCGTCGCAGGTCAAGATGCTTCGCGTGCTCCAGGACCGCACGTTCGAGGTGCTGGGCTCGAGCCAGCGGCGCGAAGTGGATGTGCGCGTCGTATCAGCCACCAATCGCCCGCTCGCGGATCTGGTGGCTCGGGGGGACTTCCGCGAAGACCTCCTGTATCGCATCAACCTGATTGCGATCCACCTGCCTCCCGTGCGCGAGCGTCCCGAGGACATTCCCGTCCTTGCGTCGCGCTTCCTGCATACGGCGGCGCAGGTCTATCAGCGCGATCCGCTCACGCTCAGCGGGGCGGCGCAGCGCTGGCTGCAGGCCCAGCCGTGGCCGGGAAACGTGCGCCAACTGCGGCAGTGGGTCGAGCGGGCCGTGGTGGTCGGCACGGGCGATCGGCTGGACGTGCAGGACTTCGTCGAGGCCGCCGATGCGCCGGCGCGCGACGCGCCGTCGGAGTCGCTCCCTGCGGTGGGATCGATGACCATGGACGAAATCGAGCGGGCGATGATCGTCAAATCGCTGCGGCACCACGCCGGGAACATCAGCAAGGTCGCCGAATCACTGGGCCTCAGCCGTGCGGCCTTGTACCGCCGATTCGAGAAGTACGAGATCACGGTGTGAGCCTGCGCGCGAGAACCACCGCTTATCTTGTCGTCCTTCACGCTATCTTCGCCGGGCTCGCCGTCTTTCTCTTCCTGAAGAACCCGTTCTGGCTGCTTGCCGTCGAGGTCGCGTTCGCGATCTCGCTCGGCCTCGGGATCCGGCTGGCGCGCGACACCTTCAGGAACCTGGGATTCGCAGCCGAAGGCCTGCGCCTCATCCGTGACGAGGAGTTCACGTCCCGCTTCATCGAAGTCGGACAGCCCGAGATCGACGAGCTGATTGCCGTGTACAACCGCATGGTCGACCATCTGCGCGACGAACGCGTACGGCTTGCCGAACAGCACCACTTTCTGAGCCAGGTCCTCCACGTCTCCCCCTCGGGCATCGTCATCCTCGACTTCGATCAGCGCGTCGCCACCATGAACCCCGCCGCCGAGCGGCTCCTCGAGACGGGAGCTGCCGGCATCGTCGGCCGGCGGCTGGACGGGTTGAACGCGCCGCTGGCGGCTGCGCTGATCGCGCTCGAGCCAGGGGAGGCCCGCGTCGTGGGCCTGCGGGGTGCCCGGCGCGTGAAGTGCCAGCACGGCACGTTCCTCGATCGCGGATTCGCAAGGAGCTTTCTATTGGTGGAGGAACTCACCGAGGAGCTGCGACAGTTCGAGCGGGCAGCCTACGAGAAGCTCATTCGCGTCATGTCCCACGAAGTGAACAACACCGTTGCGGCCTCGAACTCGTTGCTGCACTCGTCGCTCAACTACGCCGGCCAGCTCGAGGCGGCGAGCCGTCACGACTTCACGGACGCAATCGGGATCGTCATCGAGCGCACCGAGCAGCTCGACGCCTTCATGTCCGGGTTTGCCGACGTGTTCCGGCTGCCTTCGCCTCTTGTACAGCCAACCGATCTGGTGGCCGTCCTCGAGGCCGTCGTGCGGTTGCTGAGCGCGAAACCGGACGCCGCCGGGATCCTGTGGCGGTGGGAACTCGATCAGCGCGCCGTGTGGGTGCCGATGGATCGCGGACAGATGGAGCAGGCGCTGTTGAATATCGTGAAGAATGCCGTCGAGGCGATCGACGGCGAAGGGACCATCACGCTCAGCGTCACCTCACGATCAGGCCGAACGACCCTGGTGATCGAGGACTCGGGACCCGGAATCAGCAGCGACGCGCAGGCGAATCTCTTCACCCCGTTCTTCAGCACAAAGCCTCACGGCCAGGGCATCGGCCTGACGCTGGTGCAGGAAGTCCTGACGGGACACGGTTTCGACTACACGCTCGAGCGCACTGTTGAAGAATCGACTCGGTTCACCGTGGTCATGCGGTAGGCTACGCAAGTAACAGAGCCCTATGAACACGTCGAACGGACGGCCCCCGTTTATGCTCGCCGTTACACTCGCCTGCCTGGCTGGCGTTGCCGCGCACGGTGGCGCGCAGACGCCTCCGCAGGACGCCGGTGCAACCGGCGCCTGGCAGAAGCTTCTCAAGCTGCGAACGACGGCGAGCGTGATGCACACCACCGCGCATCCCGACGACGAGCATGGCGGCGTGCTGGCGATGTTGAGCCGAGGCCAGGGGGCGAGGGTGTCGCTGCTCACGCTGACGCGCGGCGAATCCGGCGACAACGCTATCGGCCCCGAGCTGTTCGATGCCCTGGGATTGATGCGGACGGAGGAACTCCTGGTCGCGGACCGGTACTACGGAGTCGATCGGCAGTACTTCGGGACGGTGGTCGATTACGGATTCTCCAAGCGTCTCGATGAAACGCTGGAGAAGTGGGGCAAGGAATACGCCCTTCGCGACGTCGTCGGCATCATCCGCACCGAGCGGCCGTTCGTGCTCATCGCAAGGTTCCAGGGAAACGAGCGGGATGGTCATGGTAACCATTCGGCGGCCGGGCTGGTCACGCAGGAAGCGTTCAAGCTGGCGGGTGACCCCGCGGCGTTCCCGGAGCAGATTGCGGCGGGACTTCGCCCATGGCAACCGTTGAAGCTGTACATGGGCGGCGTACGCGCGAACGAGGACTGGACGATCAGCGTGGATTCTGGCGAGTACGATCCGGTGCTCGGTGACTCGTATCAATCGTTCGCGCGTCTTGGACTGGGCTTTCAGCGATCGCAGAACAGCGGACGGTTCAGTCCACAGGCCGGGCCCTCCGTGTCTTACTACAAACGGCTTCAGTCGTGGGTTGACGCGCCCGCGAAGGAGAAGACGTTCTTCGACGGCATCGATACGACCCTGCCGGGTCTGTATCGCGCGCTGCGGAAGACGACGCCGGCCGTGGCCGAAGGCCTGTTGACGGCGATCGATCGTGAAATTCAGGGCGCGTTTGCGGCATTCACGTTCACGGATCCCTCCGCGGCTGCTCCCGCACTCGCCCGCGCACTCGCGGCAACCCGCCTGGCGGTCGAGCAACTCGGCGCAGACGCAGACGTCAGGTTCGTGCTGGATCTGAAGGAGCGACAGATCGCCGATGCGATTCACGAAGGGCTTGGCATCAGCCTGACGACGATAGCGCAGCCTGCAGGGACGCCCGAGACGAGCGGGCCATTCAACGCTGGTCCACCTGCGTTGCCCGCGGTTGTCCCTGGACAGACCTTCGAGGTACGCACAGTGTTCGTAAACCGCGGGCGGGTCGAGATCACTCGTCCACGTGCGGATATCGAAAGCAAGGATCGCAACTCGAACTGGGCCATCGCCCGCAATGGAGCGTCGTCTGATTCTGGAGTGGCGACTTCAAACCAGCCGATTGTGCACAAATTCACCGTCACGGTTCCCGAGAACGCCACACTGACCCGGCCGCATTTCTCGCGCAACTCCATCCAGGACGCGCGCTACACAGTCGCTGACGAGAGTCAGAGGTACCAGCCCACGGCCGAGAGCGCGCTCGAAGCGGTGGTCAAGTACGAGCTGAACGGAGTGCCTATCGAGATCCGGCGTCCGGTAAGCCGGCTCGAGCCCACCCTGCCGTATGGGTTCGGCACGCACGTGCTGGCGGTCGTCCCCGCGATCGCCGTGACGCTGACACCGGCGAACGCGGTGGCGCCCCTCAACGCCCCAATAAGAGGAATCAAGATCAATGTCGAAGTCCTCAATAATCGAGAGAAAAAATCCGATGGCACGCTCAAGTTGAACGTTCCGGCAGGCTGGATCGTAAAGCCGATCTCGCAACCGTTCGCCTTCTCGCGCGTCGGCGAGCGGGCGCTTTACCCTTTCGACGTCGTGATTCCATCACTGGAGAACCGGAATTACCGCATCGAGGCCGTGGTCTCTTCCGGCGGTCGCGAATATCGCGAAGGCTACACCACCATTCGCCATCGCGACCTCGAGACGCGTTATCAGTATCGCGACGCTGTCGCCTCGGTTCGTGGCGTCGACGTCAAAATCGCTCCGGGTTTGAAAGTCGGGTACGTGATGGGTGTGGGCGACGACGTGCCATCCGGCCTCGCGCAGATCGGAGTCGCCGTCCAGCTCCTGGGCGAGCAGGATCTCGCCACCGGCGATCTCAGCCGCTTCGACGCCGTTGTGACCGGCACGCGGGCCTATGCGGTCCGTGAAGACTTGAAGACGTACAACCGCCACCTGCTCGAATACGTCAAGGGCGGCGGCAACCTGATTGTTCTCTATAATACGCAGGAGCTCGTGCCGGACCTGTATGCGCCTTACCCAGGGAAGCTGTCCCCCAGTGCGGAAGAGGTCTCGGAGGAGGACTCGCCGGTCGAGATTCTCGCTCCCGGCGATCCGGTCCTGAACACGCCCAACCGGATCACGAAGGGGGATTTCGACAACTGGGTGGAACAGCGGGGCTCGAAGTTCTGGGATGCATGGGATCCGCGGTACACGTCGTTGATTGCCACGTGGGACAAAGGTCAGCGGCCGCAGAAGGGCGGATGGCTACATGCGAAGTACGGCAAGGGCCACTACACGTACTTCGCGTACGCGCTCCACCGGCAGCTGCCGTACGGCGTTCCTGGTGCGTATCGGTTGCTGGCGAACCTGCTATCGCTGAATCACGCCACAGAAAGACACGGACGCACACAGCTCGGAACATCGTTGAATCACGCAACAGAAAAACGCGAACCTACACAGCTCGGAACGCGGAAGACTTCCGGTGTCGCCGGACAACGACGGGCCAATCAGCTCACGTCGGTGCCGACAAACTCGGTGAGATAGCTGTTGCCCCTGTATTCCATTTCCTGCTTGATGCCGATCTCGGACGTGTAATACGCGTCCACGATCCGCGACTTCAGTTTCGCGAAGAACAGTTCTTCCGGTTGGCGCGGCTCCTTCTCGTTCCGCGCAATCCTGGTCAGAACGGCGAGGCGCTGGTCCGCGGACGTTTGCATGAAGGGCTTACCGCTGGACTCCTGCGACAGCTGGTCGATCCGCTTGAGTCCTTCGCGCCAATCGGTCCTGTCTTGTTCTTCCCATGCTTCAGCCAGCCGGGAATCGATGTAGGCCGCGACCCTGGCGGCTCGTGCACCGGGGGAATGGTCGTCGGTCGGGATGATCAACTCGCTCAACTCGTCGACGAGCGCGAGCTCTTCGGGGGTGAAGAACGTCTGCGCCGCGCCCACCGACGCCGCCGCGGCAGACGACTGTGCCGCCAGCGGCCCGCCAATGCCCAGCGACGCGGCAAGGGTCGCCGCCGCTCCGAGCTTGATCGCGTCGCGCCTGCTGAGCTCAGTCTCTTCGCTGTCCGCCATCACAGATTCCCCTTGCCGAACTCGGTCGCAAGATAGTCGCACGAGCGCCAGGCCAGCGCCATGATCGTCCAGGTCGGGTTCTGGCACGACGCACTGACGTGGCTGCTGCCATCGACGACGAAGAAGTTCTTCACGTCATGCGACTGTTGAAACTGATTCAAGACGGACGTCTTCTTGTCGGTACCCATCCGGGCGGTGCCGAGCTCGTGGATAGACCAGCCCTCGGTGAGAACAGTGCGATCCATGTTGACGATCTCGAATCCGGCCAACTCGAACATCTCCTGGGCGGCGCTCGCCATGTCCTCGCACATCTTCTTTTCGTTATCGCCGAACTTGTAATTGAACTTGAGGACCGGAATCCCCCACTTGTCCTTTCGCACCGGGTCGAGCGCGACCTGATTCTCGTAACGCGACAGTACTTCTCCGAAGCCGCCCATGTTGATGAAGGCGCCCGAGAAGTCGCGCACGGTCTTCTTGTAGGAAGCCCCAAAACCGGGCGTGTCGTGAGCGTTGTCGGGAAACATCCGGCTGCCGGCCATGCCCTCGAAGCCATAGGCGCGAATGAAGTTGGGATCCCTGTCGGAAATGTTCCTGAACCTCGGAACATAAAATCCGGCCGGCCGGCCATCGTCGATCGTCTTCGCCTTGCCGACGCGCTCTTTGACGAGCCCGGTCACGTTCGGCCCCATGACGTGCTCACAGAAGTTGTGTCCCACGTGGTCGCTCGAGTTGCCTATTCCGTGTGGGTGCGCACTCGATGTCGACAGGAGCATCAGCCGCGCGGACTCGAGGGTCGATGCAGCCAGCACGACCACCTTCGCGCGCCCTTCGTAGGTCTGTCCTGTTTCCGAGTCGATGAAGCCGACACCGCGCGCCTTGCCGGTCTTGGTGTCGACGAGGATCTCCCGCGCGATCGCGTTCGTCCGGAGCGTCAGGTTGCCGGTGTCCATGGCGGGATAGATCAATCCGGTGGGGGAGTCGAACGCGGCGTGAATGTCGCAGCCGCCGACCCGACGGTTGCACGCGCCCCGCCCGAAACACCTGCTTCGATACTTGTTGTGCTTCAAGCCGTCGGTGGTCACCCCCGCACGGTACGGCGTCAGCACGCGGTTCATCTTCTTGAGCGAGTTGCGCAGCGTCACCTCGGCGGCCGCAAGCCTCGTCGGGCGCTGAAACAGACTGTCGGGCAGATACGGCAGGTTCTCCTTGACGCCGGAAATCCCGAGGTACTGGTCGACCCGGTCGTAGTAGGGCTCGATGTCCTTGTAGGAGATCGGCCAGTCCTCGCCGTAGCCGTCGTGGCTCTTCGCCTTGAAGTCGTAGTCGGACAACCGGAGCGCGAGCCTGCCCCAGATGTTCGTCTTGCCGCCAAGGCAACGCGCCCGGACCCACGCGTAGTTCGTGCCGGTGTACGGATGGTCCTTCTCGTCGACGACGATGTTCTTGGAGTAGTCGGTGCCGCTCCAGCCTTGCACGTATGAATAGACTTTTGTGAACTTCGAATCGGCGGCGTATGGCGGCTGACGAACGGTGTACTCGTTGAGCGACAGCGCATGATGGCCAGGCGGCATCTCGCCTCGTCTCGGATGCTCGTACGGCCACTCTGTTGACTTCAGCTCCCTGTTGATATCGAGCTTCTTCCCGGCCTCGAGCATCAGCACCTTCATGCCGCGCGACGTCAGCACGTGCGCGGCCATGCCACCGGCGGCGCCCGAACCAATCACGATGGCATCGTAGGTTCGAGTGAGGTCGACCTCGGGCTGTCGATCACCTTGCAGCAGTCGAATCAGATTCATGACTACTCGGTTCTATTTGGTCAGCTCCATCGTCGCCACCGCCCCGCCCATCTCCGAAATGGTGGCGGAAATCTTCACCACTCTGCGCGACGTGGTGTCGATCCACACCGTCTGCGTGTCGGGTTCTCCCTCCGCGGACTTGACCAGCACCTTCCAGGCCTTGAACGTTCCGGCCGGGACCGTCACGTCCTCCGCAGCGCTGACGTTCAACTGCTTGATCGTCGCCTTCTGTTTTCGCACGTCGAAATTGCGGAACGTCGTCGAGTAGCCCTCTTTGAGCGGGAGCGCCGCGATCGAGCGGAACGCGCCCGGCCCGTCGGCGAACAACGCGCCACCGACGTCGGCGGTGACCGGCTTTTCCGGCCCGCCCATCGCCGCCGTCCCGGAGGCCTTCGATCCGTCGAACGTCAGTTTGATCGCCATCGGACCCTGCTTGATTTCGCGCGCACGTACCGTCAGCGCCCCCTTGTCCACAACAGTCGAGTCAACAGCCTCACCCTGCGGTGTCTTCATGGTCTCGGTGATCGTGAGGGCATTCCCGGCTTCCGACACCGTGTTGGTTGACTCCATCTTCATCGACTGGCCGCCCAGGGCAATCGTGACGTTGTAGGTCGCCGGCGCCGATTCCAGCGGCTGGGTGACTTCGGGCAACTTCACCGACTCCGAGGCCACCGCCTTGGACAAAGTCACGGTCTTGGGATCCACGGTGATTTCCTTCAGCCGTGTCCCGACTTCGGCGGATGCCGTTTCCTGGACCCGTCCTTCGAGATGTTTCGACAGGAACTTTTCGATGGCGACGAACATCGCCATGTTGTTGACCGGCCGCTGGAAGCCGTGTCCCTCGTCTGGCGCGACGAGGTACTCGACCGGGAAGCCCCGGTCGCGGAGCGCAATCACGATCTGATCGGATTCCGCCTTCTTCACGCGCGGATCGTTGGCGCCCTGTACGACGAGAAGAGGCGTCTTGATCTTCGTGGCGGAGTTGAGCGGGGACTGCCGTTCGAGCTGCTTTTTGCCCTCCGGCGTCGTGGGATCTCCCATCCGCATGTGAAACATTTTTCGCCCGGCTTCCCAGTACGGAGGGATCGATTCGAGCAGCGTCAGAAGGTTCGACGGCCCCACGATCGACACGGCCGCGGCGTACAGGTCCGGCGTAAAGGCCACACCCGCAAGCGTCGCGTAACCACCGTAGGAGCCGCCCAGGATAGCGATGCGTTTGGGCTCGGCGATGCCCTGACTCACCAGGTACTTGACGCCCCAGGTAATGTCGTCCTGCATCTTCCCGCCCCATTCGTTGTTGCCGGCATTCAGAAACTTCTTACCGTAGCCGGTGGATCCGCGGAAATTCGGTGTCAGGACCGCGTATCCCCGGTTGGCGAAGAACTGCGCCATGGAGTTGTAGCCGAACGTGTCGCGCGCCCAGGGCCCCCCGTGCGGCACCACGATCAGCGGCAGACTCTTGGCTGGCACGCCCTTGGGCAGCGTGAGATAGGCGGGGATCTCGAGCCCGTCCGAGGACTTGTATCGAATCGGCTTCATGTTCGCCAGGTACTGGCGCGGCAGCTTCTCCCGCACCTGGTACTGCTTGGTCAGCGCCTTCGTGTCGCGATCGAAGATGTAGCGTGCGCCCGGCTCGACGTCGCCAGATGCCACAATCATCCACTTACGGTCGTCGGACGTCGCGCCGGCAATTTGCGCTTCCTGACCAGGCAGCTGCTTCTCGATCCGCGTGTAGTCGGCCTCGTACGTTTTGTCCCGGAAATAGGTCCGCGTCGTATCGCCGACGTAGGTGGTGCCGACCAGTTCGTCGGTCTTTTCGGAGAAAATCGCGCTGCCAAAGTCCACCTGGTTCTCGGGATCCGATTCGACGAGCTCCTCTTTCTTTGTGTCCGGATTGAACAGGACGAGGCGAGTGAGGTCCGGCTCGCCACGGTTTGTTTCCATGTAGACGCGTGCGTTATCGGTGTGGAACTGAAGGGGGCCGCACGTTTCGAATACCGTGCAGTTGTAGACCTGTTCGAATCCGGTCTCGGTGACTTTCAGGATTTCGGTGTCGCCGTTGTCGGCGGTGCGGGTTGCCATGCGCGGCTTGCCTGCGCGGTCCATGACCCAGCCGGCGATTTTGTCGGTGTTCTTCCTGAGCAGCTTCCGCTCGCCGTTCGAGATTTTGACCTCGTACAAATCGTGCCATGCGGTGTCGCGATCGTTGAGGCCGACGTAAATGAGATCGGGGTTGTGCCGAGGGAGGTCGTAAAGAGCGGCGCGCACGTTCTTGGCCTCGGTCAGGTTGCGCGCGCTCGGCACCTCTTTTCCTGCCGCCACGCTGTCGGAGGGACTGACGGCGTAGACATTGAAGTTTTCGTCGCCCGCCTGGTCCTTGACGAACAGGATGAACCGGCTGTCGCGGCTCCAGAAGAACGCCGGAATCGGCCGGCTCGCTTCGTCCGTCAGACGTCTTGCCTGATCGAAGCGCTCTTCAGTTTTCTTGATCCAGATATTCATCGTGTCGTTCCACGGCTTCCGGAACGCGATGTATTTGCCGTCGGGCGAAATCGTCGCGCTCGCAATCTCGGGGTTGCCGAAGAAGAGCTCGCGATCGATGAGTGGCGGCAGGCCCGACTGTTGGCTGGGTGCCTGTCTGGCCTGGTCCAGCCCCGGCCGGAACTCAGGACTCCGGCCAACGGCGCCAATCGAAGCGGCAGTCAGGACACATGCGCAGGCCGTAACAGTGAGGCGGGCCAAGGACGAACGATAACGGCGAAACAATGGCTGTTGCATGAGCCGTATCTTACGGCTGTTTTGGGTTGAGCGGCTGTTTTGGGTTGAGAACGGCAGGAGGCTCAAGTGACGGCCCGAGGCACAGAGGACCCGTTCCGGGCGGTGCTTGCAGGCCGCTTGTATCAGTGCCGTCCTGAGCCTGGGGATTTCACCACGGGGCTCCTTTCTGGCACCGCTTATGCGACAACCTGAGTGGATTCTATCCGCGCCGGGATGCCTCGTTTACGATCGTACGAGTTCCCATTGGTAATCGGAGAGTCTCCAAACAGTCACCTTTAAGAGGTGTGTTCTGCGACACAGATGTGTTCTGGTTTATGGACAGATGAGGAGACACACATGAGACGAACATCGAACCCTCGTACGCTGGTAATTGTGTGCATGGCAATTCTCGCCGTTGCGGCGGGGACGCTGGCAGTCAGGGCCGCGGCGCTCGAGCGCTATGTCGCCTTGGCCGTGAACCTCGGGGGAACCCCGGGGCCGACGGGCGCCGGCACGGTCGAGATTACGATAGACAATTGGTCGACCGACGCCCAGCGCGACCAGCTCATGAAGACCCTCATCGAAAAAGGCCCAGAGAAACTCCTCGACAGCCTGCAGAAGATGCCACGTGTCGGGTCCATCCGGACGCCAAACAGCATCGGCTACGACCTTCACTACGCGCGCAAGAACCCGCTCGATGAAGGCGGCGACCAGATCGTTCTTGCGACCGATCGGTACATCGGCTTCTGGGAAGCCTCGAACCGGCCACGCACGGTTGATTATCCCTTCACGCTGATCGAGATGCGCGTCGGTAAGGACGGCCTGGGTGAAGGGAAGATGTCTCTCTTCACGAAGATCATGTACGACAAAAAGAAGAACCAGATCGTGCTCGAGGACTACGGATCACAGCCCGTCCTGCTGACGCAGGTACGACGCGAGTCGGCCACGGCCAGCCGCTAAGCGGGTGCGCCGCTTGAAAGAGG
>JBBQEJ010000029.1:0-42791 GCA_038320555.1 Vicinamibacterales bacterium | reverse complement strand
GAGGGAGGAACGCATGACAAAGGCGGCCACCGCGTATAAGAGTCCGCTGCATCAGATGACGCAGACGACCTCCACCTGTCTGTGGAACGACTCGGCCTCGTTGCAGGAGCTCGGCTACTCGATTGACCACGGCGCCGTGGGGGCGACGTGCAATCCCGTGATCGTCGTGGAGGTGCTGAAGAAGGAGATGCACCTCTGGAAAGAACGCATCCAGGAACTCATCCGCACGATGCCCACCGCAACCGAGCACGACATCGCGTGGCGGGTCGTGGACGAAATATCGATCAAGGGCGCAGAGCTCTTGAGGCCGATGTTCGACGCACAAAAGGGCCGGAATGGCAGGCTCTCCGTTCAAACCGACCCGCGCTCCTACCGCGACGCCGACGCCATCGTGCGCCAGGCCGTGCACCTGTCGCAGCTCGCCCCGAACATCATCGTCAAGATCCCCGTCACGGCCGCCGGAGTCACGGCGATCGAGGAAGCCACGTATCGCGGCATCAGCATCAACGCCACGGTGTGTTTTTCGCTGCCTCAGTGTCTTGCGGTGGCCGAGGCGGTGGAACGCGGCCTCACGCGGCGTGAGCAGGAAGGGAAAGACATCGAGACCATGGGCTCGGTGTGCACCATCATGGTCGGCCGGCTGGACGACTGGTTGAAAGTCGTCGCCGACAAACAGGACATCAGCGTGGACCCCGGGGTGCTCGAATGGGCGGGGCTGGCGGTGTTCAAGAAGACCTACGGACTGTTCCAGAACCGGGGTTATCACCTCCGTCTGTTGTCAGCGGCCTTCCGTAACCACATGCATTGGAGCGAGCTCATCGGCGGCGACGTCGTCATCTCACCGCCGCACGCGTGGCAGAAGCGTTTCAACGCCTGTGACGTCAGCGTGGAACCGCGCATCGATAAACCTGTCGCGCCGGAGATCCTGTCGGCCTTGAACAAGTTCGCCGACTTCCGTCGGGCGTACACCGAGCAGGGACTCTCACGCGAGGAATTCGACTCCTTTCCGCCGACGCGCCGCACACTGCGGCAGTTCATCACCGCGTGCCACGAGCTCGACGGCCAGATTCGCGAGCTCATGCTCCCGAACCCAGACCTGTCGGTCTAAGACCAGCCGTGGCCGGCTACTCGATCGGCATCCGCGCAGTAACCCGATGAAAGCAGTGGTCAAGTACGCCCCGGGACCCGGCAACATCGACGTCCTGGACGTTGAGGAGCCGGTGTGCGGAGCAGACCAGGTGAAGGTCGAGATCGCCTTCTGCGGGGTCTGCGGAACCGATCTCCACGTGCTGCACGACACCTTCCGGAACTATCCGCCGGTCATTCTCGGCCACGAGTGCGCCGGCACCGTCCTAGAGATGGGCCGTCACGTCACTGGCGTGAGTCTCGGTGACCGCGTGACGATCCTGGGCGCTACCGCCGTCACGTGCGGTCACTGCATGTACTGCCGCTCGGGTCACTTCATCTTCTGCAAAGCCCGGCGCGGGATGGGGCACGGAGTCAACGGCGGCTTCGCCCGGTACGTCGTAGTGAGGCCAGACCAGTTGTATACGATACCCCCGGAATTCACGCTCGAGGAGGCCGCGCTGAGTGAGCCATTTGCCGCGGCGGTGCAGGCTGTCACCGAAGTGACCAGGGTGCGCATCGGTGAGACGGTACTCATCTCGGGTCCCGGTCCTATCGGGTTGCTCTGTCTCAAGCTGCTCATCGCCGAGGGTGTCAAGACCATCGTCGCGGGCGCGGCCGGCGACCAACAGCGTCTGGACGCTGCACGCCGTTTCGGCGCGGCGGTGACCCTCGACACCTCCACTCGCGATCTCAACGAGGTCGTTCGGGAGCAGACTGGAGGGATCGGCATGGATGTCGCGATCGAGTGCTCAGGACATCCGGACTCGGTGCGCGCGTGCCTCGCATCGCTGCGGCCGATGGGCCGCTACACACAGGTGGGGATCTGCGGGAAGGACATCGTGTTTCCCATGGACCAGATCTTTTACAAGCAGCTGACCGTCGCCGGCTCGGTCTGCTATACCGCGGCGACCTGGCAGCGGATGATGAACATATACGCCCAGGGGCACGTCAGGCTGCACGATCTCGTAACAGCCAGTCTTCCGATTACCGAGTGGAACACGGCGTTCGATCTGTGCCGAGACCGGAAGGCGTTGAAGGTGGTGCTCTATCCGTAGGGTCTTAGAGTTTTAGGGTTCCCAAAACCTAACACGCGCTCAGCCCATGTCCACCAGCACCTTCATGATCGGCCCACCGGCAAGAATCTCTTCCATTCCCTGCTGGAGTTGCTCCAGCGGGATGCGCCGGCTCACCAGCGGTCCGACGGCAACCGCGCCGGTCGATGCCAGCCGTATGGCCTCTTCCCACGCTGCGCGCGTGTAGAGCCGGCTGCCCAGTACCGTGAGCTCACGGGCGAAGACGGAATAGAGGTGAACGGGCACGGGCTCGGCGTGGATGGCGATCACATTCACCGTGCCCCAGACTCGCACGACGTCGGTGACGAGCCGGACCGCCTTCGGGTGGCCGCTGACCTCGAACGCCACGTCGGCGCCATCGCCGCCTGTCCACTCGTGGACGGCGCGGACGACGTCCTGCTCGGGTCCAATGGTGTCCAGACCCAAACCCTTCAGCATCTGGATGCGATAGGGATTGACCTCCACCACTTTGAGCCGCGCGCCACGGTGGCGGCACACGAGCGCGATGAGGCAGCCGATCGGACCGCCGCCGAACACCACGACCGCGTCGCCGCTCTTCACCTGCGCGCGCGTAACGTCGTGGGTGGCGATGGCAAGCGGCTCGATGAGTGCGGCGTTGTCGTCGCTGAGCGAGTCCGGAACGTTCAGAAGCCGCGCGGTGGGGACCGCCCAGTACTCCTGCATGCCGCCCGGTGCATCGACGCCCATCACCTTCAGGTGGTAACAGAGATAGCTCGCGCCCATCCGGCACGCGCGGCAGGTCCCGCAGAAGATCAGAGGCTCGACGACGACCCGATCGCCCTCGCTGAAGCCGGCCCCCGGTGGCACAGCCACCACTTCCGCGAAGATCTCGTGACCGATGATGCCGCCCCTGGGGACGCGATGATCCAGATGTCCTTGGTAAATGTGTAAGTCGGTCCCGCAGATGCCCACGCGCCGTACGCGCAGCAACGCCTCCGCGGGTCCTGGAACCGGCACGGGAGCGGAGCCGGTCTGAAAGGTCCCCGCTCCCCGATAGTACGACGCTCGCATGCAGCCGAGTCTATGACGACCCGGCCTAAAAGTAGAACTTCAACCCGAACTGAATGATCCGGCCGTTGCCGGCGGTCAGGATCTGGCCGAAGCCGCTCGATTCCCGCTGAATGTTCGGCGGACCGAAATTCGGATGGTTGAACGCGTTGAAGAGCTCCGTGCGGAACTGGAACGATCGGCGGTCGTTCACCCGGAAGGTCTTCGCCAGCGTGAAATCGAAGTTCACGTACGCCGGGCCGCGCATGATGCCGATGCCGGCGTTGCCAAACGCCTGCTGTCCGGGACTGAAGGCGGCGAACGCGTCGGTGTTGAAATAGCGGGTCAGCGTCCGTTCGGATTCGGGCAGCACCGGATCGCCGACTAGGTTCGGCCGGGCCCGCCGCTCGCCACCGATGTTCAGCACTGACGATCCACCGAGCGTCGCCGTCAGTGCGAGACCGCCCTGCGCCACGTTGATGCCGGTAAGCTGCCAGCCGCCGAGCACAAACTCCATCGGGCCCGCCCAGTCGCTGCCGAAATGGCGGCCACGGCCAAAGGGCAGTTCCCACACATAGCTGGCGACGAGACGGTGGGTGATGTCGAACTCAGAAGGACCGTACTCGGCGCGCAGGTTGTTGCCGTCCTGAGGCTCGCGGAATACGCCGGTGTCGAAGCCCGGGCCGCCTCCGCTCGTCGATATGTGATCCGGCGCGCCCGTGAGCGCCTCCCCCCAGGTATAGCTGACGAGCCCCGACAAGCCCTTCGAGAAGCGCTTCTCCAGGCGCACTTGCAGCGACTTGTAGTTGGAGCTGACGCGGTTCTCCATCCACTGGATATCGCCGAAGTTCGGATAGGGCCGCGCACCGGCCGACTGCGATCCGTCCGGGTTGGTGATGACGGCACGCTGGTTCAGATTGCGGAAGCCATTCAGCTTGGTGCCCTTGTTGCCTACGTATGCCACATCGAGGACCAGGTCCGGCCTCAATTCGTACTGCGCGCCGATGTTGTACTGCTGGATGTACGGGGTGCGTTGAGTGGCATCCTGTGCGCGCCGCCCCACGGTCTGGGCGATCGCGCCCGGGTCCAGAAGCCCGGACGGATAGCCATCGATCAGCCGGAACGGCGCAGCGGACGCCACCGCGGCCGCACCGGAGACGCTCGTCTGCAGGAGGTTGTCGATGAGGTACGGAGGATTGAACCCGAGCAGCCCTTCCCGCCCCTGCCTGACCGTGTGCGTGTAGAAGATCCCGTATCCGCCTCGCACGACGATCTTGTTCCCCGGCGCGTACGCGAACCCGATGCGGGGCGCGAAGTTGTTGCGATCGGGATGGATCAGCGCGCGCTCGAAGACGCTGCCGTCCTTGGCAAAGACCATTGTGCCGGTCCCCGGATCGAAATTCGCGAACTGGTTGTCCTTCTCGAGCGGCGGCGTGGCGTACTCGTAGCGCACGCCCAGGTTGGCCGTGAGCCTTTCGGAGATGCGGTAGTCGTCCTGGACGAAATAGAACTGCATGTTCTGTCCCTGGTCCATCACCGTGAAGCTCGTCAACGCGAGCTGGGACGGCAGGCCGAGGAGCAGATCTCCGACGGCGCGATTGGTAAAACGGTTTTCGAAGTTCATCCGCCCGACCGTTGCATTCAGGTCGTTGATCCGCGTGGACACCTTGAGGAACTCGCCACCGAATTTGATGAAGTGCGACTTGCGGGTCATGCTGAATGTCGCGCGCGGGTTCCAGGTACGCGGCGTCTGGAACTGCGGCGTCGACGTGTGCCGGCCAACGGCGTCGAACCCCTGGATGTTGACCTTCGGCACCCCACCGACGATTGCGGGGTCGTTCGGTACGTTCTTCAAGCCGATCTCGGCGGCGCCATCGACGCCGAAATTGGGCGGATACGTGTAGTAGTCGCCACGCGACGCCCCGAAGCGGATGTCGCCCACAAACGTCGGCGAGATCGTCCAGGTCGCGCCGAGCGCGAGCCCCTGCGATCGATTGTCGTTCGATCCAAACGCGTCGTTGAACGACCCCTCTGCCAGCCCCGGCAGCGGCGCCGGACGGAATGTCAGCGTGTCGACGAAGCTGTAGCGGCCAAAGATCGTGAACTTTGGCGTGAACTGATGGTCGAGGCGGACGTCGAACTGGTCCTGCCGCGTATCGGTAATGGGGGTCGACGCGTAAATCGGCTGACCTCCTGCGCTGGCGTTCGCGTCCGGGATGAGGGCAACGATCGCGGCGCCCACCGGATCCCAGCGCTCGCGCGGGATCACCCACTGCCCCTGCGCATTCTGGCTGAAGGCCGGGCGCCCTGCCGCGTACGGATCGACAACCACTGCGCTGAACAGCCCGGCTTTTTCCGCGGCCGTCGGCACCAGGCGGACCCGCGGGATGCCTTCCTGGTCGCGCAGCCCTTCGTAGTCGCCGAACCAGAACGTCCGGTTCTTGACCAGCGGGCCGCCGGCCGCACCCCCGAACTGGTTACGCTCCCGCTTCGGTTTCGGGGTGCCAAGCGCATTCGAGAAAAAGTTGGACGCATCCAGCTTGTCGTTGCGCAGGAATTCGTAGACGCTCCCCCGCACGCTGTTGGTGCCGGACTTGATCGTGGCGTTGACGACCGCGCCGGAGCTGCGCCCGTACTCAGCCGAATACGCGTTCGTCTGAATCTTGAACTCCTGCAGCGCTTCGATCGACGGCTGCACGAGCTGCACGTTCTCGCCGCGGAACGAATTCGAATACGAGATGTTGTCGACGCCGTCGAGCAGGAAAACGTTGTTGAAGGTGCGATTGCCGTTGACGTTCAGGACCCCCTTGAAATTGACGCTGGAGAGCCTGGGCGTCCCTGGCAGCACCCCGGGCGAGAGCAGGGCGAGCTGGTTGTAATCACGGCCATTCAGCGGGAGCTCGACGATCTTCTTCTGGTCGATCACGAGTCCGCGCGAGGAAGTCTCGGTGTCGAGGAGCGACGTGGCGCCTATTACTTCGACGGTTTCGGTGACCGCTCCGGACTGGAGCGTCACGTCGATGCGCGCGACTTGCGCGACCTGCAGTGTGACACCGGTCCGGACAGCTTTCGAGAATCCCGCGCTTTCGGCGGTCACCGAGTACTCACCCGGCCGAAGGCTCGGAATCGTATAAAAGCCCGCATCGTCGGTTTCGGTCTTGACGCTGATGTTGGTTCGGATGTTGGTCACCGTGACGGTAGCCTTCGGCACGAGTGCACCGGATGCGTCCCTCACCGTGCCGGTCATCGTCGCCGTCTCCTGCTGGGCGAGCGCCGTGCGCGAGAAAATACAGACCGACATCAGCAGGAGGAGGAACGGCAGCCGCGGACATGTTCGCATGGCCTGTCTCCAGCCACGTGGGAGGTGGCAGTTGGGGAAGACAACCGGCGTCTCGCAACGGCGGTCGTCAATCCCGGGTCACGACGTTAACGAGCGCGCTCACCGACTGTAACCGGCCTCGATGGCGTGCCTCGACCGGGTTGAATTCACCCAACGGGATGGTGCAGCGCTGCAGTCTTAACCCGTGTTGCGCCGGGAAGTCAAACACTTCCGGTAAGGCCCGCCAGTTTCGGCTGTCCCGGACCGTCGGACGGGCGCTGAAGGGATCGGTGTTGGAGAAATGGAAACGGAAGGAGCGTCGAGATGGCGATCCGGTGCCGCTATGCCGTCATTGGCGTGTTAGCCGCCCGGTACCACGCGATCGTGCGCGCGAGACCTTCCTCGAACGGCACGGTCGGTTCGTACCCGAGAAGCGCCTTGGCCTTTCGGATGTCGGCCTGCGAGTCGCGCACATCCCCTTGCCGCGATTCCCCGTAGATCGGTTCGAGCGCGCCCCCCACGACGTCACGCATCGCATAGAACAGCTGGTTGAGCGAGATTCGTCCTCCGGTCGCGACGTTGATGATCTCTCCGTTTGCCCGCGGCGCCTCGCATGCGCGCAGCACGCCGTCGACGACGTTAGCGACGTACGTGAAGTCGCGGGTCTGTTCGCCGTCCCCATAGATCTTTGGCGGGCGGTTCTCGATGAGTGCGGTCGCGAACACGGAGATGACGCCCGAATACGGCGACGTCGGATCCTGGCGCGGGCCGAACACGTTGAAATACCGGATGCTCACGGTTTCGAGCTCGTAGAGGCGTGTGAACATCCGCAAGTACTGCTCCCCCACGACTTTCTGCAGCGCGTACGGGGACATGGGATCGACCGGCATCCCCTCGTGCTTCGGCAGCGTCGGCGTGTCGCCATACGCGGAGGACGAGCTCGCGAATACCAGGCGCTTCACCCCGGCATCGCGCGCCGCGACAAGCATGTTCAGCGTGCCGTCCACGTTTGCCCGGTTCGAAGTGATCGGATCGGTCACCGAGCGCGGCACTGACGGCATGGCCGCCTGGTGCAGCACGTAGTCACACCCGTCCGCCACTTTCTTTGCGAACTCCAAGTCCGCAAGATCCCCTTCGATGAGTTCGACACCAGGAACATGGGCCAGGTTGCTGCGCTTGCCGGTAATCAATGAGTCGGCGACGCGGACCCGATGGCCGCGCCGCGCGATCTCTTCCGACAGGTGGGAGCCAATGAAACCGGCCCCGCCGGTTACGAGGTAGTGAGCCATGCCCCTGCTTTAGACATCAGTGTGGTGACCATGGAGGCAGCCCTGACGGTCAGGGCTCATTCGGAAAGCCCGCCTTGCCAAGACCGGGTACGAGCTTCAGGGCGTTCTGGTAATAGAGCTTCTTCAGCACCGGATCGGGCAGATCGATACCGTAGAGCTTCCAGAACGCGTGATAGTCGCGGTAGTAGTCGAAGTACTCATCGGCAGTCTCGAACACGCGCCAGTAATAAGGATACTCGTCGGGCTGAAAGCTGTCCTTGCCGAAGAGAATCCGGTCCTGGTATTTGATGAAGAACTCATGCGCGAAGCGCGGCTGACGGCCGATATCGTACAGGATCGCCCCAACTTCGGTGTAGGCGTTCGGCATCGTATCGAACATCTTCCCAAGCCGCGCAAGGTCGTTCGCGTGCCAGCCCATATGCGCCAGGATGAATGTCGTCTTCGGATGCTTCCTCACCATCCGATCCCGCTCCGCCATCAGTTCCTCGAAGCGGACGCCTTCCTGGTGGCGCCGGTCCCGGAACAGGGCGAGCTCGAGCCACCGCTCGTTGTTGTAATCGAGCGGCTCGAAAAACGCGGCCGGCTCCCCCGTGTGGATGAAGACCGGGATCTTGAGCTGTCCGGCCATGTCCCACACCGGATCGAGCTCGGGATCGTCAAGCTTCAACCGTGTGCCATCGGGATTGTTGATGCGCATGCCCAGATCTTTTCCGATCTCGCCGAGACCGAGCGCCCCGGCCTTGACGTCAGCCTCCAGTTGCTGCGCCGCGCGCGCGCCGAAGCCCGGGCCAATGCCGCGCCAGTTCACGCTCGTGAACACCACGAACCGATCCTTGTGACCGCTGGCCGCAATCGCATCGAGTTGCTGGTGGAGCCGATCGCCTGAGACGCCGTTGGCCTGCACCATCACCCGGATGTTCAACTGGTTCATCGCGTCGAGCACGGTCTGGATCGCCTGCGGCGACACGAGCGGCGGAGGATGGCCGTGGATGTCGACGACAGGGAATTTCGCGCTGGGAACGGGATGTTCCGGCACGACCAGTGTGGAGCGCGGCTTGTAATCGGTGATCTTCGGCGCCGGAAACTCCGGTTCGCGTCCGGTCCCGGGCCGCGGGCGGATCTGTCCGGGGCCCTGCGGCGGCTGCCCGGCGAGGGCACCGAGCGCAAGCGCAACCAGCACGATGATCGGCAGGACCACCCTGCGCATCAGCATTGACGGCCTCCACAACGAAACAGAATCAGGAGTCTGAGAGGCATCGTATCACCCGCGAAAATAAAAAGGACAGCCACCGGTGTGACTGTCCTTCGAGAGGCCGCCGCAGTGGGCCATAAGCCGAATTCTGTTCCCCGCCTTCGTCGCGCCACAGCGGCGGACTTGGGCGCGGTGACAATCATTCCTCTAGCCCCGCCATTGCTGGCGGGATCAAGCAGCCTACCCGGAAGCTTCGGACGGACCGTCCTCTGGCGCTTCCCTATTTGGCCTTGCTCCGTGCGGGGTTTTGCCTGCCACCCGTGTTGCCACGAGCGCGGTGCGCTCTTACCGCACCTTTTCACCCTTACCTTCGACTCGGCTCTCCGAGCCTCGCTCAGGGCAAGCCTGATGTCTCAAGCTTGCTGTCGCGCTCCCGGCCCTACTGCACCTGGGGCCTGCCGTGAGCGAGGCCCGAAGGGCCGAGTCGAACGGCGGTATATTTTCTGTGCCACTTTCCTTCAGGTTGCCCTGACCGGGCGTTACCCGGCGCACTGCCCTGCGGAGTTCGGACTTTCCTCCCCTCGACTCGCCTCTACGAGGCTCGCTCGGTGGCAGGCCCATGTCGGCCTGTCGTGAGCGAGTCCCGAAGGGGCGAGTCGAACGGCGATCGTCTGGCCCACTGCGGCGGTTGAACCGCTTCTTTGCCTTGTCCCTTTTATCCGTCCCCTTCCTGCGAAATCCCGTACTGTTCGAGCTTCTTGTACAGATTACTGCGCGGAGTACCGATGACCTCCGCGGTCTTCGAGATGTTCCAGTTGTTCTCGCGAAGCTTGCCGACGAGGAAGGTGCGTTCGGCGGATTCCTTGAACTCTCGCAAGGTCCCCGGGCGCTCCTTCTCGTTATCGACCGGGCCGGCCTTGGGTTCAAGCCGGACAATGTCGCGCAAATCGTCGACGTCGATCGTGTCGCCCGGCGTCATGATGATCAGGCGTTCGACGGTGTTCCTGAGCTCGCGGACGTTGCCTTTCCAGCGCGCCTTCTGCATGTGCTCGAGCGCCGCTTGCGTGAAACGCTGCGGCCGCCGATTGTTGTCGCGGGAAAACAAATCCGCAAAGTGCCGGACAAGCGCGGGGAGGTCCTCCGGTCTGTCCCGGAGCGGAGGGACCCGGATCGGGATCACGCTCAATCGGAAGTACAAGTCCTCGCGGAACGTTCCCTTCTCGATTTCCGCTTCCAGATCCTTGTTCGTCGCGGCGATCACCCGGACGTCCACCTTGATCGTACGGGCGGAGCCCAGACGCTCGACCTCGCCTTCCTGGAGCACACGCAGCACCTTCGCCTGCGTCTTTGCGCTCATGTCGCCGACCTCGTCGAGGAAGATCGTGCCGTGATCCGCCTGCTCGAACTTGCCGATCTGCTTTTCGGTGGCGCCGGTAAACGACCCTTTCTCGTGGCCGAAGAGCTCCGACTCGATCAACTCTTCAGGGATAGCTGCGCAGTTGACCTGCACGAACCGATCGCGGCTGCGGAGGCTGTTCCGGTGAATCGACCGTGCGACGAGTTCCTTGCCGGACCCGCTTTCACCGAGCAGCAGCACGGTGGCGTTGGTGGGCGCGGCCCGTTTGATCGCATCCCACACCTGCTTGAGCGGCTGCGATTCGCCGACCATCTGGTGACGGACTTCGACCGCCCGCTTCAGCGATTTGTTCTCGTCACGCAGCCGCGTCTGATCGAGCGCGTTCCGGATCGTCACGAGGACGCGCTCACTCGCCAGCGGTTTTTCGATGAAGTCGAACGCGCCCGCCTTGGTCGCCTCGACGGCCGTGCTGACCGTCCCATGTCCCGAGATGATCACGACGGGCAGCGTCTCGTTCGACGCCTTGATGCGCTGCAGGGCATCGAGCCCGTCCATGCCCGGCATCTTGATATCGAGGAACACCAGGTCGGGGGCCTCTCGCTCCGCCATGGCCACTCCCTCGGGGCCGCTCGACGCCTCAACCACCTCGTACCCCTCGTACTCGAGGATCATACGCACCGATCGGCGGATCTCCGCCTCGTCGTCTATTACCAGGATGCGGGATTTCATGAGGTTGATGGAGGCGATTCTCGGCTTTAGGTTTTAGGTTTTAAAGTTTTAGGTTCAGTTTTAGGGTTTTGCGTTGTTCCAGGTTCGAGACCTGCGGCTGGCTCCACAGCGCTCATATGCACGGCTCTTTGAAAATAAACCTATAACCCAACGTAAAACAAAAACACCTGAAACCTAAGACAATAATCGGGCCCATCGATCTGTTTACTCCACCGTGACGGTGATGAGCGCGCGCTGCGTGAGCGTCGGGTCGTAGCAGTACAGCGCGAGGATTTCGCCTGGCTTGGCTGCCGCAATTACCCGCTGGTAATCGGCCACGGAGCGGATTGGCTTGCGGTTGATCTCCATGATGACGAACCCCCGACGGACCGAGGCGGAAAACGCGGCGCCGGTTGGATCGACGCGCGACACGATCACGCCGTGGACCGAGTCCGGCACCTCGAGACGGCCGATGAACCCGCGGTCGAGCTCCCGCACCGTCAGACCAAGCGGCGCGTCCGGCACCGGCTCGGGAATCCGAGGATGCGCGCGACTGTCGAGCGCATCTCGCTCAGGTTCGTCGCGCGCGGGACGCTCGGCGAGCTTCACGTGCAGCGTGAGACGGCGGGCGTCGCGCATGACGCCGAGACGCGCGGTCGTGCCCGGCTGGCGCGCCGAGATATCGCGAATCAATTCCTCATTGCTGCCGATGTCGCGTCCCTCGACATCGAGGATGACGTCGTAGGTATGCAGGCCCGCGCGCTCGGCCGGCGACCCGTCCGTGACGTCCTGCACGAGCACGCCGCGCGCGCCGGCAAGCCCCAGCGATCGCTGGAGCGCCGGCGTCACATCGGTGAGGAGGACTCCCATGTAGCCGCGCGAGACGCGCCCGTTGGTCTTGAGCTGCGGGAGAATCCCGACGGCCTGGTTGATGGGCACGGCGAATCCGATATTGCTCGCGCGGGAACTGATGGCGGAATTTATCCCGATCACCTCGCCGCGCGCGTTGATCAGCGGCCCCCCGCTGTTGCCGAAATTGATCGCCGCGTCGGTCTGGATGTAGTCGTCCAGGCTCGGGTCGAACAGCTTGCGGCCGATAAAACTGACCACGCCGACCGTGACCGAATGAACGTACCCGAGAGGATTCCCGATCGCACAGACCCACTCGCCGACACGCAGTTCGTCGGAGTTGCCGAGCGGCGCCTCCGGCAGATCGTGGCTGCCGGGAATCTTCAGCAGGGCAACGTCGATGGCCGGATCGGCGCCGACGACTTCGGCGCGGAATATGCGCCCGTCCGCAAGCGTCACCGTAATGCGCTCCGCCGCGTCGATGACGTGATGATTCGTGAGGATGTACCCTTCGTGATCGATGATAAAGCCGCTACCCGCGCCCTGCCGGGGTATGTCGAGGTCGCGGCCTGACGGCCCTTCGATCGGCCCGTCTCCGCGGCGGAAGTATCGCTGCGGATCCCGCGGATCGCTGCCCTTCGACATCGAGTCGATATTCACGACCGCCGCGTTCATCCGTTCCGCCACGTCCGCGAAATTCACGACCGACGGCAGCGCCGAAAGGCTCGCCGTTCGTGCCGGTTCCCCACGGCCGACGGCGCGAGGCGCGACCGCGACGATCGTCGACGGCGTGAACTCGCCGGCAATGATCAAGCCGACAAGAAACGCCACCACGGCGGAGAGCGCGACGGTGACAAACGTGAAACGCTTGGACATCTCAGGTAACCCGGCCATGCCTCGGGGCTGAGCGTCGTCCCAGGCAACGTCGAGGGACGAGCCAGCCGCTACTCTGACATTATAAGCCGCTTGAATTCATCCTCAGTGAGCGTCGCAACCCCTAATTCGCGGGCTTTTTCGACCTTGCTGCCTGCATCCGCGCCCACAACCAGATAGGAGGTCTTCCGGCTCACCGAACCGGTGACCCTGCCACCGAGCCGCTCGATGGCGGCCGCGCCTTCTTCCCGGGACATCGTCTCGAGCGTGCCGGTCAGGACGAACGTCTTGCCCGCGAGGGGACCCGGGGTGGCCTCCTCCGGCTCGGCCTGGCGGGTGGTCATGTTCACGCCGGCGGCGGCGAGCTTCGCGACGAGCGCACGATTGTGGGGCTCGTCGGCAAAGGCCCGAACCGATGCGGCGACGACGGGGCCGATGTCGGGCACGGTCTGCAGCGCCTCGATCGGCGCCTCCAGCATCTTGTCCATCGTCCTTAGATAGCGCGCGAGGGTGGCGGCCGCCTTCTCGCCGACGTGCCGGATGCCCAGCGCGTAAATCAATCGCGAGAGATCGTTCTCCTTGCTGCGCGCGATCTGTTCCACGACGTTGCGGCCGACCTTGCCCAACTTGCGCGGAACTGCCCGTTCCGAGCGCGGTGCGCGTGGAGCGACCACGAGGTTCTCGATCTGGGAGGTGTCCAGGTGGTAAAGATCGGCGAAGTCCCTCACGAGCCCCTGCTCGATCAGCTGATCGACGAGCGATTCTCCCAGGCCTTCGATATTCATGGCGCTCCGGGAGGCGAAGTGCTCGAGGCTGCGCCGGAGCCGTGCGGGACACGACGAGTTCTCGCAGCGCCACACGACTTCCTCTTCGTCCCGCCACAGTTCGCTCCCGCACACCTTGCAGGTCGCAGGCATCACCCAAGGCACGGAGCCTTCCGGCCTGAGGCTGAGAATCGGCGCGACGACGCGCGGAATGACGTCTCCGGCCTTCTCGATGATGACCGTGTCCCCCTCACGCAGATCCTTGCGCGCGAGGTCGTCAGCGTTGTGCAGTGTGGCCATCGAAATGGTCGAGCCCGCGAGGAAGACGGGCTCCAGCACCGCGTACGGCGTGTTAGCCCCGGTGCGGCCGACGTTGACGTCGATCCGAAGCAGCTTCGTGCGCGCCTGCTGTGCGGGAAACTTGAACGCCGTGGCCCACCGCGGAAACTTCGCCGTCGTCCCCAGCCGCTCGCGGAGCGCAAGGTCGCTGACCTTGACGACGACGCCGTCGGTATCGAACTCGAGGCCCTGACGGCCGTCCGCCCAACGCTGGCAGAACGCGATGACCTCGTCTATCCCCGCGCACGCCTGGAAGTGCAGTTCCACCGGGAGTCCCCATGTGCGCAACGCGTGCAGCAGGTCGTGGTGGTTATCGGGTAGCGACTGTTTGGGAACCTCCCCTACGTTAGGTACGACAATCTGATACACGAATGCCGCCAGCTTCCGCTTTGCCACCAGGGCTGGCTCCAGATTCCGCATCGTGCCCGCGGCCGCGTTGCGCGGGTTCTGGAACAGCGGCTCGCCTTCCTTTTCCCGTTCGACGTTCATGCGAAGAAAGGAAGTACGCGGCAGGTACACTTCGCCACGGACCTCGATCCGTCCAGGCGGTCCGTCGCGGAGCGCCAGCGGAATCGAGCGGATCGTCCGTACGTTGGCCGTGACCTCTTCACCGCGCACGCCGTCGCCTCGTGTCGCGCCACGCACGAGCCGGCCGGCCTCGTAGGTCAACGCGATACTCAACCCGTCAATTTTCAGCTCAGCGACGTAGGCCACCGGAGTGTCGCCGAGGCCCGCGCCCTTGCGCACGCGCTCGTCGAATGCACGCAACTCCACTTCGTTGTAGGCGTTGTCGAGGCTGAGCATCGGTGCGATGTGCTCGACGGTCGGGAACCCTTCGGTCGGACGGCCGGCGACGCGCTGGGTCGGCGAGTCCGGCGTGACGAGATCGGGGTGCTCCGCTTCGAGCCGCTCGAGCTCGTGGAGCAGCCGGTCGAACTCTTCGTCTGAAATCTCGGGATCGTTGTGAAGGTAGTACCGCTCTTCGTGATGGCGAATGTCTTTGCGGAGCTGACTGATGCGGGTGGAGGGGTCCATCTTGATTCGCGGTTCGCGGTTCGCGAGTCGCACACGCCTCGCGCTGCCGGCCTACCGATCGCGTGCGAGGACGTAATCGGGCAGCGCCATGAGCGCATCCCGCTCGCGGCTGGGTGGGAATGCGGCGAGGCAGCTCTTCGCGCGGTTCGCGTATTCGACCGCACGCTCGTACGCGAGGGTGGTGACACGGTGCTCGCGGAGCAGGGCGAGGATGTCGCGCCACTGATCGGGCGACACCGCGCGCTCCTGCACCACCGTGCGAATCAGCCGATCGGCATTCTCGCCGCCGCGCTGCAGAAGGAAGATGATCGGCAGCGTTACTTTCCCTTCCCGCAAATCGCCGCCAATGGGCTTCCCGAGCGCGGCCTGGTCCGCCGTGTAGTCGAGCAGATCGTCCACCAGCTGGAATGCAATGCCGAGGTTGAAGCCGTAGTCCCGCAGCGCGCTCTCACGCTCCGGACTGACCGCACCCAGCATGCCCCCGATCTGCGCGCAGCCGCCGAACAGGAAGGCGGTCTTGCGGCGGATGATCTCGAAGTGTTCATCTTCCGAGATGTCCACCTCGCCGGTCTTCGTCAGCTGATACAGCTCCCCTTCGATCATCCGCAGCGTGACGTCGCAGAGCAGCCGGATGATCTCCAGCGAGTCCTGCGTCAAGGCCATCGCCATCGACTTGATGTAGAGGTAATCCCCGAGCAGCACTGTAATGTCGTTGCCCCAGCGCGAGTGCACGGCGAGACGGCCGCGGCGCAGATCCGCGCCGTCGATGATGTCGTCGTGCACGAGCGTGGCAGTGTGGATGAACTCCACGACCGACGCGTACAACACGGCACGGTCCCCTTGGTACCCGCTCAGCCGTGCAGCCATCAGCAGGACCGCCGGACGTACCCGCTTGCCGCCGCTGTTCTGGATGTAGCGCCCCATTTCGGGAATCAGCGCCACGCGGGACTGGATGTGTTCGACGAATTCCCGTTCAACGGCCTCCAGATCTTCGCGGATGGGCTCGAAGATCTGCGCCAGGTCGACTGACGGCGGGGAGTTTTGCATTATGTCGGCCAAAAGGGGAGTGTCGGTCGAAACGACCGCTTCACAATACTGAACTTCCGCGCGGAGTGTCAACGCGCTAAGCCGTTACGTTTGAGTGGCTTCCGCCGCCACTGAAGAGCGTTTTGAAATTGCTGGTCGCCTGGGCGGCCACATCGGCCACCGGCGCGCCGCGGATTTCGGCCAGCTTGGCAACGACCTCGGCAAGGTATGCCGGCTCGTTTCGACGGCCGCGGTGCGGCACCGGCGCGAGGTAGGGGGCGTCTGTTTCGGTCAGAAACCTCCCGGCGGGGGCCACTTTCACGACCGCCCGGATAGTCTCGGCACGAGGGAACGTGACAATGCCGGCAAACGACAGGTAAAAGTCCAGATCGAAGGCGGCGCGCGCCATGGCGTCGTCGCCGGTAAAGCAATGAAACACGCCGCGGACGCCGCCGGCGCCGGCCTCGCGCAGAATCCGGAACGTGTCGTCGGTTGCTTCGCGCGTGTGGATGATGACGGGTAAGCCAAGCTCGACGGCGAGTCCCACCTGCGCGCGGAAGACGTCCTGCTGGACGGCAGGAGGCGAGAAATCGTAATGGTAATCGAGGCCGATCTCGCCTATCGCGCATGCCCGATGCTCCTCGACCGCGCGCCGTACTGTCTCACTCGCATCCTCCAGCCGGCCGGCGAACTCCCCCGCCTGATGCGGATGAATGCCTGCGGCGAACCAAATGCCGGGCCAGGCTTGCCGCACGGTTGCGGCACGCCTCGACTCGGCGTCGTCTCCCGCCGCGAGGATGCACAACGCGCCTGTTACGCCGGCGTCGCGGGCGCGAGCAACCACGGCGTCCAGGTCGGCCGCGAACTCCTCCCCCGCTAAATGGCAGTGCGAATCGATCATGAAGGTTCAGCGCACCCGTGTGCCCGGCGGCACGTCGGCGTCGAAGCTGACGAGCGTCGGTTTGCCTCCCTCGGGACTGGCGGCCAGCACCATGCCGTTCGATTCGATCCCCATCAGCTTCGCGGGCTTGAGGTTGAACACCATGACGATCGTCCGGCCGACGAGCGCCTCGGGCTCGTAAGCTTCGGCAATGCCGGCCACCAGCGTGCGTTGTTCGGTGCCGACGTCGATGCTCAACTTGACCAGCTTTCGCGAATTGGGGACTTTCTCCGCGGCCAGCACTTTTGCGGTCCGCAGATCGACCTTCATGAAGTCGTCGATCGTGATCCTGCAGTCTGCCGGCGGAGGCGCCGGCACGGCGGCCACGGGCGCGCTCGGGGGGGCGGGTAGTTGCGCGGGCGCGGCGCCCGGATTATTCGTCTCTTCCACGCGTGTGCTCCTTTGACTTGACTCGGACCGCGGCCAGAGTGCGTCAGCTTTCGCGATGATACGTTCACCTTCGGCACGCCAGGCAGCATCCGACAAACGGATGTCGCCGATCGTCTTCGTTTCGCCGACCCGGCGCAGAATCTCCGCCGCCGACCGCGGCATGATGGGCAGCAGCAGGACCCCCGCGACGCGCACGGCTTCCGCGACATCGAACAGGACCTGGCTCAGTTCATCGGCGCGCGCGGCGTTGCGGGCGAGCACCCACGGCTCGGTGCTGGCAATGAACTCGTTGGCCGCATCGAGCAGCCGGAACGCCGCAGCGGCCCCCCCTTCCAGCGCAAACCCGTCCATCGCGGCGGCATAGGCCTCGAGGCACGACCGCCCGGCCTCGGCGAGACGGCCCTCCTTGCCGGACCCTGAGAGCCGGCCTCCCCGATATTTCTCGGCCATCGCCGAAATCCGGCTGACCAGGTTGCCGAGATTGTTCGCGAGGTCGACGTTGTATCGATCCTCGAACCGTTCCCACGTGAAATCGCCGTCGTTGCCAAACGCGATCTCCTTCACCAGATACAGACGAAGCGGATCGGCGCCGAATCGCTGCGCGGCCTCGAGCGGCTCGACGGTCGTGCCGAGCGACTTGCTCATTTTTTCACCGCGGAAGTTGACCCACCCATGCCCGAAGATCTGGCGGGGCACGGGCAGACCGGCGCTCATCAACATCGCAGGCCAGATAACCGCGTGAAACCGCGTGATGTCCTTCCCAACCACGTGCAGGTCGGCCGGCCACCACTTCTCCACCATCTCGGGATTGGTGCCGTACCCGACCGCGCTGAGGTAATTGATCAACGCATCGACCCACACGTAGATCACGCTCGACGGATCGTCGGGCATGGGGATGCCCCACGCCTGCCCGGCGCGGCTGACCGAAATATCCTCCAGGCCGCCTTCAATCAATCGCAGGATCTCGTTGGCCCGTGCGTCGGGAACGAGAAACTCCGGATGCCATTCGAAGTGATAGCGAAGCCGCTCTGTATATTTGGACAGGCGGAAGAAATAGTTCTTCTCACGAATCCATTCCGGCTTCGTCCGATGAATCGGACACAGGCCGTCCACGAGATCCTTCTCCTGCTTGAAGGCCTCGCATGACTCGCAGTACCAGCCTTCGTAATAACCCTCGAAGATGTCGCCCGCCGCCGTCATCCGGCGCACGAGTTCCTGAACGCCTGCCTTGTGACGCGGCTCTGTCGTGCGGATGAAATCGTCGAAGGAAATATCCAAACGCTTCCAGACGTCGAGGAATTCCTGCGCCATGCGATCGCAATACGCGAGCGGATCCTCGCCGAGCTCGCGCGCCTTGCGGAATACGTTCTGCGAGTGCTCGTCGTTGCCCATCACGAAATGGGTCTCGATGCCGCAGAGCCGCTTGTAGCGCGCGACCACGTCGGCGGCGATCTTCTCGTACGCCGTTCCCAGATGCGGCCGGCTGTTCACATAGTCGATCGCGGTCGTCAGATAGAAGCGGTCCATTTCCGAATCCCTAATCTCTAATCACTCATCCGAATCCCGAATCCCGAATCCCGAATCCCGAGCCGCGAACCGCGAGTCGCCAACCGCTAGCCGCCAGCCGCCGCCGCCAACCGTTTAGGTCCCCCCGGCCGATCGTGTATCGAGCCAGGCGCGCGAGGCGACGGCCTGCACCTCCTTGATCGCCATGCCGCGCTCCGTCGCGATGCGCGCGCAATCATCGAACTCCGGTGCGGCATTGAGCACGTGGCCCGCCCGGCTCGCGATCTTGAAGCGCACCGGGCCGAGCGGCGTGTCGATGGAACGGATCTCGCGATCGAGGGTGTCCCGGCGCATCTCCTGATATCGCATGCCGATCGTCGTCGTATCGGTGAAGAGCACGCCCGCAATCGCTTCCCGCCTCGCTGGCGGCGCGATGATCGTAACCAGCGTCCCGGGCCGGTTCTTCTTCATCTGCACGGCCGCATAGAACACATCCAGTGCCCCGGCGTCCGCCAGGCGATCCATCAGCGGGCCGAAGAGCTGCGGATTCATGTCGTCGATCTCGCAGTCGATCTGAACGATCCGTTCGTCCGCGCCAGTCTCGAGGCGTTCGCCGCGGAAGACTCTCAACACGTTGGGCGCTTCCTTGGGATCGCGATCCCCTGCCCCGTAGCCAATGCCGTGGATGCGCATAGGCGGCAGCGGCCCGAACTCCCGGGCGTACGACGTGATCAGCAGCGCGCCGGTCGGCGTCACCAGTTCCGTCGTCCCGCTGCCATACACCGGCGCATCGGACAGAAGGCGAGCGGTCGCGGGTGCCGGCACCGGAAACATGCCGTGCGCGCACCGTACGGTCCCGCCTCCCACATTGAGCGGCGACGCCACCACGTCCGCGCTGCCGAACCACTCGAAGCCGTACACGGCTCCCACGATATCGATGATCGAATCAAGTGCCCCCACTTCGTGCAAGTGGACGCGCTCGATCGGCGTGTCGTGGACGGCCGCCTCCGCCTCCGCCAGCCGCTCGAACAACTGGACGGCCCGATCCTGTCCCTCCGGGGTCAACGACGACCGGCGGATGGCCGCGACGATGTGCTTGAGGTGATGGTGCGTATGCGCCTGCGAGGCCGCCGGGTCCCCAGTCTTTTCGACAAGACGAAACTTCGTTGCCGCAATGCCCGCCCGGCTGACGCGTTCGGACGTCACCTCTCCGAATTCAATGGCCAGACTGCCCAGCGCTGCGCGGAGCCCGTCGAGCGGTAGCCCCAGATCCAGCAGAGCGCCAAGGATCATGTCCCCGGACGCGCCGGAAAAACAGTCGAAGTAAAGCGTCGCCAACTAGAAGGTGCCCTCTTCCTTGAAGCTGTAATACTGCACGTCTGCCAGGATGACGTGATCGATGACATCAATGCCCATCAGGACGCCCGCTGCCGCCAGCCGCCGCGTCAACTGGACGTCGTCCTGGCTCGGCTTCGGATCGCCCGACGGGTGGTTGTGAAACAGCACCAGCGCGGCCGCGCCGGCTGCCGCCGCGGCGCCAAACACCTCGCGCGGATGGACGATGCTGGCGTCGAGCGTCCCGACCGAGAGCACGAGCGTCCGCAGCACGCGATGTTTCGTATCGAGCAACAGCACGCCGAATTGCTCGACGGGACGGTTGCCGTACTGCGGCAGCAGAAACTCGGCCGCCGCCCGGGGACTCACGATCTGCACGCGCTCGCGGGCCGCCCGCGTCAGGGTCCGGCGGCCGAGTTCGACCGCGGCGAGAATCTGCGCCGCTCGCGCACTGCCGATCCCGGGAATGGCGCACAGCTCATCGTACCGTGTACGGACCAGCCCATGGGCCCCATCTGCCGCACCGAGTACCGCGTTGGCCAGATCGAGTGCGCTCGCACGTGCCCGCCCGTGCCCGAGGACGATCGCCAGCAGTTCGTTGTCGCCGAGCGCCCCGGCGCCGAGTCGCTGCAGCTTCTCACGTGGTCGATCGTGGGGCGCAACGGCCTTCATCGTACACCATACCCTGCTATACTTTCGTGTTGATGCCTCGTTTGTCCGTCCCGCTGTGCGCGATGATCTGCGCGCTCGTGCTCTCCGCGGCCTGCTCGGCGCCTCCCCAGAAAGAGATCGATCGCGCGCAACAGGCCATCGACAGTGCGCGCGCTGCCGGCGCGGATCAATACGCGCCTGAGGCATACGCCGCCGCCCTCGCCGCGCTTCAACAGTCGCACGAAGCCGTGGACCAGCGCGATTACCGCCTCGCGCTCTCGCGCGCCGTCGATGCCAGCGATCGAGCGCAGGAAGCCGCGACGGCAGCGGGCGACAACAAGGCCAAGGCCCGCCGGGCAAGTGAAGCCGCGGTCAACACCGTCAACGCCGCGTTGATGCATCTCGAATCACGGGTCAAGGTTGCCGAGCAAGCGCACGTGCCTCCCCGCGAGCTGGCTCCCGCGCGGAAGACGATCAAGGACGCCGAGGCCGCCCTGCAAAAAGCACGCACGCTTCTGGCCGCGGAGAACTACGCGGCGGCGAGCCAGGCCGTGTCGGGCCTTGACGAACAGATTCGTTCGGAGATTCGCGTGGTGGACGCGGCGACGACGCTTCGGACCGTTCGACGCCCTGCGCGCAAGCGGTAGGGGGCGTCGCAAAGGCCGCCGCGTCACAGCGCCGCGACGATGGCAGAATCTTCGGCCCTCGCGACTTCTATCGGAACCGCCCCCACGCGGAGAAGACGATCTCAGGCAGAGAGTCGCAGAGATCGCCGAGAAAGGGCTGCCAAGAGCGTTCCACCGACCGCGCTTCGCGCGGTTGAGGGCGGATTGAGATACGCCGGCCTTGAGCGAGACGAACGGCCGGCGTCGGTGGAACGATTCGCAGCCGCTTCGTTACTTGTCTTCTCCGCGATCTCGGCGGCCTCTGCGCGAGATCCGTCCATGACGTCCTTAGAGCGGACCTAGCCACGCCGCTTCGGCGATGAGCTCGGCCCAGCCGGTGAGGAAGAGTCCTTCGTCGGTCCACTCCACGCGCTGCGCGCCGCCGGGAGAAACGATTTCCACGTCCCGCGCGGCGCCGCCGAACTGGATCGCTGCCACGGCAGCCGCGCACGCGCCCGTTCCGGACGCCTCTGTCGGGCCCACCCCGCGCTCCCAGATCAGGATCCTGACGCGGTCCGGCGCTTCGACGGCCGCCAGCTCCACGTTCGTGCCTTCCGGGAAATGGGGATGCACCGCCAGCGCGGACGCAAGCGTGTGCAGCCGCTCTTCTGTGACGTCGCCAAGGACCACGCATTGCGGGTTGCCGACGCGCAACGTCACCGCGTCGACCGACGCGCCCTCGACGTCGATTGTCTCGAGCACGATCCGCTCAGGCATGCCCATCTCCGCGCGGAACGTGTAGCGGCCGTCTTCGTACGCGAGCAGTTCGAGCCGCTTGAGGCCGGCGTCGGTCCTAATCTCGATCGGCGCCTGTTGCCCCGGCATCGGTACGCCTCTCTGCGACGCAATCCAGGCCGCCAGACAGCGGACCCCGTTGCCTGATACTTCGGATCGGCTGCCATCAGCATTGAGGAGGCGCATCGACGCTCCGGTGGAGGTCGTCGAATACACGATCAGGCCATCGGCGCCAATTCCCCGATGGCGCGCGCAGATGCCACGGGCCAGCGCGGGGAGATCGGCGGCGGCCGCTATCGCCCGCGACTCGACGAGGATGAAATCGTTTCCGAACGCGTGGGCTTTCACGAGCGTAAGAGGCATCATTTGCGGCAAAAGGCCAGCAGGTGCCATCCGAATCGCCGGACGAGCGGCCGGGGAAGCGCGTTGAACGCCCCGACGAAGAACGTGTTGAACACCCTGCCCTTCCAGCCTCCATGCAGCCGGGACTTCACCGGAAACCGCTCTTCAACGATGCGTACGTCGCGGAACCCCTTGAGCAGGCCGCGAAACTCGGCGGCGCTGTACTTCAAGAGCACGGGCGCATCCTCGTGCTCGAGCGGCACTTTCATCAGCTTCGACAACGCATTCAGCCATGAGATCCGGTTGTACACCTGAAAGACCGCCTCGCCTCCTGGTCTGAGCACGCGCCGGCACTCGTCGGCGAGCCGTTGCGGATTTGTGGTGTATTGGACGACGCCATGCGCATAGACGAGATCGAACGTGTCGTTGGCAAACGGCAGATGCTCTCCGTCGGCTTCCCGCAGATCCCCCTGCAGCCCCTGTTGGTCGAAGTTCTGGCGGGCCAGCGCAATCGCAGACGGCGACAGATCGACCCCCGATACCAGCGCGCCTCCTCTCGCAAAACGCGCGAGATCGGTGCCGGCGCCGCATCCAACTTCGAGCACGCGGCGACCCTCATAGCCGCCGAAGTCGACGAGGCGTAGGAGGTGATGGAGTTTCTCGAAATGATACTGGTCGAGATCGGCGAAAAATCCCGGAGATCCGACCGGGTGCGCGGTGATCTCGAGATCGTGAATGTGACGGTTCCAGTAATCGCGTACGTCGGCGGTCGATGGCGCGCCCGAGGATGACACTGCGCCTACTATAAGATAAAACCTCTGCTATGCGCGCGCGCGACCTGACACGCTTCAACGCCGGCACGTACGACGTGCTCGTCATCGGGGGCGGCATTCACGGCCTCGCCTGCGCGTATGACGCGGCAAGCCGAGGCCTGCGCGTGGCCCTCGTCGAGGCAAATGATCTCGGAAGCGGCGCGTCCTTCAATCATCAGAAAACGGCCCATGGGGGTCTTCGCTCGCTGGGTTCGGGTCACCTGCAGCGGGCGCGGGAATCGATCGGCGAGCGGCGCGCGCTTGCCCGCATCGCACCCTGGTTCCTCAGGCCGCTGCCGTTCCTCGTCGGCACGTATCGCTCAGTGGCGAAGAACCGCCTCGCGCTTCGGGGCGCGTTCAAACTCGACACGTGGCTGGGCCGGCATCGCAACGACGGCGTCGAACCCGAACTGCACCTGCCAACGCCGCGACTTGTCTCGAAGGCGGCGACCCTGCGCCTCTTTGCTGGAGTACGGCCAGACAGGCTGACCGGTGGCGCGCAGTGGTACGACTACCAGATGGTCGAGGCCGACCGGTTGACGTTTGCCTTCGCCGCCGCGGCCGATCGGGCCGGCGCCGATCTGGCCAATTATGCGGAAGCAATCGAGCCGATCAGAGAGGGCGGACGGATTGCGGGGATGGTTGTCCGCGATAGGCTGACAGGCGCCACCTTCCCTATTAAAGCGCGCATGACGCTGAATGCTGCCGGAGCGCGGGCCGGCGACATCATGCGGCTCTTCGGCGTGCCCCGTCCCTTTCCTCTCGTGAAAGCGATGAACCTGCTCACGTCGAAGAGCGCGAGCGACATGGCCCTCGCTGCGCCGGGGCGCGACGGCCGGATGTTGACGCTCGTGCCCTGGCGCGGGCGGGCGCTCGTCGGCACGAGCCAGTCGGCCCGTTTCGCACAGCCGGAGGACCTCGCCGTCAGCGACGCCGAGATCGATGCGTTCGTGGCCGATGCGAACCACGCCTTTCCAGCACTGCAGCTGTCGCGTGCCGACGTGACGCTCATCCACCGCGGCATCGTCCCCGCGGTTGCGGGCCGCGGAGGGGCTGCCGAGCTCAAACCCTCTGCGGAGATTCTCGACCATGCCAGCGACGGCGCTGCGGGAGCGATCACGGTCGTCGGGATCAAATACACGACTGCACGACGCGTCGCCGAACGGACAACTCGGGTCATCGCGAAACGTCTCGGCACGCGTCTTCCTCCATCCCGGACCGCCGTGACGCCGTTGCCAGGCGCGGGAATCGCGGACCACGAAGCCCTCGCGATTGAAACCGCTCGGGGACTCCGCGTCGATGTTCCGCTTCCTGTCATCCGTCATCTCATCCGCCTGTACGCGGAGGCAGCCGCCGACGTCATCCGCGTCATGCACGAGCGCGTCGATCTGAGCGCCCCGGTCAGTCCCGGCACCGACACGCTCGGCGCGGAAATCGTCCACGTCATTCGGCACGAGATGGCCGTACGACTGACCGACATGGTCGTGCGGCGGACCGGGATGGGATCGGCAGGCGCGCCGCCGCGTCACGCGGTCGAGCGTTCGGCGCGCATCGCCGCGGCGGAGCTCGGCTGGGATGACGCGCGAGTCGTTGAAGAGATTGCGGCGGTGACGAGATTCTATGAGATCGGTGATTCGTGATTAGAGATCAGGGATTTCCTTCGACATCGAATTCCCGCCTTGCGCGCTCGAGACAGGCCGGACAGATGCCGTGCGAGAACTCCGCCTCGGAGTGATCCGAGATGTAAGCCTCCAACTGTTGCCAGTAATCTCCGTCATTGCGAATGCTCTTGCAGTAGCTGCACATCGGCAGCAGCCCTTTGAGCTGCCTGACGTTGGCGATTGACTCCTGCAGCACCGCGACCTGCTCGGCCAGTCGATTCTGCAGCGTCACAATCCGCAGGCCGGTGTGGACGCGGGCCCGGAGCTCTTCGGCGTCGAACGGTTTCACCAGATAGTCATCCGCGCCCGCGTCAAGGCCGGCGACAACGTCGACGCGGCTGTCGCGCCCCGTGAGCAACAACACGTACATGTGCGCATGTTCCGGCGCCTGCCGGATACGCTGGCACAACTCGATGCCGTCGACGCCGGGCATCATCCAGTCCAGAATCGCCAGCGACGGGCGAAACTCTCCGCAAAGCGCCCAGGCCTCCGCGCCGTCGTGGGCGACGCGGACCTCGAAATTCCAGCGCCGCAGCGACCCCGCCAGCGCGGCGGCATTCACAGGATCGTCGTCGGCAATCAGTGCGCGCATGATGTCCCCGCAGTTTTGGCCGCGTTCATCTGACGGAAGATGTCCATCAGGTTCGACGCCTCGGTGGCCAGGATTCTCCACGCGGCTTCCGCCGGCTCGAGGCGGCCTTCCGTGCCGAGACGCTCGAGCGCCTGTGCGGCGTCGAATACGGCGGTGGCAGACAGCGTGCCCGCGGCCCCCTTCAGGGCGTGCGCCGTCGTGCGGATCAGCTCTGCGGCCTTCAGGTCCACCGCGTTCTTGATGGCCGCCAGACGCTTCGGACAGTCATCGAGGAAAATCTGGATCACGTCAGCGAGCAGGTCCACGTCTCCACCAAGACGAGTCATGAGTTCGCTCTCGTTGAACAAGGGCGCCTGCACAGCGGCTTCGACGGTCGGCGCGGCCCCTGCGGATTCCTGCTCCACGACCTCGAAAAGAAGGCGCTGGTTGATGGGCTTCGAGAGATAACCATCCATCCCTGACGCCAGGCACCGTTCGCGATCGCCCGTCATGGCGTGCGCCGTCATGGCCACGATCCGTATGTGCTGCCCGCTCGTCGCTTCGCGCTCGCGAATGATTGCCGTCGCTTCAAATCCACCCATCTCCGGCATCTGCACATCCATCAGGATGAGGTCGAAACGTTCCCGCTGCACGGCATCAATCGCTTCCAGGCCGTTGTTCGCGACGGTCACATGGTGGCCTCGGCGCGCCAGGATGCCGAGGGCCACTCGTTGATTGACGAGGTTGTCTTCGGCGAGCAGGATCCTGGACGAGCGCACCGGCTGCGCCAGAACGCGGACGGCCGGCTCTCCCGCCTCTGGACTCTTCACGTTGTGTTCCAGGGCGCGACAGATCTGATTCAGAAGCTCCGCCTGCTTGACCGGTTTGGTCAAGTACGCGGAAATGCCCACTTCCCGGCAACGTGCCGCGTCGCCGTACTGCCCTGACGATGTGAGCATCATGATCGTGGATCCGGCGAGTTCGGACTGCGCCGCGATCCGTTCGGCGACACCGAAGCCATCCATGTCGGGCATGTTGGCGTCGAGAAGCACGAGCACGAACGGGTGGCCCCTGCGCGAGGCCTCGAGCAGCGCCTCGACTGCTTCCCGGCCGCCGCTCACCGCCGTCGGTTTCATGTCCCATCGCGTCAACTGTTCGATGAAAATCCGGCGGTTGACCGGGTTGTCGTCCACGATGAGCACCGGAAGGTTCGCCAGCAGCGGCGGGGCCCGAATCACCTCCGGAGAGGGCGCGATATCGAACGGCAGCGTGAAATGGAACGTCGTTCCCGCGCCAGGCTCGCTTTCGAGCCAGATTCTGCCCCCCATCAGGTGCACCAGGGTCGAGGAGATCGTGAGCCCGAGTCCGGTGCCGCCGAATCGGCGAGTCGTCGAGCCGTCCGCCTGGCTGAAGGCTTCGAAAATGGTCGCATGCTTTTCAGCCGGGACGCCGATGCCGGTATCGCACACCGAGAAGTGCAGCATCGTGCAATCTTCGCCGCGCTTCTCCTCACGGAGCTCGACAACCACATGGCCGCGCTCGGTGAACTTCACGGCGTTCCCGACGAGGTTCGCGAGCACCTGCTGGAGTCGCATGGGGTCGCCGACAATCGCTACGGGTACGTCGGATGCAATGTGGGAAATGAGCTCGAGCCCCTTCTGATCCGCGCGGAGCGCCAGCGGCTTCAGCATGTCGTTGACGACGTCGCTCAGGATGAAGGGGACCGATTCGATCTCGAGCTTGCGCGACTCAATCTTCGAGAAATCCAGGACGTCGTTCAAAATCGAGAGCAGCGACTCAGCCGACATCTTCACGGTGTCCAGGCACTCGCGTGTTTCCGGGTGCAGCTCGTTGCCGAGCGCGAGCTCCGTCATACCGATGATGCCGTTCATCGGCGTGCGAATCTCGTGACTCATGTTGGCCAGGAATTCACTTTTCGCGCGGCTCGCCTCCATGGCTTTGTCGCGCGAGACAATCATGTCCGCATTGGCCGAACGAAGCTCGGCCGTCCGGGTTTCCACCGTCCGCTCGAAGTCTTCCTGGTTCCCGAGCAGGCTGAGATCGCGATGCTGGATTTCATCCAGCATTTTGTTGAAACCGCCAATCAATTCTCCGATCTCATCGTCGCCGCCCGGCTGGGCGCGCACGTCGTACCGCCGCTCGTTGGTCACGGCGCGTGTGATGTCCGTCAGCCGCAGCAGTGGACCCGAGATCATCCTCTGCAGACGGAAGGCCACGGCGAGCGCGACCCAGATTGTGCCGAACATCACCGCCCCGACGATTTGGCCCAGGCTTGCCGCGCGGGTCCAGATGTCCCGCTGATCGGCCACGATGAAGACGGCCCCGATCGGTTCCAGCTCGAAGACGATCGGCCGAAGCAATGTCAGGCCGCCGGCGGTGAACGCGTGCCACCGCTGGCCGTCACGCACCGCCTCCCGCGGAAACGACGGCATCGGACCGGACGGCGTCGAGCCGTTACGATCGAACCGGGCGAGTGGCGTACCGTCCCGCGCCACGATGACGGCCGATACGATGTGCGCATTGGGCGTGAGGCCTTTGAGCGTCTCGGCAGCGCCCTTGGCGTCGCCGAATTCGATGGCGGCCGTGCTGTTTCGTCCGATGACGTCAGCCAGCATGCCCATGTCGCGTACGAGACGATCGCGCGATGTCGAAAAGTCGTACGCGAAGAACACCGCGCAGGCGAGGATCAACGACCCGCCGGTCGTGATGACGCTCATAGCCGTCAGCTTCCGCCCGAGCGAGAGATGCGCGAACCAGGTCTTTGCGCGATGCAACATTGGGATCAATCCTTGCGGTCAGCCGTGACGGTTCCGGCGGCGCCGGGGCGACTTCGACTGAGGTGTTTCGTCACAACCGTCACTTCGAGGTGACGAGTGTTGCGAGGCGGAGCAGCTGGGCACTCAACTGGACCTTGGACCTGCGCGCGGAATCCATATTGACGCTGAACCGCATCCGGCTCTCGTCGTCAACAAAGAAGCTAGCGGTACCACCGAGCTGCGTGAACGTGTCGAGGTCGCTCACCGTCAGAACCGCCACGCCGTCCAGCGCGCCGAGGAGCTGGAGCGCCCGCGCCTTGTCCACGCGGCCCGCGTACACCATGTGGCATGAACGCAGCGCCGAGTCGTCTTTCAGCCTCGCAACGATCAGCGAATGGCCGTCGATCGTTTTACGCTGAATCGTTTTCTCGAGAGACTGGGCGACAAACCAATCGCCGAGCACGCAGAACGTGAGCGGGGCGCCCGGGGGCACGGCCTCGGCGGGCCACACGGCAAACCTCGCGAAGTTATAGAGAAAGGACGCCTTGATGTCCGCCTCGTGCGCATCCTGTGAGGCGCTGAGGCTGACGAGCGGACCGGCGGTCAGCAGCAACCCGAGGGCGAAGGTGTGTCGGCGAACGGCTGTCATTCCGGTCCTATGCCGCCATGACCTTCAGCCGCCGGAATACCGCATTGACCCGCGACAGCAGCACTTCCGGGTCAAATGGCTTGATGATGTAATCGTCGGCGCCGAGCTCGAGCACTCGGCGTTCCACTCCGGGCCCCTCTTCCGAGGTCAGCACCAGCACGGGCATCATTGCCAGCGACATCTCGCGGCGCACACGAGTGATCGCTTCGTAGCCGTCCATTTCGGGCATGTTCAGATCGATCATCAGGAGGTCCGGACGCTCGCGGATCGCGATCTCGACGGCGTCGCGGCCGTTGGCCGCCTCGAGCACCTCAAAATTCTGCTTTTCGAGGAGCAGCTTGACCAGCATCCTGGTGATGGGCTCATCGTCGGTCACGAGCACGCGCGGGCGACTCTGGGTCTTGTGACCGGCGGCGTCGTTGTCCTCGGCCAGCACGCGGTTCACTTCATCGATCGACGTAATCCCCAGCGTGACCAGCCGCAACGCCTGCTCGCGCATGGTCGGAATCCCGGAGGCACGCATGGCCGCGCGAATCTCGAGCGCCGTGGCGCCGCGGCCGATGGCGTCGCGCAGCTCCGGAGTCGGCGTCAGCAGCTCGGCGATCGGCACGCGCCCGGCAAATCCCGTGTTCTTGCAGTGCTCGCAGCCTGTCCCGGCCGATGCGGGAATCGACGCGATGTGATGCTCCATCCCGAGCCGCCGTGCTTCGATGTCGTTGTGCGTGCGTTTGCAGTGCGGACAAAGCGCGCGCACGAGACGCTGCGCGAGGATGGCCGAGAGGCTTTCCGCCACTTTGAAGGCCTCGAGCCCGAGGTTGGTCAGTCGGGTAATGGCGGTCGCGGCGTCGACGGTGTGCATTGAGGTGAGGACCAGGTGGCCGGTGTACGCCGCCTGCCCGACGATTTGGGCGACCTCGGCGTCGCGCACCTCCCCGACCATGATGATGTTCGGATCCTGGCGCAGGATCGATCGAAGCGTTGCCTGAAACGTGTTGCCGGCACGGGTATTCACGGGGATCTGTGTCACGCCGGCCACCGTACGTTCGACCGGATCCTCGACGGTCACGATGTTGGTCGCCCCCGTTCTGAGGTGCCCGAGCGCCGCATACAACGCCGTCGTCTTGCCGGATCCTGTCGGCCCGGTGACGAGCACGAGGCCGTCCGGACGGGAGAGCGCGCGTTCGAACCGCGCCAGCGTCTGGTCGTCGTATCCCAGCCGCTCGAGCGTCTGCAGAGGGCTGTGGCTGTCGATCACGCGCATCACGAGCTTTTCGCCGTCAACGGTTGGCAGACTCGAGAGACGGACGTCGATCGGACGCCCGTTGACCTTCACTCTGAACGCGCCGTCCTGCGGCTTGTTGCGGACGGCAATATCGGCGCGCGCCATGATCTTGAAGCGGTTCCGCACCGGCTGCGAGACCGACGCCGGCAGCGTCAGCACCGGCTCGAGCACGCCGCAGATTCGATACCGCACGAGGGTTCCGCCGTTGCTGGATTCCACGTGCACATCGCTCGCGCCGACTTCTACCGCGCGGCCGATCAGGTGGTCACACAGCTCAATCACCGTCGAGACTGTGTCGCCCGAACCGTTCGTGTCGCTACTTTCGACGTCGGGGCGCTCGGATCGCAGGCGCTCGGCGAGCACGTCGAGCTGCCGGAGTTTCGGGTAGCATCGATCGAGCGCGTCGAGCACCGCCGACCGCGACGCGACGACCATTTTCGTGCGTCGTCCCGACGCGAAGGCCAGGTCGCGTTCCGCTTCAGGATTGAATGGTTGCGAGGTCGCAAACGTCAACAGACGATTGTCGACCGTGAGCGGAATCACGGAGTGGCGGCGCGCAAGTCGCTCGGGCACGAGCCGTATTGCCAGCTCGCTCGATGCCGTCTCGGCGAGATTGACCATCTCTGTGCCCAAGGAGGCGGAAAGCGCCGCGTAGCTGTCGTTCTCGCGCACGAACCCCAGTGCCACCACTGCGTCGACCAGATGCAGCTGCTCTCGCAGCGCGTGCTGCTCGGCGACGGCGACGTCATGCCGGCTGATCAAGCCGCTTTCCACGAGCTTCGTGGAAAAGCTGTGTGTGCCTGTTTTCACGAGAACGTTTCCGTAGGGGGCTTCCTTCACGAGTACGCACTCCTTCGTCGGCTGACAAACCACGGGCGATGTGCGGGTATCAGCAACTGTCGGGCCAGCGGCAGATGGGTAGAATCGACGACTTTGCAGGTTCTTTGCGGGTCAGGCGTGCGGGTGCGCGCGGGTATGTGCGGAGGCGTGTGCGATCGTGGCGCACATCATGCGCTCACGGCCGTCGCCCCCATCGCGCATACATCTGGCAGGTGGGCGCACGCCACGGGGCGTACGCTCCGCCGAGCACCGCCCTGAACGTGAAGGCCTCGCTCTGCTTGACGATGCCATACGCCAGTGATGGGGACGCGGGAGGCCTGAAACTCGGTCGTTTGAAGAGACCGCGGAAGTACGCGTGTGCGGTGGCGTGCTGATCGGACGCGTATGGCACACGTGTGCACCGTGTTCGTGGCTTGACGGTCATCCGCGAGTTGGACAGGGGTCAGGGAATCGTGAAGCCTTTGAATACCCACGTCAGGCCGGCCGTGAGACCAATACTGGGATCGCGCGACGTCATCCCAAAGATTAATCCGGCATCGGCGCGCAGGGTCGATCGCGTAAAGCGGCCGCCGACTCGCATGGCGCCTCGGCTCTCGGTTCCGATCGGCGCTGTCCCCCCACGGGTGTCCAGCCTTCCGTTGACTTCGCCGACGACCTCGAGGCCTTGCCGCACCGCGCGTGCGATGGAGAGGCCGTAGGTCAGCACATCATTCTGGCGATCGCCGCGCACGGGATCGCCGAGAATTCCCAAGCCGACGTTGCCGACAAACCTGATCGATTGCACGGTCTTGCCCAGCAGCGCGGAGGCATAAAAGTCGGTCGTGTCCAAACCGAGGCCGCTTTCGTTGCTGGCGTTGGGAAGCTTCGTGGCCAGGCGAACGCCAAATGCCGGCCGCGCGGGCGTTTCCGCAAGCAGGCGGATCTTGGTGGCCACGACGATATCCTCCACTGCGTGCGTCCGATCGCCCGTGAAGTTGAGCTGATTCGAGAGCGGCGCATCCCGCCGCGACGTGATAGACAGCCGGTTGTACAGGCCGCCGTCAATCTGCAGCTCGGCGATCGAGCTGATGCCGAAACTCACCCCGAGCGTCGGAAACCTCAGCAGATTACCCTGAAGGCCTGAAGCTGGAAAAAACACTTCACGCTGCTCATCGATGCCCCCCTCGAGAAGAACCAGACCTGCGCCGATCGTCTCCGGATCTTCGGTGACGAGCGGCCGCTGCTGCGCATCGGCGGAGGACGCACAGGCCGCGAGAACCATCACGATTGCTGACACGCGTTTCATCAATGAGATCTCCGGCAGATGTTTCCAGCTGCCAGTTTCCAGTTTCCAGTTCCCAGTTGCCAATTGCCAATTGCCCGTTGCCATTACCCAGTTTTCCAGTTCGGACGGAGCCGGAGAAATCTCGTAACTGGCAACTAGTAACTGGCAGCTGGCAACTGGTGACTGGCAACTGGTAACTATCGTTTCAACACCAACGGCACCGCTCCACTGGCAAGAGCAGCACCGCGCAGCTCCGCCAACGGATTGAGACGGCGGTCGAGGAGGTGGCGGCTTGCGACGTTCCCGAGCGCTCGGATCATCGAGTTCTTGACCTCGGGATGTTCGACCTCGAGCTGAGCGATCAGCCGTTTTACGCGCTGCCGCTGGAGGCTGAGATCGCCGCACGCGGGGCAGCAGCAGCTGATGATCGGCAACGCTTCGTCTTTCGCGTAGGCGCGCGCTTCCCCTTCGGTGACGTACACCAGCGGACGAATCACGACGTGTTCCCCGTTGTCCGAGACGAGCCGCGCCGGCATCGCCTTGAGCGCCCCCGCAAAGAACAGGTTCAGGAGGAGCGTCTCGACGAAGTCGTCCAGATGATGGCCGAGCGCGATCTTCGTGGCGCCGACCTCGGTCGCGAGGCGATACAGCACGCCTCGGCGGAGCCGCGCGCACAGCGAACACGGCGTCGCGCCGTCGAGCAGGTCGTCCATGTCGGCGCCGATTTCAGTGTGCTCGATGCGGTATTCCCAGCCCCGGTGTTCGCACGTGCTCGCGATGAGGTCGTGGCGATAGCCGTCATACCCGGAGTCCACGGTCACGGCCACGAGCGAAAACGATATCGGCGCGCGCTTTCGCAGCACGTCGAGAATATTCAGCAGCGCCCAGCTGTCCTTCCCACCCGAGAGGCCGACCATCACGCGGTCGCCATCTTCAATCAGCGTGTACTCGCTGATTGCCCTGGTGACCTTCTTGGCGAGCCGCGTTTCGAGCGGCGATTTGTAGGGCATGTTTGTCTAATCTGCCACAGAAGAAGGCCACAGCAAAACACCGAGGAGCGCAGATGAGCACGGACGAGGCGTGGTCAACAGAGCCCGGGGCTAACGATCTGTTTGGGTACTACCGTGTTTTTCCGTGGCGTTCAGATCTGTCTGTGTACCTCGGTGTTTGTCTGTGGCATTGACGTCTGGCTCTGGACTTCGGTGTTTGTCTGTGGCGTTGGCGGTGAGCTGCGCCACGGTATTCACCCAGTTCAGTTGGGCGCCCGCTGCATACGCCGCAGCGCCCATTTTCTCGGCGACCCTCACGTCGTCCATGACGCGGCGCAGAGCGGCAGCGAGCGACTGTGGTGTGGGATCGCAGATGAAACCGTTCACGCAGTCTCCAACGAGCTCCGCGGGCCCGCCGCTGTCGCGGCACGTGATGACGGCCTTGCGCGACGCGAATGCCTCCGCGGTCACAAAGCCGTAGTCCTCCTCGAAAGGCGGAAAGCACACGGCCCGGCAGCGCGCCAGATGATCGACGAGCTGCGCGTCGGTGAGACGGCCGCCGAAGGTCACACGGCTGGTCAATCCAAGACCGGCCGCAAGAGCTTCCAGCCGACCGCGATCTTCACCCTCGCCGGCGATGATGGCCCGTATGCCGGCGGCCTCAGGTTCGGCCAGCGCGTTGATCAGCAGGTCCGCGCGCTTCAGCGGGGTCAGCCGCGAGACCATGAATACATAGTCGCCATACTCGTCGCATCGATACGCACGCTGGGGGGCCGGCGGGTACAGAATGGTCGATTGAAGCTCGGGCCACATCGCGAGCCGCTGCTGGATCGTGCGCGACTGAACGAACAGCCTGGTCACGTTGCGCGTGAGGAGATATCGGTCCGCGGCGCGGATCGCGAGGCGCCGCGTGCGCTCCTTCAGCAGGCCTGCGGTGCCCAGCCCGGCGCTGAAGCGATCCCACAAGTCGTAATACTCCCGCATCGTGTGATTCAGCCAGCACACGTGCCGGGGATGCCGCACGGCGTAGCTCGGATAACGCAGGCTGATCACCTGATCGATCGGCTGGCCGTCGGTCGAGCCGACATCGGTCAGCCACGTCGCGAGATACGCCGACGCCTGCCGCCCGAACCGATTCTGCGGCGTGACGATGATCTCGGCGGAGTGCCCGGCGTCGCGGAGCGCCTGCGCGAGCGAGCGGGCGATCACCATGTGCCCGCCTTCCACCATTGGCGGGCTGGACGTCACCACGGCAATCCGGCTCATTCGACCAGCACGGGCTTGACGCGAACGCCAAGGAAACGGGTATCCGTGCCGGCGCCGTGAAAGATCGGGACAAACCCCGTGCTGCTCGAAATCGAGACGACCCACACGTGGGCGCGCGCCTGGTACCAGAAGCCCGGCGGCAACGTGAACGAGATCTGTTGCGCGTCGCGCACCATTACTTCCTGGCTGCGGCCATCGACTGACGCTTTCACTGTCGTATCCAGCGGACCCGGACTGAGGTTCAGGATCAGCCGCTTCATGGGCCGATCGGTTTTGATGAGAAACTCGGCGCGCGATTCTCCTTTCACCCAGAAGCTCCTGTCCTCTTCGCGGCCATAGGCGTTGTCGTCGAGGAAGTAAATCTGGAACCCCGGATCGTGCAGGACGGGATCGTCGCCAAACCAGACGCGGACCTTCGTCGTATCGGTGTTGATCGGCAGGTCATTGACAAGCGTCAACTCGACCGGCAACCAGCGCAGCGGCCCGTGGCTCGCGTAGGTACCCGGATGGAAAGACGTGACGAACGGATTCAGAACGAGCTGTGCGGTAAAAAGCCCGCCAACGACCCAGGGAATGATCGCCGTCCAGGTCCGGCTGAACGAAGGCAGAAGAAAGAAAAAAATGCCGTACACGCCCATGAAATAGCGATTGCCGACCGAACCGCCGCCGCCCAGCCAGGTGTATGGGAGATTGATGATGAAGAAAAGGATCTGGAGGATGCCGGCCGCGAGCACGAGCCACTGCCACACCGGGCGCTTGCGCGGCGATGACAGGAACGCCGCAATCGCGAAGACGGCGGGAAAAAAGTACGCCACGAGTCCCGCGTAACGGCCGACGAGAAAGTACCCCAGATTGTGCGAAAGGTTCGTCCAGAATACGCGACCGTCGAAGATGATGCCGCGGAGCGATTCATCCCGCGCCATCATCGTGCCGACTTCGAAAACAGACTTGTCGGTCTGAAACGGAAACTCCCAGAGGAAGGTGCGCCGATAGCCTCCCTGGTAATTCCACTCGCCCGTGATGGCCATGTTCGCGAGGAACAGGCCGGCGGCGCATAGTCCGAAGACCGCCCCAGTCGCAATCAGCGCTCCCCAGCGGCGCCGCCATGCCAGCCACGCCAGGATCGGCAGGAACAGGAGAGCGTTCGTGACCTTCGAGAACGTCGCGATACCCAGCAACGCGGCGGCCGCAATCTCGCCCGCCGGCGTAAAGAGCCACCGCGTGCCCCTCACCGGGTTCTCTCGAGGCGCCGCTTCTTTGTATAACCAGCAGAAGTACGCGAGAAGTCCGAGCGAGAAGTTGAAGAGCTCCGGCGTGATCCACACAAAGTACACAGGGACGATGGACGCCACGACGAATGCGCCCGTCATCGACGACGCGAGCAGCGCATTCATGCGTGTGAGCAGGAAGAGGTACCCGCACCACACGACAAGCGCGAGGAGAGTCGCGTGAAGCACCAGGAATCCGTTCGTGCCGAAGAGGCGCACGAAGGGGGCCGCAAACAGCGGATACGCGAACGACTTCCCGTAGAAGTACCGCGAAGAATCCGGATCGGGCTGCGTGCGGACCCAGATGAACGGCGGACGCCGCATCGTGCCAGCCTCGAGGATGTCGCGCCCCTTCTTCAGGAAGAGCCCCGCCGGCCCGGACGGAAACTCCTTCCACACGCGGACGAGATCCTCGCGCCGGTACGTGAGGTCGCCATCCTCGGCGAGGCTGTGCGCCATCATGTAGTAGGTGGCTTCGTCGCTCTGGATACCCATCGCGGCGCGTGGAAAATCGACTGTCAGAGCCAGTCCGCCGTAGACGGCAAGCGTCGCAACGACAAGGATTACGCCGGGGCGCAGATTCACGCAACGTTCCGCGGCCCGTTCGACATTCATACGGGCGCGTTGCTCGTGAGGAAGGACAGATCCGACACGAGGACCCCCTTGCGGTGCGTCGCGCGCGACACCCGGTGGAGGATCTCGTAGAGCCGCTCCATCTTGCGCACGAATGCCGTGATGTCGTACTGCTTTCCGGTCTCGATGGCTGCCGCGCGAATCCGCTCGCGTGTCTGCGGCTCGTCAATGACCCGTATCAGTCCGTGGGCCAGCGCCCGAGCGTCGCGCTTCGAGACGATGATCGCATCGCGCTCGTTGGTGAGCACGTCGACCAGTCCATCCGCGTCGGTGGCCACGATGGCCTTCCCCATCGCCAGCGCTTCGAAGACCGTCAACGGCGTGCCCTCCCAGAGCGACGGAAACACGCTGAGGTCGAAGGCCGAGACCACGCGCGCCACATCCTTAGCAAAGCCCGCGAAGACGAATCGATCCCCCAGATTCAGCGCGCGCGCCTGCTGCTCCAGTGGCTCGCGCAACGGTCCCTCGCCGACGATGAAGAACCGCGCGTGGGGACGCTCATTCAGAACGAGCCGCGCGGCATCGACGAGGTATGAATTCCCTTTTGAGTCGTGCAGCCGGGTCACCGTCCCGATCGCGAAGTCGCCGGGCGCGATGCCAAGCTCCTCGCGGGCGGCGCGTATCTCGCTCTCCGGTCGCGGCCGGCTGAACTCCTCGAGCGGCACGCCAAGGTAGACGACCTTCACCTTGGCGGCCGGAATCCGGCGCGCGTGGATGACGAAATCCGCGGTGCTCTGAGACACGGCAATCGCGATGTCGGTGACCGGTTCGAGCGCGGTGTCGGCAATTTTCTGAAACCACGGCGTATCCGTGAGGTTTGCGTGTTCGTGAACGATGGTCGGCAGCCGACGCATCGCGCCGGCCAGCCTGCCGAACGTCGTCGCACCATAGCCGTGAAGGTGAAGGATGTCGATCTTGTTCCTATCAATGACCTTCAACAGCGCCGGCAGCGTGGCAGGATCGAACTTCGATCGGTGCAGATACGTGATGTCCACACCGAGCGACTCGAGCGTTTCCTCGGAGAGGTCCTTCTTCCTGAGGCTCACTAACGAGACGTTGTACCGCTCGGGATCGAACCGGGGAATCATCCAGCCGAACAGCCGCTTCACGCCGTGCATCCGCGATCCTTCCCACCCGAGGTGATCGCAAACCTGCAGCACGTTCAGCTTCACTCGGCCCCCTGCCCTGAGCCTGTCGAAGGACGCCGTCCGATAACCTTCGCCGGAATGCCCACGGCGATCGCGCCAGCGGGAACCGCATCACGGACGACCGCCCCGGCGCCGACGACGGCGCGCTCGCCGATCGAGACGCCGTCCAGAATCTTGGCGCCGGCGCCGAGCCAGGCCCCGTCGCCGATGGTCACGCCTGCCGACCGGCGCTCCTGCGCGAGGATCGGCTGCGATGGATCGCTGAAGTCGTGATCGCCGCCAATCAGATAGCAGTAGGCCGCGATCAGCACGTCGCGTCCGACGCGCACCGAGCTGCCGGAAAAAATCTCACAGTTGAATCCGACATTCGCCCCGTCGTGCAGGTCGATATCGCCGTTCTTGCACGACAGGATCGTATTGCGCCCGATGAACACGTTCCTGCCGATCGTGATGCCTCGATTGGCTTCTCCCTTCGCGTCGATCAGGCAGTTGTCGTCGATGACGACGTCGTCGCCGATCCGGATTTTGTGCGGGTGGCGGAGCACGACGTTCTGACCGAAGACGACGTTGCGGCCACAGCTGGCCAGCAGCATCGGATACAGCGTCTGGCGAAGCGCCAGACCGAGCGCGCCAGGCGTGCTCTGGGACGCAAGCGTGACGAGCTCGTGTTTGATCAGCGCGCCCCATCCCGGCCGTCCGACAACGAGCGCGGCGTATTTTTCGCGCGCCGACGTCCGGCGGTCGAAGAGCTGCTCCTGCGCGCGGGGGATGTCGGTCATATATGAAGGTCGTGCGTGACGCCTACCGCGGCGCCGCTGGCCGACGTGCGTAGCATATGATACCGCCCCACGATGCTCGCACAGCAGACTGTGGCGCCGGCACTCAGAAGGCGGGAGCGCGCCATCGCGGCTGGCGTCGTCGTTCTCATTGTCGTGCTCCGTTCCGTTGTCTTTGTTTTCTGGGAGCAGGCACACTTCGATTCCGATCAAGCGATTACCGGCCTCATGGCCAGGCACCTGAGCCAGCTGCGGGGGTTCCCTGTCTTCTATTACGGCCAGAACTACATGCTGGCCGTGGAAGCATGGCTCGCGGCGCCAATCTTCGCGGTGGCGGGCGCGTCTGTCGCCACGTTGAAGCTGCCGCTTCTCGCCATCAACATCGCGATCGCCGTGCTGCTTCTCCGCACGATCGAGCGGGAAACGGGATTGCGTCCTTTGCTGGCGGTTCTGCCGGCGCTCTTCTTCGTGCTGCCGCCGCCGGGAACCGCCGCGCGCCTCGTGGAGGCAAATGGCGGCAACGTCGAACCCGCGCTCTATATCATCCTCGTGTGGCTGACGCGGAAGCGGCCGGGATGGGGCGGCCTGATCCTCGGCGTCGGCTTTCTGCAGCGCGAATTCACGATTTACGGGTTCGTTGCGCTCCTGGTCGTCGAGGCGTTCGACGGCTCGCTCTTCACGAAGGACGGCGTCCGCCGGCGCCTCGGCATGTTGCGGACCGCCGCCGAGGTCTGGCTGCTTGTGCAATGGGGGAAACAATTCTCGTCTGCCGCCGGCCCTGGCACGTCGCTGGCCAATGTGTTCCATCCCAGGGACAACCTGTCTGAGCTCACGAGCCGCGTGTGCCTCGATCCCGCGACCGCCCTTCGAGGCGTGACGAAACTCGCGACCGAGCACTGGCCGGTGCTGTTTGGCACGCGCGTGACGCCGCTCGCCGACTTTGGCATCGAGAGCCACGTTCGCGAAGGCATGCCGGGGAGCTGGGTGTTCCTGCTCGCGGCGATGCTGCTCGCCGTCATCGTCGTCGGCGTTCGACTCGTGCGGGATCGGCGTTGGCGTCCTGAATATACGTTCTGCTCTTACCTTGTGCTTGTCGCGTCGCTCTCGGCCGCCGGGTACGTCGCCGGACGCTGCGGTGAGCTCGGCTTTGGAACCATGCGGTACGACCTGCTCTCACTCATAGGCGCCGTTGGCCTCGGAGCGTGGTTTCTCAGCACGCATCCATCGAAACTTCTGACGAGCGCGTGGGTGGTTTGCCTCGCAGCATGGCTGTCTGTCTCCGCGCTCGCACATGCGCGGCTCCTCGCCGAATATCTCGGTGGGCCCTCCGTCGGCGCCAAGCAGCTCGTCGTCAGGAACCTGCGGGCGCAGGGCATTCAGTACGCGGTCTCCGATTACTGGATTGCGTACGCCATCACGTTCATGACCGACGAGCAGGTGATTGTCGCGTCGGAGGATTTCGTGAGAATCCCCGCCTATCAAGACATTGTCGCGCAGCACGCGGATAAAGCCGTGCGCATCTCGCGCACCGCGTGCGTCGGAGGACGGACTGTCACGCCGGGCCTGTATCTCTGTCCGCGCTGAGGGAGGTCAGATCCATCCGTTCGCGCGATACCAGCGGAGGGTGCGGGCGATTCCCTCGCGCAATCCGATGGCCGGCGAATACCCCAGTTCCGCGCGCGCGCGAGAGATGTCGAACGCGCGGCTCTTCGTGAAGAAGTCGACTCGGCGTCGATAGATTGGTGGTTCTACACCAAGCGGGGCACAGATCGCTTCACACAGCGCGCCGCCAGCCCAGAACGGCCAGACGGGCAGATGCAGCCGGGGAGGTGGTACACGTGCTTCTTCTGCGACGAGCTGGGTGAGCTCGTTCAGTGTCGTCACCTCGGGGCCGGCGAGAATGTAAGTCCGTCCTGCCGCCGACGGCGCCGTGCCGCACAAGCGGAAGCCCTCGATCAGGTCGTCGATATACGTCAGGTGGTAAAAGATGCGCCCGTCGCCAAGGATGACGAAGCGGCGTCGCGCGATACCGCGGAACAGCTTCAAGAGACGACGATCGCCGGGACCATAAATTCCCGTCGGCCGCGCAATAACGACGTCGACCCCCGTTTCGCGCGCGGCTTCGCGTGCGACGAGCTCCCCTTCGAGCTTCGTCTGCTGGTAGACGTCGGCGGGCCGGAGCGGCGCGTCTTCATTCGCCGGCGGGCGCTCGACGTCGCCGTGGACTCCGACGGTGCTGCAGTGGACGACGCGCCGCGCGCCGCCGGCCTTCGCCGCTTCGATCACCGTCCGCACAGCCGACGCGTTGACCGCTCGATACTCGTCGTCGGGAAGGCCCGCCTGCCGGTAGATCGCGGCAATGTGGTAGACGACCTCCACACCATCGGCCGCGCGCTTGAGCGAATCGGCGTCGCGCAGATCGCCGCGGACGACCTCGATGCGACCGGGGATGCAATCGGGGTCAGACCCCGCGTCCGAGTCGGTGTGTATTGTTTCAATGCCCACGTCTGTTCCCACACGAGTGGGGTCAGACCCCGGACGCACCAGGGCGCGGACGTGATCGCCTCTCGCCGCCAGCGCACGGGCGAGGTGACCGCCGGTGAAACCGGTGGCCCCGGTCACTAGGACGCGCAACGCTCCGCCACGACCGTCACGGGCGATCCAAGCAGCCGCGTGAGGCCGGCGCGCGCAAGCGCGCCTTCGATCCGGGTGGTCGCCGCCGCGGAATTGAGCCGTTTGTGCAGGGCAATCGGCAGCACGAACTGCCGATGCCTGTCGGAGATCCGGAAGCCGTTCCTCGCGAGTGCCGTGGCAACCGCGCGATCGGCGAAGACCCGGTACGCTTCAACGCGTCCACCGGCCGCGTGGACGGCATGCCGGGCCGCGGCCTGGAGCGCGGCAGCGCTCATGAGCGCCGGGTAGTCGAAGACAACCCGCCCGCGCGCAACGCGGCACAGTTCGCCGACCGACCGACGCCAATCGGGCGTGTGCATCAGCACGCGCAAACAGATCACCGCATCGAACGAGCGGTCGGGGAAAGCCAGATCGTGCGCGTCGCCGGGCGTGAAGGTTACGCGGACGCCGGCGTCCTTCGCGCGACGCTCGGCGACGGCCAGCATCTCCCCGGACGCATCGACCCCGGTGACGTGCGCGCCGCGCGCGGCGAGCGCGATTGCCGCACGACCGGTCCCGGTCCCGACATCCAGCACAGTGCGGCCGGCGACGGGCGCGAGAAACGAGGCGACGACCCGCTCCTGCGTCTCGGCGATCAGGCGGCCAATCGGCCCGCTGAAACGAAGGGCGTCGAACGCCTCCGCCATCGCGGGATCGGCATAGACGGAATAGCTGTAATGATCCGCCCGGGAATGCGGCGCATCGGTCACGCCAGGCCCCCGGCCACTTGCGGGGTCGATTCCTCGGTCAGGTGGGCGCACATCTGGCGGGTCTGGCCGAGGTACGCCTCGTAGCTGTATTTCGTCTCCGCGAGCTCGCGCGCGCGATCGCCCACGGCGCGGGCCCGGTCCCGATCGCTCAAGGCGGCCAGGATACCGGCCGCGAACCCCTCCGGTGTGGCCGCCGTCAGGATGGCCACATCGTCGTTGAGCACCTGCGTGTGCGTCAGCAGGCGCGTCGCGACGATCGGCCGGCCCGATCTTAGATACTGATAAATTTTCAGCGGCGTGTTCGTGCCCGTGCTGCGTGGCGATACGAGCGCGTCGGCCGCATCGAGGAAGGCCGGGATGTCCTCGGCCGGTCGCTGGCCCGCGAAGGTTACCGAGCCGCCAATCCCGAGATGTTCCGCCTGCTCGCGCGCGGCGGCGATCTGGTCAGGACGTCCGCCGGCGAGCACGAACCGCGCGCCCGGATGCCGATCCACGACCTGGCGCGCCGCCGCGAACAACAGATCAAGCCCCTGGTACGCCTCGAAGGTTCCGGTATAGAGAACAATAGGCGCGCCGGCCGGAAAGCCGAGCTCCTGTCTGACGCGCTCCCCCGACCCTGCGGCAGGCGTTTCCCCCGAACCCGGGGCGTTTTCTATCAGCACCACGGGGACGCCCGATTCGATGCCGTGTACAACTTCGGCGAGATGCGGACAAATCACCACCACCACCTTCGAGCGGCGGATGACGAATCGTTCGAGCCACGCGAAAGTTTTCGTCAGCGTTCTGGAGTGGCTGAAAGAAAAATTACTGAGCTGTTGCGGCAAGCTCGAGTGCATGTCGTAGAGATGCGGGATGCCCAGCATCTCCGCAATCAACACGCCGAACCAGCTGCCTTCTTCGTGCGAGTGCACGACATCGTACCGCTCCGTCAGGGCGCGCCGAAGAGAG
>JBBQEJ010000028.1:0-44416 GCA_038320555.1 Vicinamibacterales bacterium | reverse complement strand
GGAATCAGCGGGAGTCCCTCCTCGATGGGCCGCACCCACGTGAAGGAATTCGCACTCTCGTCCACCAGGTTGGTCAGGATAGGAAGGTTCGTACGCATCGGACGCGCTAGCGAATACGGATCGTTGGTGATGCCGAACCCGCCTCGGAGGACGGCGGTATCCGTGATGCGGTAAGTAATTCCCAGACGCGGCGAAAATAGGTTCCGTTGCATGGGGATCCCGAGATCCTTCGGCACCCCGCCGAGCCCTCCCACCTCCATCATGTTGGTGGCCAGGTTGTAACGCTCGAGGCCATGATCGGCACGCGTGGGAATGGGGAAGTATTCGTAGCGGGTGCCGTAAGACAGCGTCATCTTGGGACCGACCTGCCACTGGTCCCCGTACATAGAAGCTGTACTGCCAGCTTCGAGTGGTGTAAGGCGCGACGTTCAGCCTCAGTCGTCCTGCCTGCGACGGCAGCCCGAGAAGGAACGATGCAAAGCTGTTGAAGTTCGTCCCGCCCGCCCCACCCCTGAGCTGCGTGGGGCCCGCGTTGAAGTTCCAGCCGCCCCTCGCGCCGAAGTTGGTGTCCGGAATCTCCGGTTGGATGTGGTTCAGCGTCGTGTAGTAGAGGTCGCCGCCGAAGCGGATGTTGTGCTTGCCCCTCAACCAGGTAAGGTTGGCGACGGTCTGATATTGATCGTCGTTGCGGTAGTAGGGCATGAAATTCTGGGTCGTGCCGAGGTCGGCATAGCCGTCCAGATCGAAAAACGGCGTGCCGCCGTCCCAGGGATTCGGCCCGTTCGTGCCGGGAATCCCCAGCCAGTCGAGCCCCTTGTTTTCCTTCAAGTCGGACATCTCGACGTTGCTGCCCATCCGCACCCAGCCGAAATTGGCGTCCACGACGACATTGTTGCCCACCGTGTAGTTCGCCCCGCCGGAGAAATTGTACGTATCGCCCCAGCCAATGCCGGGATTGCCGCCACCGCCCGGCCCGCCCTGCAGCTGTTTGCCGAGGACAGTCTCGTTGTCCTGGTAGAAATTGAGCTGTGAGTAGCGGCCGAAGATCTGCAGCCGGCTGGTGGGGTTCCAGTTGACCTTCGTATCAACCGTCCACCGGTTGAAGATGAACCGTGGCTGAACGAAGTAATTGTTCATCTCGCCGGGCAGGTTCGGCGTCGGCATGAACGACATCAGTTTTTTCGCCACGCCGCTGAGGCGGTCCTGCGGAATCACATTGCCGGGAAATGGCGTCCGTCCGGTTCCATCAGGATTGCCGGTGAACGGGTCATAGATCGTCGTTCCGGTCGCCGAGAAGTCGCCCCGCCGTACGGCTTCCGTCGGCACCGAGATCGTGTTGGGGACGTGCCGATTCTGACGCGTCCCTTCATAGCTGACAAAATAGAAGAGCTTGTTGTGTTTGATAGGACCGCCCACCGTGCCGCCGAACTGATCGTCGCGCCATTTTCCCTTGTCCGTGCCGGCCGGCGTGAAGTAGTTTTTCGCCCGCATCTTCTCGTTGAAGTGATATTCGAACGCCGAACCGCGGACCGTATTGGTACCGCTCTTGATCTGGACGCTGATTGCGGCGCCTCCCGCAAGGCCCTGCTCGGCGTCGAAATTGTTCGTGACGACGTTCACCGTTTCGATCGATTCCAACGCAGGGACATAGGCGACGACGTGCGGCAGCCAGACGTTTGTCGAGCTCACTCCATCGATGCGCGTGTTGTTGCCCTGGTTGCTCGAGCCATTGACGTTGAACGTGAGCGCGCGCGAGGGATTCGACGGCACCGAGTGCGCGTCTTCGGGCGGGGTAAAACCAGGAAGAGTTCTGAACAGCTCCTGATAGTTCCTGCCGAGCGGAACCGGAAGGTCGGTCAGCTCCCGCGATCGAAGCTCCTCCCGCACTTCCGCGCGATCTGTCTGGAGCACCGCGCGCTCGGCGGAGACCGTCACATTCTCCTGGAGCTGGCTGACACCCAGAGCGACCTCGACGCGCGACACCGTGTTGAGTGTCACGGGTACGTCGTTCCGGGTGAACGTCTGAAATCCCGTCATCTTCACGACGACGGCGTAGGTGCCTGCCTGCAGGGTCGGAAATCGGTAGGCCCCGGTCGCGTCGCTGACGGTCTCTCGCGTCGTTTTTGTCTCATTCTGCGTGATGACCACTGTCGCGCCGGGCAGCACGCCCCCCGTCGAGTCTCTGACGGTGCCGACAATCGACCCATACAAGACCTGTGCCTGGGCCGACCGCACCATCGCGCCGGCGGCGAGCATGACAAGTAAAACGGCAAACACCCGGCGCCGCCGATTGCGATATGCACCACTCATGGCGATGTCCTCCTCACTGTGTAACCAGCACATGCCGCGAGCCTGATCCCGGCCGCGATTAGTTCGCGGCCGCATCACGGCTTGCTCTTTCCACTCGCTTGCTTCAACGTCACGATCTGATTCGCACGCAGGCCGGTCCAGACTTCGCGCAGCCCGCGCGGCCACTCGACGACGACTCCGGCAAGAGCGGTCGTGCTCGAGAGTCCGAAATGCACCCGCGGATCGCTCGCCGAGAGATAGCTGCCGTCCGCGTGCGCGCGCCGCCAGACCGTCGCGCCATCCTTCGTCAAGAGTCCAACCCGCGCTCCGAGGCCCTGCCTGTTGTCCGCGACACCCTCGAGGCGCACCTCAATCCAGCACCGGCCGGGCGATGACTCGTTCAGCAGCAGACGCACTGGACCGCCGTTGTTCGTCACGAGCACGTCGATGTCGCCGTCGTTGTCCACATCGCCGAACGCGGCACCTCGGCTCACTTCGGAGAGCTGCAGGCCCGGACCGGCATCGCCGGTGGCGTCGCGAAAGCGGCCGTTCCCGAGGTTTCGGAGCAGCTGATTCTTCTGCCGGAACGGAAACGGGTCGCCACGCAGCGCCTCGATGATCGTCACCGCGCCGTTCGCGACGAACAGGTCCAGCAATCCGTCGTTGTCATAGTCGAGCCAGTCGGTGCCGAAGCCCGTGTACGGCCGCGTCGCCGCACCGAGCCCAGCCACGAGTCGACGATCCTCGAACCGTCCGCGGCCGAGGTTCTCGTAAAACGCGTGGCTCTCGCCCGTGATGTTCGCGACGAACATGTCGAGATCGCCATCGTTGTCGGGGTCGCCGACCGCGAGCCCCATGCTGCCTTCGGCCTGACCTTCCATGTTGAACGCGACCCCTGCCATGAGCGCGCCATCCTCGAACGTGTTGTCGCCTTTGTTCAGCCAGAGCTGGTTCGCCATGCCATCGTTGGCGACGTAGAAGTCCGATCGCCCATCGCCATTCTAATCGGCGCCGACGACGCCAAGTCCGGGCCCGTCCGCTTTTGTGATGCCGGACGACTCGCTGACGTCGGTGAAGGTACCGTCGCCGTTGTTCCGGAACAGCCGGTCCGGCACCGGCCGGAACTGCAGCGGGCCGCAGTAGTCGCGTACGCCCGTGGGGTCGACGCAGCGCTTGCTGCCCGAGACGGTGAAGTCCACGTAGTTGGCCACAAACAGATCGAGATCGCCGTCGGCGTCGTAGTCGCTGAACGTCGCGCTGGTGCTCCACCGAGGATCGTCCAGTCCTTCACCGGCCTTGGCAGTCACGTCGCTGAACGTGCCGTCTCTGTTGTTTCGATACAGGCGGTTCGGGCCGTAGTTCGTGATGTAAACGTCGGGATCGCCGTCGTTGTCATAGTCGCCAACGGCGGCGCCCATCCCGTAGTCACCGGGAACGAAACCGGCTCGATCGGTCACGTCGGTGAAGTGCGGCGTCGACCCGGCGTCTGCCGGCGACGAGAGATCGTTGCGAAAAAGGCGATGACCGCGCGACGGGCCCTGCGCGGGAGCAGTTCCATCCAGCGCACGGCCCTGCAGCAGCAGGACGTCGAGGTCGCCGTCGCCGTCGAAGTCGAAGAGCGCGCCGCCGGCACCCATGATTTCGGGCAGGTGATACCGGCCCGACGCGCCGTTGACGTGCTGAAAGCGGAGGCCGACGTCCGCGGCCACGTCGCGAAATCCCCCGGCGTCGGCGCCCAGCCGCGCGTAGCCACTGGCGGCGAGCAGGCAGCCGACAGCCGCCGAGCCCCAGTTGACCTTCACCGCTGCACGCCCTTTATTCGGCGGAGCGACTGTTCAATGCTGGCGGCTAGGTCGGATTGTCCCCGCTCCTTTGCACGGCGCAACGCCTGCGCGCCAACCTCGCCGGCCTGCGTCGCATCGCCGGCCGCCAGGTACGCGTTCGCGAGGGCGTACATGTAGCGGGGCGTGTCGGCGTCCTCCGGCACGAGAACCTTCCGGAACTGTTCGATTGCCTCGAGCGGTCGGCCAAGCGCGACGAGCACGCTCGCCAGATTAAAGCGCGCGTCGCGGTACTGAGGGTCGTTGGCGACGGCCTTCCGGTAGTGGGCCGCCGCGTCGTCCAGTTTTCCCTGTCGCGCGAGCAGGGCCGCCAGATTGTTGTGCGCCTGCGCGTGAAATGGATCGACACTCAGCGCCCTGCGGAACGTCTCCGCCGCATCTTCGTATCGGCTGCTGGCCGCCAGGAGCACGCCGTAGTTGTAGTGGGCCTCGGCCAGACTGCTGCCGAGGGCGAGCGCCGCGCGGTAGTGCTCCTCCGCTTTGCCCGGCTGGCCGGTCCGACCGTACAAAGAAATGAGATTGACGTGGGCTTGAGCGTCGGACGGATCCGCCTCGATGGCCTTCAGATGCACAGCGATCGATTCGGCCAGACGGCCCGCCCGGCTAAGCCGCGCGCCCTCCGCGAGCAGGTCCCGGCCCGTTCCTTTCATCGACCTGATCTCATCGAGCAGCCGATCGGCGGGCATGGGACGGCGGGCGCCGAGTCGACGATACACGTCCAGTTGCGCCTGAGCGCGATCGCTCGCGCCCGAGTCGCGATACGCGAGCGCGAGCGCGTAATGCGCGGGGCCGAATTGCGGCTCCAGGTCGACCGCCCGCTCGTAGTGCTCCGTCGCGGCCGCTGCATGTCCACGGTTCCACAACAGCCGGCCAAGACCGTAATGCGCGAGCGCCAGCTCAGGAAAGTCGCGCAGGAGTGCCTCGTACTCAGCGCGGCTGGCATCGAGATCGCCGCCACTCATCAGCGCATCTGCGAGTCTGAGGCGGGCGGGCCAGTAACCTGGCTCGATCGCCAACGCCCGCCGAAACGACGCGGCCGCTGCCACGTTCTCGCCGAGCTCCGCCTCGACAACGGCGGAAAGGTACGTCCAGGACATCGATCGCGGAGCGAGCTCGCGTGCAGCGCGGTAGCACATCTCGGCCGAACGGTACTGTTCGTACGCGTGAAGGATCATGCCCAAGCGGCCCATCGCGGCCGGATCGCGCGGGTCGACCTGCGCAGCATCGTAGGCGCGCTGGAGGCCGGCCCGCACCGCTGGTGGCAGCTCATCGAGCGACAGCCGCGGCACCGCGGGCGGGTGTGGCGCGGCTCCCTGCGCCGCGGCCAGTCCTATGTCGAGCGCGATCCCAAGGATCGTGATCGCGTGCCGAAGAGGCCGCCGCGTCATCATGATCGAACCCCAGGCGACGAGGCCCCGGTCCAGCCGCGCCGCCAACGAAAGCCCACCGCCGGACGACACCACGAGGGGTCCTGCGCAGGGGAACCCTCCGGATCCGAGTCTGCAGCTGCGCGCATTTACTCCCGCCGTCCGACGCCCGGACGATACTGAGCAACGCGCACCTTACCTATCCCATCGAGGCGGTATTCCTGCAGGGAAAAGGCGGTAGTGATCAGGCGGAAAACGCCTGAACCATGGCAGTTCGCCCGGAAGCGAACCGGCAATCCTCTCCGGACGGAACTGACCGAGGGGTGCCCGGGGATCCGGGATCGGTCCTCGGTCTCAGCGGGCGCCAGCCTCGTTCCGACGCTATCCTGTCAACGCTGTATTTTCAGGCGGCGCGCAGTGGAGCACGCCTGTTCAACGCCCTGCGGGCAGGCGCCGGAGATAAGATGATCGAGTGCGAAGACGTCCGCGCCATCCGGCGGCTCACGGCGTGGCGGGCCCGATATCGGCCTTTGCCTCTCTCACGATCAAGGCCGCGTTGTTCCTCGGCTTCGGCCTGATTGGCGGCGTCTGGCTTTTCGCCGGGTACTCCTTCGCGGGCCGGATGGCCGATCTCGAACGCCGTTCCATAGCCATCAATGCGCGCTACATGCGCGCCCAGGACCTGCTGACGACGGCACGCGGTCAAGTGCTCATGGGGTCGGTGTACGTCCGCGATGCCCTTCTCGATCCCGATCCAGCCACGGCGGCCGACTACCGCCGGCGGTTGGAAGAGAGCTACCGCGCGACGGATGCGGCGCTTCAGCAGTACGTCCCAGTGGTCGATGCGCCGGTCGAACGGGAGCGCATCGACAAGATGCGCCGCGAAATCGGAGAGTTTCGGCGCACCCTGCTCGAAGTCCTCGCCACCGACAGCCGAAGCTGGCCCACGCAGGCCCGGGCCCTCCTTCGCGGGCGCATCATGCCGAAGCGGGAAGGGGTGATGCGCGTTTCCGAGGAAGTGCAGTCGCTCAACCGGAGCGCGTTCATCCAGCAGCAGACCGACATAGCGAGCGTCTATCGAGCCACGCAGCGCCGCCTATGGGAAAGCTTCGGACTGGCGGTCGCGGCCAGCCTTGGCATCGCGCTGCTGGCGATCCTCTACGCCAGTCGACTGGAAGACAGTATTCGACGCCAGCGGCTCAAGGACATCGAGAACGCGCGCGATCTTCAGCGCCTCTCCTCGTAACTCCTTACCGCGCAGGAACAGGAACGACGGAGCATCGCACGCGAACTGCACGACGAAGTCGGCCAGGTACTGACGGCCATCAAGGTCGAGCTGTCTCTCGCGCAGCACGCCATTGAAGCGGCGGGCGGGCCGCTGAACCTGCTCGAAGACGCCCGCTCGATCACGGACGGTGCCCTGCACGCGGTCCGCGACCTGTCGCACCTGCTTCATCCTTCGCTGCTCGACGATCTGGGCCTTCCGGCGGCCATTGAGTGGTACTCCAAGGGATTTGGCAAGCGGCATGGGATCCAGGTTACGGTGCTGCACGAACGAATGGAGGACAGGCTGTCCCCGGAGGTGGAGTCAGCGGCCTACCGGATTGTGCAGGAAGCCCTTACGAACGTGGCAAGGCACGCGCACGCGCACCGCTGCGGCGTGTACCTGCAGCGCCTCACGAACCCGGTACTCGTGACCATCGAGGACGACGGTACGGGATTCGACCAGGGGAAAGTGACCGAACCGAGCGCGACGCGAGGGCTCGGTCTCATCGGCATTCGAGAGCGCGTATCCCAGCTTCGAGGCACCCTTCGTCTCGAAACCGCTCACGGTAAAGGCACCCGGCTCACGGTTGAGTTGCCGGGAATTACCCGGCCGAGCGTCGAGTACGGGGCTGCCGCGGAAGCGCCGGTGCAGGCCACGGCGGTGACACCTCGCGAGGTGCTCGGTGGCTAGGCTCAGGATCGTGCTGGGTGACGATCACACGCTCGTGCGACAGGGGCTTCGCAAGATCCTCGAAGAACGCGGCGAATGGGAGGTGGTAGCGGAGGCCGGCGACGGTAGGGACGCCGTTCAGCAGACGCTCGCCCGTCACCCGGACGTGGTGGTCCTCGACATCGGCATGCCGCTGCTGAACGGCATCGAGGCCACGCGCCAAATCGTCCGGCGGCTCCCCGACGTGCGGGTGCTCATCTTGAGCATGCATGCGGACGAAAGCCTACATCACCCAGGCTCTTCGGGCGGGAGCCAAGGGCTACCTCCTGAAGGACTCAGCGGACACCGACCTCATTCGCGGTGTCGCCGATGTGGCGGCAGGCAAGTCGTTCTTCAGCCCCGTGGTCGCCAGAGTGATGCTCGATGATTACGTTCGACATCTCGCCGATAAGGGCATCGTCGACCGTTATGATGCGCTCTCCGAACGCGAGCGCGAAATCTTCCAGCTCATCGCGGAAGGACACAGCAACAAAGACATCGCCGACATCCTCTCGATCAGTCCCGCTACGGTGGAAACCCACCGCGCGCACATTTTCCAGAAGCTGGACCTGCACAACACGGCCGAAGTGGTTCTCTACGCAGTCCGGCGAGGTGTCATTTCGTAACGGCAGCCGCCGCTCCTCACGTTCATCGATACTCTTCCCTCGTCGACGCGGGCTGAAACGGCATCCTTCGCCGACGAATCTCCTGCACGACGTCCGCGATGGCCTCCGCCCAATCGACCATGCCAACCGAGTCGTCGGCCACCTCGTCGTCGGCGACCATGATGGGATGGTCTACGAGTCTCACCAGATTCTCCTCACGCCGCGCATCGGTCACACCGACGGTCGTCATGGTGGTCGACTCACACCGGTAGAGGGTGGTCAGCAAGCTCACGCCGATGCGGTTGTCGACTCGACCGCCGACGTAATCATAGCGGTCGGCGTTGACGCACCGGAGGCCTGCGGCGGTTGAGCGCTTTGGAAAGACGGCTGCGCACGGCAGGGCCGGGATCGAGCGTGCGGAAGTATTCTCCATACTCCCGCAGCTTCGCCAACCGGGCCTGCAGCAGGGGCAGACCGCATTCACGTGCGACCTCCTCGATTGACATGTCGCCGAATCCGATGATTTCGATCCGCAGGCGCTCAGCGGTGCGGCGCAGCGTCCGGACGACGTCCGAGTAGGCCCTGCCGAACTCGACCGTTTGGTAGCCGGCCAGCTCACGGGCACCCGGAACATCGAAGTCGAAATAGCCGCCCGGGATGAAGACCGCCCCGCCGTTTTCGCAGATGAACGGCGCATTGAGCCCGAGTTCCTGCTGGATGAGCTCGATCTCCGCGCGCGTTCTGCTGGAGCACAGCACGAGTACGACGTCTTCGAGTACAAGCCGGCTGAGGACGGTCGCGGCAGACGCGAACGACGGCATGTGCGGATCCAGGAGGATGGCATCCACGTCGGAAAATACAACGATTGAGGTCTTCGGTTTCATGCAGGGCACCCACACGGGGTTCGTCGCCGGGCCCTATTCTCCGAGGGCCGACACGAGCGTCAGGTTGACGAAGTTCTGACCGGTGGCGTACGCGTCCGCGTACTGCTGGTACAGCGCTTTAACTTCGGAGGGAAATCTGCGAGGATCGTCGAGACCGTGTAGTCGGCCCCTTTGACGGCCGGATCGATGGAAAAGACATAGAGCACAGTCCCATCGCCAGGTTCGGTGGCTCTGAACACTTTCCATGTCGCGGCCTGATGCTTCCGCTCCGGCTTGTCGCTTTTCTGCAGCGCCTCTTTCAGTCTGGTCACAATGGTTTCGAAGTCAGTCGTCTTGTCGGGCTTGATGAAATTGAGGACCATGCCCGCGTCGGACGCGAACACCCGGACGCTTCGCGGCGGAGCCGTCGACGTTTCAGGCGCCTGCTCGGAGGGGGCCACTGCTGAGGCCGCCTGCGCAGGGTGCTGAGCTCTCACCTCAAACGGAAACAGGGTCACGAGCAGCAAGCCGGTGACCAACCCGGCGGCTCCCCATCCAGCGATGGCCAATCTGAAGAGAACGGGCGCGGGCGTCGCGACTCGGCTTTCACCCATGAGCGGCCTCCAGCGAATATCAGGCCAGGGAAGTTCGCCGCCGGGCCCGATCGGCGGCGTCTTGGCGGCCCTTGACCGTCACGTTAGCCTCCCGAAACCTTCGGGAGCTATCCGCTGGAGGCTGTATTTTCGCCGCTGACATGCGGGACACGTTCGTCAGACCGGCGCGTCTTCGGGCCCGCGCGCGGCATATTGCAGCGGCTTCGTCCAGAGACTCTCGAGCCCCTCCAGAATATCCGATGCCCAGCTGAAGACGTTGCGCCCGGCGACAATGCGCCGCATGACACGCATCCGGGCGCGACGCTCCTGCAGGGACATGTCCAGGGCCTGCGCAAGCGCATCGGCGAAGGCGTCGATGTCGTAGGGATTGATGATCAGCGCCTCGCGCAGCTCCTGTGCGGCACCGGCCAGCGCGCTCAGCACCAGGACCCCATCCTCATCGTCTCTGGCGGCCACGAACTCCTTCGCCACGAGATTCATGCCGTCGTGCAGGGAGCTCACGATGCAGAACTGCACGAGACGATAGAGCGCGACGAGGCTCGGGAGCTCGAGCGCCGCCTTGTGGTAGTAGACAGGTGGTGACAGGCCGGGCGCACCATGGCGCCGGTTCAGGTCGCTGACCCTTCGATCGATCTCTGATTCGATGGCGCCATAGCTGTCGAGACTCGACCTCGAAGGCACGCCGATCTGGATGAACGTCAACTGTCCGCGAAGTTCGGGGCGCCGCGTGAGGACGCGGTCGAGGGCCTCGAGACGTTCGGGAATGCCCTTCGTGTAGTCGAGCCGATCCACCCCCAACCCGAGGATGGGGGCCCGCAGGCCGAACGCCTGTCGCAGCCGCTCCTGCTCGGGAGCGAGCGCCGCGTCGCTGACGACCGCCTGAATGCGGTCGTAGTCCACGCCGATCGGCACGGTGGTCACCGTGGTAACGCGGTCGTCAGAGCGGATGCGCTCGCCGTCGGCCTCGACCTCGAGATTCAGATCCTCCCTCACGGCGAGGACGAAATTCCGGCGGTCGCGCTCGAGTTGAAATGCCAGCAGGTCATTGGCCAGCAGCCCTGTCAGGATTTCGCGACGCCACGGACAAATGCGGAGCCGGTCGGGATACGCCCACGGGATGTGCCAGAAGAGCGCCGTTCGCACCGCGGGGCGCAGCTGACGCAGGCGGCTGGCCACGAGCGCCATGTGATAGTCCTGGATGAATACCGGCGTATCGATCGTCGGCAATTCCTCGTCGATCGCGGCCGCGAACCGGTCATTGACGGCCCGGTAGGCCGCCCAATCCTCGCTGCGAAATTTCGGCCGCACGTCGACCAGATGGCAGAGTGGCCATAACCCTTCGTTCGCGAACCCGCCCCCAGATCGCGCGGCACCTCACCGAGGCTGGCGAGGCTGGCCAGCCATCCACCAGCCACCTTTCCAGCGATCCGGCAAATCAGATAGACGGCAGCGAGGCCGGCGAGATCCATCGAGAACTCCAGTCGGGCGCCTGCCACGAGCAACAGCAGGGCTATCAGCGGATGGTGCAGATAACGCAGGTCGCGTGCAATGCGATCGCCGGCCCCTGAAGGTAGTGGTCAAGTTTCAGAGCTGATTCCTCAAACTTGACCACTACCCGGAAACGGCGCGAGTTGTGGAGCGATCGGCGGGACTGTTATGATGAGGGTTCTGTCCAGCGCGATTCCGCGTGCCGAGGTAGCTCAGTCGGTAGAGCACAGCACTGAAAATGCTGGTGTCACTGGTTCGATTCCAGTCCTCGGCACCATTACTTAGCTTCGCTCTGTGGGGCACCTTCACATTCCCCACCTCGCTGCGCGCTCGCGGTCCCCTTCGGCGACTTCCCTCCGGCGCTCGCTTTTCTGCAACTTACGCGCGCTTCCTTCGTATTCTTCTGGGGTCAGATCTCGATTTCCCGTTGCCGCCGTGTCGAAGGTCGGTTCTGGACCATGGAAAACCGAGATCGGACCCCAACTGCCATGGCCTTTCATCCGAGCTCCCAGCCGGCTGCCGCTTCACGGCGGTCCGCCCGGGATCTGATCGACGCCGTTCTCGAGAACATGCACACCAATCTCGAGCCGCTCAAGTACTCGACGCTCGCGCCCAGCCGGTATGTCGTGTATCTGCATCCTGAGGAGTACGCCAGAATTGAAGGCATCGTCCCAGTACTTCAGGAGCAGACGGCGCGAGCTCTGGCTGAGGCGCTGCTGAGGCTGAACAACCGTCCGGCATACCGCAAGTATTTCGACCGAATCGCCGGCGCCGCCGCACCGGTCGAGATCGCGGCGGGTGAATGGCAAATCGAATTTCATCCGGACGCCGACGGCGAGCTCGCGCCTGGCGATATCCTGATCCACTCGGAACTGATGCTGCAGCCGGGCGCCGACGATCTGGGGGCGGGTCAGCGTACCCGGCGCATCATCACCGTCCATGCCGGTCAGCGAACGACGAAGCGTGAGGAGACGGTGAGCCGGACGGTGACAGCGGCCTCCTCGATTTACGCACGGCTGCGGTACGAGGACAACGGCGGACCTCACACCTTCGACATCTCGCGCGATTCGATCGTCATCGGCCGCGGCGGCATCGCGTATCGAGCCGACGTGCGGATTGATGCCTCGGTTGATGTATCTCGTGAACACGCCCGGATTCGTCGTGATCCGCAGAGCGGCAGCTTTTTCATCATCGATCTCAGCACGCTCGGAACCACGCTGAACGGCGAACGGTTGCCGCGAGGCTACGACGATTCGGACGGAACGAAGCGTGAGAATGGCGTCGAGACCCCGCTGACGGGGGGATCGCGCGTCGGCCTGGCCGATACCGTGTTCCTGCACGTCGACGTCATTGGACGGCCATGACCTGCCTTCTCTGGTTCCGCTTCGTCATCCTCGCCCTTCTTCTGGTGTTGTCCGCGACGCTCGCCTGGGCGGCCGCGAACGGCCGCGAGTGAATTCGATGCAGGTCGGCACGATGTTGAAAGCCGCCGGCGACAGCCATCCCGGACTGCAGCGCGCCGTCAACGAGGATCGTTTTCACGTCGACCCTACTCGAGGCCTGTTCATCGTCGTCGATGGCGTGGGTGGCCAGGCGGCCGGTGAGAAGGCGGCGGAGACCGCACTCGCGATGGCGCGCACTCGCCTCGAGCGGGAGACCGGCGCTGTCGAGGATCGCGTGCGCGAAGCCATCACGCTCGCAAACAACGAAATCCACAGGCTCGCGTCGCTCCGCGTCGAGTGGCAGGGGATGGCCTGCGTGCTCACGATTGCCGTGGTCACCAACGGCGAGGTGGTGATCGGGCACGTCGGCGACACGCGGCTGTTCAAACTGCGCGCTGGGCGAATCGAAAAGCTCACGCACGATCATTCTCCGGTCGGCGAGCGGGAGGACTCGGGTGAGTTGAGCGAGCGCGACGCGATGCAGCATCCGCGCCGCAACGAGGTTTACCGCGACGTCGGGTCGGACCGGCACGAGCCGGACGATCCGCTCTTTATCGACGTGTTCCGTCAGACCCTCGAGCCGGATGCCGCGCTGCTGCTGTGCAGCGACGGCCTGACGGATGCGATCACCGCGGCCGCCATTATCGAAATCGTAGCCGCCTTCGCGGGCCATCCGGTCGAGATCGTGCGGGGCCTCATCGCCGCAGCCAATGCGGCGGGCGGCAAAGACAACGTCACCGTCGTGTATGCGGAAGGACCGCGGTTCGCGATCGGTGAGGATACACGCGATCTGCGGGCGTATCGCGTCCGGCCGGTGGTACCGGCGCCGGTCGCCCCGACACCGGTGTCGCCGGCTCGTGCGGGCGCGCCCGACGCCGGCCGCGCTCCCGGGGGCCCGGTCGCCGGGACCGAACGGCGCCGCCGACGTCTCGCCGCGCTCGTCGGGTTGCTTCTCTTGACGGCGGGACTCGCCGCGTATTGGCAGCGTGAACGCCTTCCATGGCTCGACCTCTCCCGTTTTGCAAGCCTGCGCAGCGTCACGTCCGGCGGAGGCGCCGGGAGCTCCGTCATTCGCGTGATGTCAGGACAGTCTATTGCCGCCGCAATCGAGCGCGCTGCGGCCGGCGCGGAGGTCGTGGTGGAGCCGGGTGAGTACCGCGAACAGGTGCGTCTCAAGACCGGCGTGCGCGTCGTGAGCCGCGTGCCGCGAAGGGCGTCACTCCGTCTGCCTGGTGGCGCGTCCGAAACGGACGCGGCCGTGGTGGCCTTCGAGGTGAGCGGCGCTGTGTTTTCGGGCTTCCGCATCCTGGGCGACGCCGCGACGCCTCTGGGCGCGGGTGTGGTCGTCCGCAACTCGGACATCGCGTTGAGCGACATCGAGATCACCGGTGCGCACAACGCCGCCATCGAGTACCTCGGGGCGGATGGCGGATCGCTCGTCGCGGCGTATCTTCACGACAACCCCGGCGTCGCGATTGTCGTGCGGGGCGGTTCGTCGCCGCGCATCGCACACAATGCATTCGTTCGCAACGCGGCGTCGGAACGGGCGGCCGCTCCGCTGCTGATCGAAACCGGCGCACGGCCGGTGCTGACGGCGAACACCTTCTACGGAGTGCGTCCCGAATCGGTCATCGTCCCGGCCGCCCTGGACCGCGCCGCGCTCGAGCGGGACAACTGGTTCATCAATGCCGTTGCCGACCGGCCGGCTCTGCCGGCTCGCGGCTCGAAGGGACGGCGATGACGACGGTCTTTCAGCGGATTGGACCGTACGAGATCGTCAGGGAAATTGGCCGTGGCGGCATGGCCGCGGTCTTCCTGGCCGAGGATTCGCGGCATTCGCGGCAGGTGGCGCTGAAGCTCGTGCCGATCAGCCATGACCGCGAAGGCCAGGAGATCCTCGACGCCGAGCGATGGGGTGCGCGGTTGCAGGAACGGCTCGCGGAGGCCTGCGGCATGGTGCCGCGCGTCTACGAAGACGGCGATCAGCCGCCCTACTACTTCATCGCGATGGAGTACGTGCAGGGCGAAAACCTGTCAGACGTCATTTCCCGCGGTCCCGCGGCTCCGCTCGAAGCGACACGGGTCGTCTCCGCGCTGTGCCGGTTCCTCGACACGGCGCATCGGTTCAAGACCGCCATCGATGGTCGCGAGTTCTGGGCGCTCGTTCACGGAGATCTGAAGCCCCGGAACGTGCGGTTGTCCGACGCCGGCGACATCAAGGTCCTCGACTTCGGCATTGCAAAGGCGTTGTCCCTCAGCCGCAAAGTCACGCGCAACGATTTCGGAAGCATGCCGTATTTGTCGCCGGAACGCCTCGAATCAACCGAGGTCGATGCGCGCGCCGATCTGTGGGCGCTCGGCGTCATCCTGTACGAGCTTCTGAGCGGCACGCCGCCCTTCCAGGCTGTCGATACCCGGAGGCTCGAGCAGCAGATCCGCGCCGGCTATCCCCGCCGGCCGCTACCGTCGTCGTGTCCCCTTGCAATTCAGGCGATCGTGGCGCGATTGCTCGCACCGGTGCCCGAAGAGCGCTACGAGTCCGCCGCCGCCGTCTTGTCAGATCTGGGACTGTTTGAAGCGGGGCACACACCGGAGGCGTTGACGCAGGGTTTTCCAGGACGCCTCGAGGAGGCACCGACGCGCCGCACGCGGCCGCCGGCCGAGATCGAGTCGGAGGCTACCCGGCGCACCGAGGGCCCGGCGTTGCCGGCCGGCTCCGCGTCGGATCAGTCCGCCGCGTCGCAGCCGGCTCCCGCGGCGCGTACCGCTGCAGTCCCGGCCACACCAGGGCGCGCGAAGCCCTCGCGCTCCCATCCCGTCCGCGCCGTCCTGATGCTCGCGGCATTGCTCCTCGTCTGCAACGAGCTCGTCGTCGGATTCCGGGCGAACCGGATCGCGGCGAGCGTGATGACGCGTGATCTCGACGGCATGGCCGACATGTGGACCGACTACCGCGCCCTCTCGCACCGGAGCTACCTGCGTCTGGGCGTCGTGGGACTGGAAAACACAATGGCGACACGTATTCGTACGCTGTCGGAGCAGGTGATTGCCAATTATCGAAGCACTCTGCCGACCGTGCGCGAACGGCAGTGGCGCACTGCGCAGAAGAATCTGCAGCGGGCACTAGTCCTCGACCCGGGGAGCGCCTCGCTCAAGGCGTCGTTGCGGTATTGCGAGGGGCACCTGCACCGCATCGACGGCGAAGCGGAAAAGCTACGGCATCGCACCGCCGCAGCCAATCAGCATTTCACAGAAGCCGTGACCGCGTTCCGCGAAGCGGCGGAATTGCGGCGCGACTGGCCGGATCCTTTCCTTGGCCTGGCCCGCACCTTCATTTACGGACTGGAAGACATCGATCGCGCGGCCGACGCGTTCAAAGAGGCCCAGAAGCTTGGTTACACGACCGGCGATCGGGAGACGGCACAGCTCGCGGACGGATATCGCGCGCGGGGCGACAGCCTCTGGCAGACTGCGCGACAGCTGGCCGACATGCCGCAGGAGCTTGAATACCTGCAGCGCGCCGGGGATGCGTATCGTCAAGCGCAGGGACTCTACGAACGGATCCCCGGCTTTCCGGGTGTGGCAGTGAACCTGCGCCGCATGCGAAAAGTGCTCGAGCAGATCGACGAACGGACGGGCGAGCGCGACGTCGAACGGGACGCCGACGATCCTGGTGTCAGCGAACCGCACGCGGCAAATTGACATGGCCGTGACGTACACACCGGCGGCGGCGCGCGAGGCTGGACGGACTGGCGAGACGGCGATGCTTGATCCCTTCGAGATCGCGCTCGGGGCCGCATCCGTCGTTGCACTCCTTCTTCTGTTGGCTGCCTACGCCGGCGTGGTGAGAGTGCCGAGGACGGAGTCATCGTCCGTACCCATCGTCAATCTGAATACCGTGGCAGACGCCGAGAGTCTGGAGCCGGCCCTCGAGGCCGCGCTTCCACTGGCTGGTGACAAGCGGCTTGCCGCCGGTGAGCTTTTCGCGTTCCTCGTGCACGCCGATGGCGGGCGGCGGACCGTGCCCAACGTCGGCACGGTCGGACGCGCGCGCATTGCGGCCGCGACGATCGATCGCGCGCCGGCGGCGTCCGGGTATCACGAGCGCCTGCAGCAGGAGCGGCAACGGGCGAAAGTCGCGGGGCTGGAAGCGCCGGACTCGTTGCCGCTGCTGACCCCCGCCCAGTTGAGCGGGATCAAGCCGTCAGTGGTCGTGCGTAATCTCGCGGCCGTGCGCGGTTCGCTGCTGCTCTGGGCCGCGCTGTACATCCTGGCGTTTCATGCCGTATCGATCGCATGGCGCGTCGGAAGACTGCGCGGCGATCGGCTGCTTCTCGTTGCGGCGCACCTGCTTACGGCCCTTGGACTTGCGGCGATGGTCAGCCGCCCCGATCCGTTACGCGACGCGCTGTTGTTCGTGCGCTACGCCGAAGGCGTCATCGCCGGGCTGGCCGTTGCAGCAGCCATGTCATTCGTGAACGTTCGGACCAGCAGCCTCAGGACGCTGAGTTACCTGCCGCTTGTCGCCGCGTTCGCGCTGTCGCTGCTCTTGCTATCGCCGCTCGGTTCCGGTCCCGCTGGAAGCGGCGCGAAGGTCAACCTCGGGCCGTTTCAGCCAATCGAGGCGATCCGCATTCTGCTGGCGCTGTTTCTCGCCGGCTACTTCGCGCGCAACTGGGAACTGCTGCGGGCCGTTCGGAGCGACGGAATCGGCAGCGTCACGCTGCCGTCCTGGATGAATCTTCCCAGGGCGCGATATGCGCTGCCTGTTCTGCTCGGTGTGGGCGCGGCCCTGACGTTGTTCTTCGGCCAGAAAGATCTAGGTCCCGCGTTGATGCTTGCGATCGTCTTCCTCGCCGCCTACGCGGTTGCCCGAGGGACAGTCGGCATGGTGCTCCTGGGCGCGGGGGTTCTGGCGGCCGGGTTCTATGTCGGGTACCAGTTGGACATCTCGTCGACGCTGGCTGATCGAATGCGCATGTGGCGGGCTCCCTGGGACAATACCGCGCGCGGCGGCGATCAGATCGCGCAGGCCTTGTGGTCGATGTCGACCGGCGGGCTGTTCGGAACGGGCATCGGCCTGGGGGATACACGATACCTCCCTGCAGGACACACAGACCTGGTGCTCGCGTCGCTCGCGGAAGAGTTGGGTTTTGCCGGGCTGACGGCTATCGCCCTTGTCTATGCGTCGATTGTCGCGCGCGCGCTTGCGACGGCCCGCAAGGCGTCGACCGACTACGGGTTTTTCCTCGCCGTCACAATCGCGTTGTTTCTGTCGGTGCCGGTTCTGTTGATGGCAAGCGGCACCCTCGGACTTGCGCCGCTCACGGGCGTCGTGACCCCGTTTCTGAGCTTCGGCGGATCCGCGATGGTTGCGAACTTTGCGGCGCTCGGATTGCTGGCGTCCATCCGCTCCGACGCGCGGCAGCCGGCAGATCTGAAGGTGTTCGCCGCGCCTGTGCGCTGGCTCGGCAGTGCACTGGCAGTCGCGGCGCTTGTGCTGGGGATCGCAGCCGGGCGGGTCCAGATCATCCGTGCCGACGAGCTTGTCGCCCAGGCACATCTCGGCGTACAGGCAGACGGCATCCGCCGCTTTCAGTATAACCCGAGGCTTCTCGATGTCGTCCGCCGCATTCCGCGCGGAAGCATCGTGGATCGCAATGGGTTGGCTCTGGCGACCGATGATCGGGAGCTTGTTCGACGGGATGCGCCAGCGTATGCGCGGCTCGGGATCGCGATGGATTCGGCGTGTGCGGATCCCCGCGTGCGGTGCTATCCCCTTGGCGGCGGCGCTTTCCACGTGATCGGCGATGCGACAACGCGCCGCAATTGGAGCGCCTCGAACAGCTCCTTTGTCGAACGCGACAGCGAGTCGAGGCTCCGCGGCTTCGATGATCACCAGACGATGGTGAAGGTCGTCGAGAGGGACGGGACGGAAAGCACGACACTCCGGCGGGACTATCGCGACCTCGTGCCGCTCCTACGCCACCGGTACGAACCGGATCATCCGGCGATGAAGGCGGCGATGGATCCGCATCGCGAGCTGCGGCTCACTCTTGATGCGCGGCTCCAGGCGCGCGTGGCCGCGATTGTGGCCGCATATGCGCGCCGCTCGTCGAGCGGTCGCGCGGCGGCGATCGTGATCGATCCGGCGACTGGCGATCTCCTCGCCAGCGTCAGTTATCCATGGCCCGCTGACGGGGGACTCGATCAGGCGCCAGGCGGCGAGGACGGCGATCTCGAGCCGCTCCTGGACCGGGCGCGCTATGGCCTGTATCCGCCAGGATCGACGTTCAAGCTCATTACAGCCGCGGCTGCGCTCCGCCGCGACGGGGACGCGGCCGCCCAGACATTCACGTGCAGCCGGCTTCCCGACCACCGCGTCGGGGCGCGCGTGCCGGGCTACACGCGTCCGGTGCGGGATGATGTGATGGATCGGGAGCCGCACGGGACGCTCGACATGCACCGCGCGCTGGTGGTGTCGTGCAACGCGTATTTCGCGCAGCTCGCCGTACGGCTCGGCCCGCAAGCCCTGCTCGACGCCGCGCAGCCCGCCGAGATCATGCTCGCCCGCAATAACAGCGTGTCGAGAATCCGCGACATGTTGCCGCAGGTTGGGTACGGTCAGGGCGAGGTCGTGGCCTCGCCGCTTCGGATGGCGCGGATCGCCGCGGCGATCGCGACGGATGGCCGTCTTCGCGACGTCCGGATCGACGCTGCCGCGGCGAACCCTGTCGCGCACCCGTTCCTTTCGCCCGACACTGCGCGGACGCTCGCCCGCTACATGCGCGACGTCGTCGTCGACGGAACAGGGCGCAGTCTCCGAGTGAGCCCGATTGCGGTCGCGGGGAAGACGGGAACCGCTGAAGTGGGGGGCGCGCCCTCGCACTCCTGGTTCATTGGCTTTGCGCCCTACGGTCCCGGAACCAGGCGCATAGCGGTGGCCACGATTCTCGAGAATGCCGGATATGGCGGCGCCGCTGCCGCGCCGGCGGCCGGTGAAATCGTCGCGGCCGCGGCGGCACTTGGGCTCGCCCGCTGACAAGATCCCACACGCTCCCTATCTCTTGTGGGACGTCGCACTCCGTAGACTTGTCCTTCCGCCTAAAGGCGGAAGCCACAAAGAAAACAGTGTGAGGACCGAGATGATGGATATTGCCGGCAAGGCCAGGAAGCTCGAACGCAGAATCAGCCGGACGGTCGATGCGGCGGTCGAGGAATTCATGGGGCGGAGCGTGACCGCACCCCTCGAGATCGTCCATGCGGTCCTCGACCGCGCCGAGCACGAGATCCAGGACATCGGGCGCGGCCGGCGCGTCTTTCCCTTCAATCATGTCCGGGTGCTCGTCGTCGCCGCCGCGGGGGACAAGGAGGGACGCGCGCGGCTCGCTGCGGTTCTCGAAGGGCCCCCTTCGCTATCGGAGCGGCTCGCCGATCGGCTGCGATCGGCTGGCTGCGCGGCCAATGCGATAGGAACCGACGTGGTCTATTCGAGGCGGCGCGGCAGCGAGTGGACGGACGCGGACTTCCACGTCGAGTTCGATCGCACGGGTGAGTCCCCCGTGTTGCCGCCGGCGGTCCCCGTCGTTGACGACGCGCTCAGAATCAAGCTGGCGGTGACGGCGGGACGCGCGGAACATCGGGCGTACACGTTCGGCGGCGGGCGAATCGACCTCGGCCGCCGGGCGGAAGTGCTCGATCAGCGCCAGCGTCTGATTCGCACGAACCACGTCGCGTTTCTGGACGAGGGATCCGACACGAATCAGAGCGTGTCGCGCAGACACGCTCACATCGAATTCAGCGCGCGGGAACGCTGCTATCGGATCTGGGACGATCGCAGCGTACACGGCACGAGCATTGTCCGGGGGGGGCGAACGATCAAGGTACCCGCAGGCGCGCGCGGCACGAAGCTCGAAGCGGGCGACGAAATCGCGCTCGGCCACGCACGCGTACGGGTCGCACTGGAGACGAGAAAAGAAAAATAAACCGACTACGCGGTGGCGGCCTCGACGTCCTTCACGTCCTTGTCCTTGTCCCTGTCCTTGGGATCCCTCACCAGGCCGAGCTCGCGACGGACGCGATCTTCGATCGTTTTCGTGATCGCCGGGTTTTCCTTCATGAACTGCTTCACGTTCTCGCGGCCCTGACCGAGCCGATCGCCGGCAAACGCGAACCACGTGCCGCTCTTCTCGACGATCTTCCGATCGACCGCGAGATCGAGCAGGTCTCCTTCCTTCGAAATCCCCTCGCCGTACATCACATCGAACTCCGCCTCGCGGAAGGGCGGCGCGACCTTGTTCTTGACGACCTTGACGCGGGTACGGCCGCCGACCACCTGGTCGCCGTCCTTGATCGCGCCGATGCGGCGGATGTCGATGCGGACCGACGCGTAGAACTTCAGCGCGCGTCCACCGGTCGTCGTTTCGGGGTTGCCGAACATGACGCCAATCTTTTCCCGCAACTGGTTGATGAAGATGAGGCTCGTTTTCGACTTCGAGACGACGCCGGTGAGCTTGCGGAGCGCCTGCGACATCAGTCGCGCCTGAAGGCCCATCTGGGCTTCGCCCATCTCGCCTTCGATTTCGGCGCGGGGCACGAGTGCGGCCACCGAGTCGACGACCACGACGTCGACGGCGCCGGAGCGCACGAGCACTTCGACGATCTCCAGCGCCTGCTCGCCGTTGTCGGGCTGCGAGACGAGCAGGTTTTCCAAGTCGACCCCGAGCTTGACGGCGTACTGCGAATCGAGGGCGTGTTCGGCGTCGACGAACGCGGCCATGCCGCCGAGCTTCTGCGCCTGCGCGATCACCTGCAGAGCGAGCGTGGTCTTGCCCGACGACTCGGGTCCGAAGATCTCGATGACGCGTCCGCGCGGGACGCCACCAATCCCCAGCGCGTAATCCAGGCTGACTGATCCGGTGGAAATGGCGGGAATGGTATAGCCCGCGTCCTTCTGGCCAAGGCGCATGATCGAGCCCTTGCCAAACTGCTTCTCGATCTGCCCGACGGCCATCTCGATGGCCTTGAGCCGTTCGCGGTCGTTGCGATCTTCAACTGGTACTGGCGGCATAGCGGTGAAGCTCCTCGCGTGAAATCGTTGTGGTTGCTGGCGTCGACGTCCGGCCCCATCATGCGGCACTGCAGTGACAGGGAAGGTCACGGCACATCGGCCATGGTTCTGGAGCGGTTGCATTCTAGGTTCGTGCCGGGGAGAAAGTCAAGCGAAAATCTGTGAACACGATTCGGCTAGACAGCCTAAAATCAGTAGCTTACAGGAATGACGGACTTTCGCCTCAGCCCCACGATGATCGCACATTCTGCCGGCCGGTTTCCCGCCCGGCATTGCACGAAATGCGCGCGGGTGATCCCGACATTTTCGCGTGGACATCGCAGAGGGGCGCGAGCGCGTCCGGGACGTCAAGCAGCGGATTGACGCGCATGACTCGTCAGGCGTCGGTCAACGACGCTGAGAGTGCACGACGCCAGCGCCCAGACACCGCCCCGGCGACTCGATCGACGGGACGCCAGACACCAGCGGTTCCCCGCCGAGCCTATAATGCGGCGTCAACATGCCGCTGACTGCCGGAGCCCGCCTCGGCTCATACGTTATCGAGGCGTCCCTCGGTGCAGGCGGTATGGGCGAGGTCTATCGCGCGCGCGACACCAGGCTGCAGCGCATCGTCGCGATCAAACTGCTTCCGACCGACATCGATCGCGACCCGGACGCGATCGAGCGCTTCCATCGAGAAGCGCGCGCAATCGCCGCGCTGAGTCACCCGAACATCGTCACGATCTATGCGGTCGAGGAGATCGACGGCCGTGCCCTGCTGGCGATGGAGCTCGTGGACGGCTCGACGCTCGCCGATCTGATCCCGTCGGAGGGGCTGCCGCTCGACGCGGTTCTGAAATACGCGATCCCCATGGCCGATGCCCTCAGCGCCGCCCACGCGCAGGGCATCACCCACCGCGACCTGAAGCCGTCGAACGTCATGGTGACGAAGGACGGCCGCGTCAAGGTGCTGGACTTCGGCCTCGCAAAGCTGAAGGAAGAGACGGTGCAGCTCGGCGCCACGGTGACGCGCGGGTTGACCGGCGCCGGACAGATCGTCGGGACTGTCGCCTACATGTCTCCGGAACAGGCGTCGGGTGGCGCGCTCGATCATCGAACCGACTTGTTCTCGTTTGGCGTGCTGCTGTACGAAATGGCGACCGGCGTTCGGCCCTTCAAGGGGGATGGCAGCGTCTCACTCCTGGCCGCGATTCTGAAGGACGCGCCGAACCCAATCACCCAACGGCGGCCGGATCTGCCGCGCGACGTCAGCCGCATCGTCCGGCGCGCGCTCGCCAAGGATCCTGAGCAGCGGTATCAGACGGCGAAGGATCTTCGGAACGATCTTCAGACGCTGAAAGACGACCTGACGTCTGGCGAATTGTCGGCGCAGCCATTCGTGCGCACCAGAAAGAGATCCGCGGCGGTGCCGGCACTCGTGCTCGTGATTCTCGCGCTCGTGACGTACCTGTTCGTGAATCGGCGCGGCGCGCCCGCACCCGCCGACACGATGCGAATCACGCGGCTGACCGCCACCGGGAAGGCGTCGCTCGCTGCCGTATCTCCGGACGGCAAGTACGTCGTCCACGTCGTGTCGGATGAGGGGCACAGCCTCTGGGTCCGGCAGACGGCCACCGGCAGCAACGTACAAATCGTGTCCCCCGGGCTCGATCGGTACGTCGGGCTGGCATTTTCGCCGGACGGCAATTACGTCTACTTCACGCGGGCCGAAAACGCCACGCTCTTCAGCGTGTTTCGCCTGCCGATTCTCGGCGGGGCCCCGCAGCCGATCGTGCGCGACGTCGACTCGGTGGTCGCCGTGTCACCGGACGGATCCCGCCTCGCGTTCGTCCGCGGCGCGCCGCGTGACGGCGAATCGCGCCTGTACATTGTTTCGAGCGATGGCTCGGGCGAGCCTCGACAACTCGCTGCGAGCCCGACGTTCACGGGGTATGCGCTGTATTCGGGGATTGCGTGGTCCCCGGATGGCCGCAGCCTGGTCGTTCCGGTCGGCGGCGTCACCCCGATCGGCGGCGTGAGCGAGGCGTCGCTTGTGGTGATTGACGCCGCGTCCGGTAAGGAGCGGCCGCTCACGTCGAAGCGGTGGCGTTCGATCTCAGGGCTCGCGTGGCTGTCCAGTGGTGCGATCATCCTGAGCGCGAACGAGCCGGACAGGTCGAATTTTCAAATCTGGCGCGTGTCAGCGGTCGACGGGAACACTCGTCGGCTCACGAACGATCTGAACAACTACGAAGGGGTGTCGGCGGGGGCCTCGACGATCGCCACGGTCCTCGGCGATTTCTCATCGACGCTGTCGGTCAGCGGCGCCGGCGGCGTCGAGCCTCTCCAGGCGGTGACACGTGGCGCAGGCCGCTACGACGGACAGGTCGGGTTGACGTGGACGCCCGACGGCCATCTGGTCTACACCTCGGTGGCGAGCGGCCAGCTCGATCTCTGGCTGTCTGACGCCGACGGCACCAACGCACGAGCACTGACGTCGGATCCGGCGAGCGAAAGCCATCCATCGATGACGCCCGACGGGCACACGATCGTCTTCGCCGTGAGAGGAGAGAATCGGGGGGGGCTGGCGCGGCTGGACCTCGACTCCGGTCGGATCACGACGCTGACACAAGATCCGGATGATTCCCTGCCCAGCTGCCTGCCAGACGGCAAGACGGTGGCGTTTACTCGCCTCGGTTCCAGGCCGCACCTGTACCGGGTCGGCCTCGATGGAGGGCCCGCGACGCCGATCAATCGGGTCGCATCGTCGGATTCGGTGAGCCCGGACGGCCGTTACGCCGCCAGCTTTACCCTCGAGATTGATGGCCGCTTCCTCATCGGGATAATTCCGATCGATGGCTCGCCTCCGACGCGGGGCTTCCAGGTCTTCAACATCCCGGTCATGACGAGCTGGATGCCGGACGGAGCCGCGCTGACGTTTCTCGAGTCGCGCAAGGGACCGCAGACGCTGTGGAATCAGCCGCTCGACGGCACCGAGCCGAAGATGCTGCTCGATCTGCACGGCGAGCGGGTATTCAATTTTGCCTGGTCGCGTGATGGACGGTTGGCCGTATCACATGGCCCGGCGCCCACCGACGTCGTGCTGATGACCGGCATCGAGTGAGATTTGTCATGCGCACGCGGCTCTCGCCGCCTGTGATGAAATAGCGCGGATCCATGCCGTCACCGGTAGGCCACGCGCTCGCGGGGATTTCGGCAGGATGGCTCGTCGACCGGCCGGGGACCCTTGCGCGAACTGTGGTCTTCGGCCTTGCAGGCGCTGCGGCTGACGTCGATTTGCTCTTTGGCGCTCACAGCGGTCCGACCCACGGCCTCGGAGCTGCGGTGATTGCGGGGATGCTCGTGGCTGTCGTGTCGAGCGTCCGCCTCAGAGCGGAAGCCGCGCGGAACGCGAAAGAAGCTATCCGATTTGGTGGGGCGGTGATGGCGGCGTATGCCTCGCACACGCTTCTGGATTGGCTCGGGACAGATTGGTCGCCGCCGATCGGCATCATGGCGTGGTGGCCATTCAGCAGCGACTACTACGAGTCGCACCTGCACGTGTTCAGGGCCATCTCCCGGCGGTACTGGCTGCCCGAGTTCCTGACCTGGAACGCGCGCGCCCTGGCGGGCGAGCTGGCGATCCTGCTGCCACTCACCGCGCTGGTCTTCTTCGCGCGGCGCCGGCCGGCTTGATCGCCTCCGGCCCTGCGCACTCGAGCGTCGTCAGACTTTTCTGTTCAGCAGAGTCGTCATGGCGTTCTTGTCCATGGAGCGGGTCAGGGCCTCTTCGGCCGTGATCAATCCCTTCTTCACCAGATCAGCAAGCGCGTCGTTGAGCGCGATCATGCCCTGGGCGCGGCCCACCTGCATCATCGACGGGATCTGGAAGGTCTTCCCTTCGCGGATCAGGTTGCTGATTGCGCCGTTGGTCAGCAGCACCTCGAGCGCGGCGACGCGTCCGCCCCCGATCTTGCGGCAGAGCGTCTGCGCGATGACGCCGCGGAGCGACTCCGAGAGCATCACGCGGATCTGCGACTGGCGGTCGGCCGGGAACTGGTCGATCACCCGATCGATGGTCGACGCCGCGGTTGACGTGTGCAGCGTGCCGAACACGAGGTGACCGGTTTCCGCCGTCTCAATCGCGATGGCGATCGTCTCGAGGTCGCGCAGCTCGCCGACCAGGATGACGTCCGGGTCCTCGCGCAGTGCGGCGCGCAGCGCGTCCTTGAACGAACGGGTGTGCGTGTGGACCTCTCGCTGGTTGATCAGGCACTTCTGATTGTGGTGCACGAACTCGATCGGATCCTCGATCGTGATGATGTGATCGGCGCGGGTCTTGTTGATGTGGTCGATCATCGCGCACAGCGTCGTCGACTTGCCCGACCCGGTCGGCCCGGTGACCAGCACGAGTCCCTTTTTCAGCTGGCAGAGATTCAGCACGTGCGGCGAGAGCCCGAGCTGCTCGGCGGTCAGGATCTCGGCGGGGATGACACGGAAGACCGCGCCGGCGCCGTGCCGGTCCTTGAACATGTTGGCGCGAAAACGGGCGAGCCCCGCAATCTCGTACGCAAAGTCCGTATCGTGCCTCGCCTCGAACTCTGCGCGATTGATCGCGGGCATGATCTCGGTCAGCATCCGGAGAATCATCTCGGACGTGAGTGGCCCGGCCGCTTCGTGCAGCGGCCGCATCTCGCCGTCTTTGCGTACAAGCGGCGCCGTCGTCGCGCTGAGGTGCAGATCCGAGGCCTTCAGCTCGAACATGCGACGGAACATCGCGTTGATGACCGGTTCGCGCGCCGCCACAGGAGCGACACTGCCCCCGAGTTGTTCTGCCGGCGCGGCCTTGGCTGCAACCGGTGATTCGACGCCGGCCGCAGTAAACATATCTTGTGGGGTCTCGGTAGACATAGTGAGCATCGATGCGTATTAGCGCAAGGGACATGCCGCGCCACACGAAGGAATTCGCCGCATTTCCCGCCGAAAAGATAGAATCCTGTGTGCAACTGTCTCGTTTTCGCACACCATGGTCGGTTTTGGTGATTCCCTCCGCACATTTCTGCTCCATGGCCGCCGTGGCAGCGACGTGATGATCGCTCGACGAACGTTCCTCGCCGTCCTTTCGACAGGCGCGGTCTTCACAACGTCCGCGTTGTCGGCCCAATTGGCGCCGACCTCTCCATATGCCCACGTCCTCGACCTTTATCGCGCCGGGCAGGAGCAGGCGGCGCGCAGGGCTCTGGCCGAGATCCCCAGCGCCGAGATCGAATGGAGTCAGCGAATCCTGCTGAAGGCGTTTGACAGCACCGTGGGTGACGAGTCGCCGCGCGCGGCTGCGTCGATGCGCGTCGCGGCACTGATCCACACAGAGCGCGCGATCGCCGCGCACGATCGCGACAATTCTCCCGAATTTAGATACCAGGTCAGGATGGCCCGCACGTACGTCGAGAAACTGGCCTCTCGCGATCGGAGCGCGCCATTCCCTCGAACCTGGTGCCTCATGACGATGGCGTACCTTCAAGGGCGTTTTTCCCTTCGGGCGGCCAAGGAGTTCGGCGACTGGGCACACGACTCGGTCGGCGACAGTCCCGAGCTCTTCCTCGCGATAGGGGCCACGCAGGAAATGGGATGGACAGCGCAACACGAGGAGGGCGCGGATTCCCCGTTCAAAGGCGATCTGAAAGACGCCGAACGCGCGTATCGAAACGCACTTGCCGCCCAGCCGGACTTCGTTGAGGCCCGGCTCCGGCTTGGGCGCGTGCTGACGTTGCACGGTGACACGGAGGGCGCCGTCCGGGTCCTGGCCGAAGTTGGAGAGGGAAGTGAGGCGGCATACGGCTATCTCGCGCGCATGTTCGAAGGGGATCTATTCGAACGCCGTGGTGACGACGCGGAGGCGGAACGTCGTTACCTGGCTGCCACAGCTCTTCTGCCAAGGGCGCAGACGGCGTACGTGGCGCTGGCACACGTGCGCCATACGCTGGGGGCACGCGCCGCGGCCGCAGCGACCGTGCGCGCCACGACTCTCGACACGTCGGTACCCGACGCCGGGGATCCCTGGTTCTGGTATGCGCGTGGGCTCTCGTGGCGTGCGAATGGCTATCTGGCCGAATTGAAGGAGATGATGCGGCAATGAGCTGGCGCGGTCCGTCGCGGTCGGTGGTGCTGGCCGCGCTCGTCGTGACCGCGACGGTTGTCGTCGACGCGCAGCGCTTCACCTCGCGGGCCGTCGGCGTACGAGTCGACGTGCTGGTCACCAACGGCGGTCAGCTCGTCCGTGGACTGAGCGCGCACGATTTCGACGTTCGGGACGAAGGCGTTCCGCAGACCGTTTCGCAGGTCGAGCTCGAACAGATTCTCCTCAATCTGATTCTGGTATTCGACACGAGTGGCAGCGTCGCCGGCGACCGGATGCGCGCGCTTCTCGAAGCAGGGAAGGCGCTGCTCGACGGGCTGCGCGATCAGGATCGCGTCGCCCTTGTGTCGTTTTCGACGCGCGTCCGTCTGCTGACGCCTCTCACGTCCAACCGGCAGCAGATCCGCGCCGCCTTCGACACGCTCGACGCCCACGACGCCACATCGTTGCGTGATGCAGCGTTTGCCGGGCTTGCCTTGCGCGAGTCGGATCCCGGACGCACGCTGCTGCTGATCTTCAGCGACGGCGACGACACGTCGAGTTGGCTGACGACTCCGAAAGTGATTGAAACGGCGAAACGGACCGACGCCGTGGTGTACGCCGTTGTGGTCCCAAATCAGCGCGTGTTCTGGACGCCCCAGAGAGGGGCGACAATCCACACGATCAAAGACGCTGGAAAGTTTCTCGAGAGCCTGACCGAGGAGACCGGCGGACGGGTGCTGTTCGCAAGCTCGAACTCAGATCTGCGTGCGGCGTTCACGAAAACGCTTGCCGAGTTTCACGATCGCTACGTGCTGTCGTACACGCCCACTGGCGTCTCCGCCACCGGGTGGCATCGACTCGAGGTGAAGCTCAAAGGAAAAAGCGGGAAGGTGACGGCCAGGCGAGGCTATTCCGCGGAGTGACGCGGCTACCGATAGTCGTAAAACCCACGGCCCGACTTCCGCCCCAGCTGTCCCGCCGCAACCATCCGTCGAAGCAGCGGACACGGACGATACTTCGGATCGCCGAGGCCGTCGTGAAGCACATTCAGGATCGCAAGGCACACGTCCAGCCCGATGAAGTCGGCGAGCGTGAGCGGCCCCATCGGGTGGTTCATTCCGAGCTTCATGACTGAATCGATCGCCTCGGCCGTACCAACGCCTTCCATCAAGGCGAAGATCGCTTCGTTGATCATCGGCATCAGGATGCGGTTTGCGATGAAGCCGGGATAGTCCGCACTCTCGACCGCCGTCTTGCCCAGCTCCATGCACAGCTTGGCCGCCGTCACCATCGATTCGGCTGACGTCGCTTGCCCGCGAATCAACTCGACGAGCGCCATCAGCGGCACCGGGTTCATGAAGTGCATCCCCAGCACCTTGTCGGGCCTCTTCGTGGCGGCGCCGAGCGTCGTGATCGAGATGGACGAGCTGTTCGACGACAGGATGACGTCCGGACGGGTCAAGGCGTCGAGCCGGGAGAACAATGCGCGCTTCGCGTCCGGATCCTCGAGGATGGCTTCAACGACGTAGTCGGTTCCGGCAAGCGCGTCGATGTTCGTGCCGGTGATGAGACGCGCGAGCGCGGCGTCCCGATCGCCGCGCGAGAGTTTGCCCTTCTCGACGAACTTGTCGAGGCTCTTCTCGATCGTCTCGCGCGCGCGATCGAGGGCGGGCGCCGCCATGTCGATGAGCTGTACTTCGAATCCCGATTGTGCGAATACCTGGGCGATGCCGTTGCCCATGGTTCCTGCGCCAATCACACCGACCCGTTTGATATCTGCCATTGTGGATGCAAACTCTCGAGGCAACGGTGGGCCGGGGCGTCAAGCCACGGCCGCCCGGCGTCAGACTCGCTCGACGGCCAATGCGACGCCGTTGCCGCCGCCGAGACAGAGCGCCGCAATGCCGCGCTTCAGATGGCGCCGGCGCAACGCATACAACAAGGTCGTCAGCACCCGCGCACCGCTGGCCCCAATCGGATGCCCGAGCGCGACTGCCCCGCCGTGCACGTTCACCCGGGCGGGATCGATGCCGAGCTCGCGCAGCACCGCGACCGCCTGAACAGAGAACGCTTCATTGATTTCGAAAAGGTCGACGCCGGCCAGCGTCCAGCCGATCTTTGCCGCGACCTTTCGCACGGATTCCACCGGCGTCATCAGCACCATTTTCGGAGCGAGCCCGCTGGTCGCCTGGCCGACGACGCGCGCCATCGGGGTCAGGCCAAGCGCGCGAGCCTTGTCGGCGCTCATCACCACCAGGGCGGCCGCGCCGTCGTTCACGCCAGGCGAATTGCCGGCCGTTACGGTGCCGTCCTTCTTGAACGCCGGCTTTAACCCCGCGAGGGTTTCCGGGGTCGTATCGTCACGAATTGCTTCGTCACGATCGAGGATAAGGGCGCTGCCTTTCTTCTGCGAGATCGTAATCGGCAGGATCTCATCCCTGAACCACCCCTCACGCGTGGCCTGCGCGGCCTTGCGGTGGCTCTCCGCTGCGTAGGCGTCCTGTTCCGCACGTCCGATGGAGTAGGCGTCGGCGACGACTTCGCCCGACATTCCCATGTGGCACTGCTCGAACGAGCACCACAAGCCGTCGTTGATCATTGAATCCACGAGCGTGCCGTCGCCCATCCGCAGGCCTTCACGGACGCGCGGCAGAAGGTACGGCGAATTGCTCATCGATTCCATACCGCCCGCGACCGCGACCTCGATGTCTCCCGTCGCAATGCCCTGGGCGGCAAGCATCACCGCCTTCAACCCGGATCCGCAGACCTTGTTGATCGTCAGCGCGGCGACGTGATCGTGGAGCCCGCCGTTGAGCGCAGCCTGCCGCGCGGGATTCTGACCGGTGCCTGCCTGGATGACGTTGCCCATGATGCATTCGTCCACGGCGGCCGGATCGATTCCGGCGCGCGCGACTGCCTCCCGCACGGCCATCGCGCCAAGTTCGGTAGCGTTGAAGTCCTTCAGGGCGCCGAGAAATTTTCCGGTTGGCGTGCGGACTGCTGAAACGATGACGCTCTCACGCATGGCTGGGGATGACACTCTTCGCGGTTCGCGACTGGCGACGGAGAACGGGAAACTAACGTTCTTTAAATTACTGCGATGTCCGCGTCACGATTCGCGCGACCTGATCTTTCCCGAGCAACTGCTGCATCTTTTCGATCACGCTGTCGAGTGCGCGCTCGATCTCGCGGATCCAACGTCGATCGACGGCGCGAACCGTGAGTACGCCCTCTTTCAGCTCGACCGTCGTGGCGCGAGCCAGCGCCTGGCCCACAGCCAGTTGCCACGCGAAGTTGGTCCGATCTTTGGACGCCGGCTGACGCCGGATGATTTCGGCGAGCACGCCCGACGAGAAGTTCTGGAGTGGAATCATGATCTTATTGCGGCTAGCGGCCAGCGGCTAGCGGCTAGCGGCAGGAGAATCCGCTCTGCATTTGCCGAAGGGCTCTGTCAGTTGCCAGCCGCCCCAGCCCGCCAGGCGCCAGCCTCGAATTGGATACTATCAAGTTTCCATGCGCTTGATTCTGGCTTCTGCCTCGCCGCGCAGGGCTGAGCTTCTGGCCTCTGCCGGCTACAGGTTTGCGGTGGCTCCAGCTGATGTCGACGAAACTCCGCGTGCCGCCGAATCCCCGGAGGCGTACGCGCTTCGGGTGGCTCATGACAAAGCGGCCGCGGCAATCGCCAGGGGCCGGAAGTCCCGCGACGTGATCCTGGCGGCCGATACGGTCGTTGTCGCGGCCGGCCGGATCCTCGGAAAACCTAAGAATTCTGACGATGCACGTCGAATGCTCCGTCTGCTGGCCGACGGCGTCCATGAGGTACTGACTGCAGTGGTTGCGAGGGGGCCGGCCAGTGAGTGTGCCGAGGTCGTGACGACCCGGGTTTGGTTTCTGCCCCTCGAGGACGCCGAAATCGAGTGGTACGTAGCCTCTGGTGAGCCGGAGGGAAAGGCTGGCGCGTACGCGATCCAGGGACGCGCGGCAAGGTTTATCGACCGAATCGAAGGCTCATGGTCGAACGTCGTGGGGCTTCCGCTGTCGACGGTGTCTCGTCTGCTGAAACACGTGTCGGAGATTGACCCTCCCTCGAGAACCACGGTATTCTGAGGAGGCAATTACCCCGCAAATCGTTATGCAATCAAAATCTATCAAGATCGGCGTGACAGCGGTCGTGCTGGCGCTGGCGCTTGGCGGCCTCTTCTATTCGACGCTGCAGGAGGGCACGGAGTACTACGTGCACGTCGACGAAGTCATGACCGATCCCGGCGCGTGGCACGGCAAACGACTTCAGCTGCACGGCTACGTCGTCGACAGGTCGATCTTCGTGAAGCCCGACACGCTCGAATATCGCTTCCAGATTCAGAACAAAGGGTCCGTCGTGCCGGCGAGTTACAAGGGGATCGTGCCCGACACGTTCAAGGATGGATCCGAGGTCGTGCTGAAGGGCCATCTGGGTCCTGACGGTTTTGCCGTCGACGCCAACGGCGTGATGGCGAAGTGCCCGTCAAAGTACGTGGCGGGCCAGCCGGGCGCGCCGGGCAGTTAGGGAAGCTCGCACAACCTTGCAGAACCGGTAGAACCCAGAAAAATGCCTTCCCTCGGCTCGTTTCTTCTCCTCGCCAGTTTCGTCGCCTGTGCCTATGCGATTGCGGCATCCGTCACGGGCGCGCGTCGGCGATCGCGGCGGCTGATCGAAAGCGGCATTGGTGCGTTTTACTTCATCGCGGCGCTGATGACCGTGGCGTCCGGCGTGATGGTGCACGCGTTTGTCACGAACAACTACGCCATCAAGTACGTCCAGCACTACTCGGATTCGGTGCAGCCGCTCGCTTACAAGATCGCGTCGTACTGGGGGGGACTCGACGGCTCGATCATGTTCTGGGTCTTTCTCCTCAGTCTCTTCGGTGCGCTGGCGGTCTACACGAACCGCGAACGTCACCGCGAGCTGATTCCGTACGTCGTCGCCGTGATCTCGGCCGTCCAGATGTTCTTCATCTTTCTGATGGTCGTGCACAACAACCCGTTCTCGACGTTCCTGTCGCGGGTGCCGGCGGAAGGGAAGGGGCTGAACCCGCTCCTTCAGAACTTCTACATGGCCATTCACCCCCCGTCGCTTTATACCGGGTTCGTCGCGATGACGATTCCGTTTGCGTTCGGGATCGCGGCGCTCATCACGGGGCATCTGGACGATTCGTGGCTCCGCGCCGTCCGCCGCTGGACGATGGTGGGATGGTTGTTCCTGTCGTTCGGGCTGACGCTCGGCATGTTGTGGGCCTACGAGGAGCTCGGGTGGGGCGGATTCTGGGGCTGGGATCCGGTCGAGAACGCGGGGCTGCTCCCGTGGTTCACTGCAACCGCGTTTCTCCATTCGGTGATGGTGCAGGAGCGTCGAGGGATGCTCCGTGTATGGAACGTCACGCTCGTAATCGTGACCTTCTTCCTCACGATCTTCGGCACCTTCATGACGCGATCGGGCGTCGTGCAGTCGGTGCACGCCTTCGGCGAAGACCGCGAGCTGGCGTGGCTGTTCACCATTTTCATGGTGGCGATCCTCACGTTCAGCTTCGGGCTGGTCATCTACCGGTTGCCGCTGCTGCGCTCTCGACATACGCTCGATTCGTGGGTCTCGCGCGAAGCCGCGTTTCTGGCAAACAACTGGATTCTTCTGTTCTCGGCGTTCTTCGTGCTGTTTGCCACGATGTTTCCGACGTTGAGTGAGGCGCTGCGCGGGAAGGAACATCGCCTGACGGTCGGGCCGCCGTTCTTCAACAAGTGGATGTTGCCGATCGGCCTGATCCTGCTGCTGCTCACGGGCACGGGGCCGTTGCTCGCGTGGCGCAAATCGACCGTGGTAAATCTCGTGGAACAGTTCCTGTGGCCGTCGCTGGCCTGCGTGATCACGGCCATTGCGCTGTATGCCTTCGGCGTTCGCGTCTGGACGTCGGGAACGTGCTTCGCGCTCTGCGCCTTCGTGACGACGACCGTGGTGCAGGAGCTCATTCGCGGCGCGCAGGTTCGGAAGGGTGCGACCGGCTCGGACATCATCACCGCGATGATCGGGCTCGTCGGCCGTTCCCGGCGTCGGTACGGCGGATACGTGATCCACCTCGGCATCATGCTGATGTTCCTGGGGTTTGCCGGGCAGGGCTTCAAGCAGGAAGAGCAGGTCAAACTCAACGTCGGACAGCAGGTGACCGTCGGGCCGTTCACCGTGCGCCACGACTCGCTCGGCGTCACGAGCGACGCGCAGAAGCAGATGATCACCGGGCACGTAAGCGTCTTCGAGCGCGGCAAACCCATCGGCACGATGGAGCCCGCTCGCTGGTTCTTTGCGAAACATGAGGACGAGCCGACGACGGAAGTCGCGATTCGCCGCGCCCCCGGCGAGGACCTCTATATCGTGCTCGGCGGCTACGAACCGACCTCACAACAAGCCACCTACGCAATCACGGTGAACCCGCTGGTGAACTGGATCTGGTTCGGATTTGCGGTGATGGCCCTCGGGACGGGCCTGGCGCTGATGCCGGAGAGCGCGTTCGCGTTCGCCGCGGCGAGAATTCCAGTGGGTGCCGCCACGACGTCGCTGCTGCTGATGATTCTGTTGCTGCCGGCGACTGCGCACGCCCAGCACGTGGAGGACCCGCTGGCGGTGCCCATCGTTCCGCAGACGCAGCTCGAGAAGGAGATGCGGAATGAGATCATCTGCATGTGCGGGACGTGCGGGCGCAAGCGCATCGGAGAGTGCCTGTGTCCCCTCGCGGCAGAGATGCGCGAAGAAGTGGCGAAGATGGTCGCCCAAGGAAAATCCCGCGAGGAAATCTACGCGTACTACATCGCGAAGTATGGCAGTCAGGAACCGCTGGCCTCCCCGATCGACGAAGGCTTCAACCGGCTTGCGTGGTTCTTTCCTTATCTGATCGGCGCGACCGGCGCGGCGAGCATTGCGTTCGTGGCGTTTCGCTGGTCGAGGCGCGAGGACGCGACCGGGACACCGCAGGCGCAGCCCGATGCCGCCGACGATCCCACGCTCCGCGAGAGGCTGGATGATGAGCTCCGCGACCTCGATTGACAAGGTCCAGCTCGAACCTGACAGTGCAAGCAGTCTCGATGTCCGGCCGGCCCAGGGCGGACCGGACGCGGGCTTGAAGCCCTGGCACTTTTTCGTGCTGATCTCACTCGCGGCCTCGACGGTCGCGGTCCTGATGTCGCGGCGGTCGTCGCCAGAACACCTCATTCTTCTCAGTTTCACGATTGGCGCCGCAGGCGTGGCTGCGGCCGCGTTCTATCGGATGCTCGCGCCGCTCGCGGTGCCCGATGAATTGCTGCTGAGTGAGCGTCCATCCGAGCGCGTCGTCGCGGCGCTCGAGCGCGAGAAGGCGCTCGTGCTGCGATCGATCAAAGAGCTTGAGTTCGACCGGGCGATGGGGAAGGTTTCTCCCAAGGACTTCGACGAGATGGTGGGCCGGCTCCGCGCGCGCGCGCTGATGCTGATGAAGCAAATCGACGCGGGTGGCTCTGGCTACCGCGAGATGATCGAACGGGAGCTGCAGGCGCGAGTAAAGAAGAGCGGCGCACGCAGGGCCGGGTCTTCAGGGCCGGCCACATCGGCGTCGGAAGGCCCCGCCCTGCGCACGTGCGTCTCGTGCAGGACGACCAACGATCACGACGCGGCATTCTGCAAGCGATGCGGCAAGTCGCTCGCGGCGGTGAACCAGTGAAGCGCGCAGGCGTGATGTGGCTCGTCGCCGCGATACTGATTGCGGCGCCGTCAGCTCTTCGTGCCCAGGCCCTCAGCGGCGTGCAGATGCCGGACGCGAAACAAATGTCGGGTGTCCCGCTGCCCGTCAGCGAACTCCCGCCAGGCACGGTCACAGTCCGCGTCGTGCGCGGGTCGATGGCGAATGTGATTTCCGGACAGTTGGTCGAGCTGACGACGGGAGCGCCGTCGCCGGCGTCGGCGACGACGAACGACGCCGGCCGCGCGGAGTTTTCCGGACTTGCACCCGGTACCCGTGTGACGGCGTCGGCCACCGTCCACGGTGAGCGGCTGGAGTCGCAGGAATTCACGGTGCCGGCCACGGGAGGCATTCGCGTGGCGCTCGTGGCCACTGATCCTGAAATGCAGAAGCGCGCCGAGGCCGATCGGCGCCTCGCGCAGGCGCCCGCGCAGGCCGGAATGGTCGTGCTGAGTGAACGCTCGCGGTTCGTGTTCGAGATGGGCGATGAGGCGCTCAACGTCTTTGCCCTGCTCGATATCGTGAACTCCGCCCGCGTTCCAGTGCAGCCGTCCCAGCCCCTGGTGTTCGATCTGCCTCTAAAAGCGCAGGGTCCCGGGATTCTCGAGGGCTCAACGCCACACGCCGTCGTGGCCGGGAAGCGTGTCACGATCACCGGACCCTTCCCGCCCGGATCAACACTCGCGCAGTTCGGGTACTCCCTGCCGATCGATGGAGCGTCGTTGACGGTGGAGCAGAGGCTCCCTGTCGCGCTGAACCAGGTGAGCGTGATGGCGCAGAAAGTGGGGACCATGGAGCTGCACTCCCCGCAGCTCGCGGAGCATCGGGACATGCCTCTCCAGGGGGAAACCTTCATCGTCGCGAAAGGCCCCGCGGTGGCTGCGGGACAGACTGTGGCGTTCACTCTTACCGGACTGCCGCATCAGCCAGTGTGGCCTCGCAATCTGGCGCTCGTCCTGGCCGTGGTGATTCTTGGCGCCGGTGCCTGGCAAAGTACGCGGTTGGGCCAATCGGCGCCTGACCGCGAGCGGCGACGGCGGCTCGACGCGACGCGGGATCGTCTCTTCGCCGAGCTCACGTCCATCGAGGAACAGCATCGCCAGGATTCGATCGACCCCCAGCGCTACGCGTCGCGCCGGGCCGAACTGATCGCGGCGCTGGAAAGCGTCTACGCGAAGATGGACGAGGAGGCGGCTGCGTAACGCTCCGCCGATGGATTTCCGCTCGCTGACGTTCACGGACGTTTCGCGCCATTTCGGGCGTCGCCGCGTGCTCAACAAAGTGTCGTTGCGATTGAGCGCGGGCGAAATCGTAGCCCTCCTCGGTCCGAACGGGGCCGGCAAGTCCACCCTGCTTTCCATCGCCGCGACTCTCCTCGATCCCTCATCCGGCAGCGTCCTCTACGGAGAGGGCCCGCCGCCATCGGGCGCGGAGCTGCGCGCGCGCATCGGTGTACTTGGCCACGACCTGTCGATCTACCCGGAGTTGTCGGCGGCGGAAAACCTGACGTTCTTCGCGCGCGCGTATGCGGTCGCCGACGTCGACGGCGCCGTGGCATCCGCGTTGCAGCGCGCCGGGCTCGATGAGCGTGACGATCCCGTCGGACGATTCTCGCGAGGGATGCGGCAGCGGCTCGCCCTCGAGCGGGCGTTGCTGCACGAACCGCGGCTGGTGCTGCTCGACGAGCCGTTTACCGGCCTGGACGATGCCGCAACCAGCGCGCTTCGAACGCGGCTTGCCGACCTGCGCGGCGCCGGCTATATCGTCCTGCTGGCGACCCACGATCTCGAAACGATCGACGATCTCGCGGATCGCGCGGTCGTCCTGCGCGGCGGGAAGCTCCTGCCGATCGATGCGGGAGCGGGCACGTTGCGCGATCGGTATCGAAGGACGAATCGTGAGTCCTGAGACCCGGCCCTCTTTTCTGGGCACGGCCTGGCTCGTGATGCGCAAGGACCTGGTCGTCGAATTCCGCAGCCGCGAGGTCGTATACACCACGCTGTTCTTTGCCGTCTCCTGCGTACTGGTGTTCGCTTTTGGATTCGTCCGGGAAGGGGTCGCGGTGGACGACGCCGCGGCGGGCATCCTGTGGATCGCGATTGCATTTTCGGGCACGCTGGCTCTTGGACGTACGTTCGAGCGCGAGCGTCAGAACGACACGCTGCGAGCGCTCCTGTTGGCGCCCGTCGACCGGGCGGCCCTGTACGTCGGCAAGCTGGCGGGAGTCGTTTTGCTGCTCACGGTCGTCGAAGCCATCGTCGTGCCGCTCGTCGCGCTGATGTTCGAAGCGCCGCTCTTTGCACATCCCGTCTTGACGGCGGGGCTGCTCGCGGCGGGCACGCTGGGGTTTGCGGCGGTCGGGACATTGTTTGCCGCGATGCTCGTCCGCGCGCGCAGCCGGGACGTTCTCCTCCCGATCCTCCTTTATCCGATTACAATCCCCGTGATTATTGCCGGCGTTCGCGGCACGGCGGCGCTGCTGCAGGCGGAGGCCGATTTACCGTTGGCCCGAATGTGGCTGTCCATGCTGGTGTTTTTCGATATCGTGTTCGTCACGCTTGCCTTGTGGACGTTCGAGCCCGCGATGACGGAATAGACTGGAACGCGCAACTAAGTTGCACCCGACGGCCGACGATGATTCAGATTCCTGACGCCCGTAGCGCGGCAGTTGAGTGCCGCGGCAGAGACTGTGCAAATGAGAAAACTCTTCACCCCGTTGCTGGTGATCGTGGCTGCGATGTTCGCGTATGCGCCGGTGATGATTTATCGCGCACCGTACGAGTCGACGATGGGGCTCGTGCAGAAAATCTTCTACTTTCACGTGCCTTCCTGGGTGGCGATGTTCACCTCGGCGACGGTTTGCGGTGTGGCAAGCGCTGTATTCCTCTTCAAAGGGCGACGGAGCGCGGATCGAATCGCCGTGTCGGCTGCAGAATTGACGCTGCTGTTCGGCCTCATCGGGTTGATCACCGGACCGCTGTGGGCACGGAAGGCATGGGGGGTGTGGTGGCAGTGGGACGCGAAGCTGACGTCCGCATTGGTCATGTGGCTGATTTTCGCAGCCTATCTGCTGCTACGCAAGTACGGAGGCGCCGGCTCAGAGAAACTGGCGGCGGTTGTCGGGTTCTTCGGGATGGCGAACTGGCCTTTTGTGTACTGGTCCGTGAACATCTGGCGGACGGTTCACCCGAAAACGACGGTGGTTCCGACCCTGCCGCCACCGATGCTGGGACCGCTTCTCTGGAGTATGGGGGCCTTTCTCGGGCTATACGCGCTGCTGCTCGCCGCGCGCGTTCGGCTCGAGAACAGTCGCGCCGAACTGGACGAGCTGTATCTCGATATAGAGGATTGAGATGGAACCAGGAACAAGGGACAAGGGACAAGGCAAAAGAGAAAAGCCAAAAGGGACACGGCTGGCGCTGGCAGCCATACTGTGCAGCCTGTTCGTGATCGCCGATTCCGCGCAGGCGCAGCCGCCGCGACCTGATCCACGATCCAACGCCGATATCATGGTGAATCAGCCGCCGTCGCCGCCGGATGGCTTCGTGCCAGCCGGAGAGTTGCTGGCACGGGAGCAGTTGCCCGCGGCGCCCCTCGTGATCGGCGCGTACGCCGTCGCCTGGGTCGCGGTGTTCGGGTACCTGTGGTTGATCTGGCAGCGGATAGGTCGCGTCGAACGAGAGTTGGCGGGCGTCAGCCGGCGGCTTGCTCCAGGGGAGCGGCGATGAGCTTTTCCGGGATGACGTCGGCACACTTCATCTTCATCCCTGCCGTACTGCTCGTTGGCGTCGTGATCGGCTGGATTCTCGGCTCCAGGGCCGCGCAGGACGCGTTTGCCGCCGAATTGCGCAGACGAGAGGAACGCGCGGCGAAGAAGAAACCGGAAGCCTGATCCAGGTGCAATGATCTTCCGTCTAAAGGCGGAAGCCACAAGAGGGACGCGAACCGCGAGAGCGTCACCGCCCGATGGCGAGCCTGTTCGCCAGACTTGATGGCAGTCCTGCACTCAGAATGCGGCGCTGCGCGATCTCGACGGGATAACCAATCCGGCGCAAAACGACCGTCGAACGTTCCGAATCGTAAATGCCAAATGCAGCGCGTGGGTCGCCATCGCGCGGCTGCCCTACCGATCCGACGTTGACCAGATAGTTGATCCCCGCGATGACTTCCAACGTGGCGTCGTCGGGCCCTTCGGGCATGAATCCGTCGAAGAGGGCGGGGTGACGCCGAAACACAACGGGGAGATGCGTGTGGCCGAAGAGGCACAGCGGCCGGCTCGCGGCGTCGAGCGCCCGCCCGGCGTCGTCCGAGTCGAAGATGTAATGGTCCTCGTCGAATGGCGCGCCGTGACAGATTTCCACCGTCTCGTCGATGGTGACGGGTCCCTGCGGGAGGGCCCGCAGGTACTCGCGGTGCGCCGGACTGAGCGCCTCGGACGTCCACTGCGCCGAGAGTTTGGCCACGTAGTTGAAGGAGCTGCCGTCGTCGATCCCGGAAGCGGCCTTGTCGTGATTGCCGCGAATCACCACGAGTGGATCGAGGGCGCGCACGCGCTCGATCACCGCATTCGGCTCAGCGCCGTAGCCGACAAGGTCGCCGAGCACGAGCGCGCGATCCCACGTATCTGCGGGAGCCGCCGCAAGGACCGCCTCGAGCGCGTCGATGTTCGCGTGAATGTCGGAGAGGATCAGGTACCGCATGGGATCTGACCCCATCAGCCGATCGCGTCGAGGATGCGCTCGGCGACGGCTTGCGGGTGCGCACCCCGCGCGTCGATGCGGATCTGCGCGTTTGCGTAACCGGCCTGTCGCATCGCGTACAGGCGCTCCATTTGCGCCCGATCGGCCGCCAGGGGACGCCGGCCGTCCGCAGGCAGCCGAGCCACGAGCTCGTCGAGCGGCACGTCGAGCCACACTGACACACCGTCCATGTTGATTGCCACCCGATTGTCTGGATCCATGAACGTGCCGCCACCGGTGGCGACGACGACGTGCCGGAGGGGCAGCAGGAGACGGAGGATGTCACGTTCGAGCGTCCGAAAGTATGGCTCACCGTTGCGCGCGAAGATGTCCGCCACGGTGCGCCGCTCGCGTGCCTCAATCAGCTCATCGATGTCTTCGGCGCGCCAGCCGAGCCGCTCGGCGAGCGAACGCGCGACAGTCGTCTTGCCGGCCGCCATGAATCCCACGAGATAAATCTTGTCGGCCGTCACCGCGTGAGTCGCGCGAGCTCGTCGAAGAACCCTGGATACGAAACGTCGACCGACGACGCGCCGCTGATTGTCGTTGGTGCGGACGCGCGCGTCGCGGCAATCGCGAAAGCCATGGCCAGCCGGTGATCCCCGGCCGCGTCGACCGCGCCACCTGTCAAAGGCCGTGCCTCGAGCGTGAAGCCGTCGTCGTATTCCTCGACCCCGGCGCCCATTGCGCGGAATCCATCGGCGAGGGCGGAGATGCGATCGCTTTCCTTCACGCGCAGCTCGCCCGCGCCGCGCACCGTAAAGGCCCGGCCGCGCGGCATCATCGCCGCCAGCGCCGCGAGCGCAGGAATTTCGTCGATGACGAGCGGCGCTTCGCTCGCCTCGACGCTGAAGCCTTCGGACTCCGCAAAGGAAAAGTGCAGCGTTCCGACGGGCTCACCGGCACTCTCTGTATCCTTCGACCATTCCAGCCGCATTCCAGCGCGGCGAAAGACTTCGAGCACTGCAATACGGGACAGATTGAGTCCGACGCCGTCGATGTGGATGTCGGAGTCCGGAGTGCCACCGGCAAGCGCGGCCCAGAAAGCTGCCCCCGAGATATCACCAGGGACCGTGAGCGTTCGTCCCTGGAGCCGCTGCCCGCCCTCCACCCCAATCCCCGTTCCGTCCCGAACCACTGTCGCGCCAAAGGCCTCGAGTGCGCGCTCTGTGTGGTCCCGTGTCGGGATCAACTCGACGACGCGCGTCCGGCCCGATGCGTGGAGCCCTGCCAACAGCACGCCGCTTTTGACCTGAGCGCTGGGGATTTCTGGTTCGTATGCAATACCGTGCAGTGAGCCCCCGTCGATGATCAGTGGAGGCCTGGCGCCATCTGCCTCGATGCGAGCCCCCATTCGCGTCAGCGGCTCGATGATCCGCCGCATCGGCCGGCGCTGAAGGGAGCCGTCTCCGGTGATAATCGTGCGGAACGAATGGCCGGCGGCGATCCCGGACAGCAGGCGCATCGTGGTGCCCGAGTTGACGGCGTCGAGCGGCATCGCGGATGGGCGAAGCCCGCCAATCCCCCGGCCGGCGACCGCGATTGAAGCGGGACCGGTCCGGCGAATCGCCACGCCCAGGCCCCGAAGGCACTCCAGCGTCGCGGCGCAATCGGCCCCCGGCGAATATCCGCTGATGGCAGAATCGCCATCCGCGAGGGCCGCCAGGAGCGCATAGCGGTGCGAAATCGATTTGTCCCCGGGGACCCGGATGCGGCCCCGGGCACGAGACGCCGGCAAAATTGTAATCGTATCGGCGGGCGCGCGCAGCATCCATCGAACTATAGCATTCGCCCTCTTGAAGGGATCGGGTCTACTATGTTATTCACTCGCGTGCCCGTAGCCACCGCCGCGTCCGCCCGTCCTTCTGCGTGCCGAACTCCTCGGCACAGGCGGGTGCCGTCCGCATGTTGAAGCGGGGTGGCACCGTCCGTTTGCAGATCCACAGCAACTTCGACATGGTGGATTTCGTGCAGGTCGTCAGCGACCGTGTCGGTCAGCTCGCCGGCCTCGACGATGACACCGTCCACTGGATCGGAGTGGCCGTCAGGGAATCCGTCATCAACGCCATCAAGCACGGCAACCGCGAGGACTACGGCAAGCTCGTCACCGTCGAGTTCACCTTTACGCCGATGGTGGATCCGCGTGAGCTGATCGTGCGGGTGCTCGATCAGGGACAGGGCTTCGAGCCGGAAGAGGTTGCCAATCCGCTGGCCCCGGAGAACCTCCTCAAATCCAGCGGACGGGGCATCTTCTTCATGCGCAGTTTCATGGACGACGTCGTGCTGCGCCGCGCAGCGGAAGGCGGCATGGAAGTGCGCATGGTCAAGAAGCTGGCGACCGGTGCCTGATCCGCTCCCTCCAGTCTTTCTCGCCACCGCCGTCGAATCCGTCATCCGCGCGGGCGAGATCCAGATGGCCCATTTCGGCGGAGCGATGCGCGTCGACAAGAAAGGCGCGATCGATCTCGTCACGGAGATCGATTTGCGTGTCGAGCGTGAATTCCGCGCGCTCATTGCGGACCGCTTTCCCGCTCATTTCGTCCTCGGCGAGGAGTTTTCCGCGGTGGCCGAGCGTGACGCGGTGCCGGATCACTGCTGGGTCTTCGACCCGGTGGACGGCACGACCAACTACGCGCACGGCCTTCCCATCTTCTGCTCGTCCCTGGCGCTCGAGATTCGCGGCGTGCCGTCGGTTGCGGCCATTTACGATCCCAGCCGGCGCGAACTGTTCACTGCCGAACGCGGCTACGGCGCGTGGCTGAATGGAACGCCGTTGCGGGTGTCGACGGCGAACACACTGATTGATGCCCTGCTGTGTACAGGTTTTCCTTACAGCGTGCAGCACGTTCCGGGAACCCTCCTCGGACTCTTCGGTGAATTCCTGAAGGTCTCGCGGGCGGTGCGGCGATTGGGCTCAGCGGCGATCGACCTCTGTTACGTCGCGGCGGGACGATTGGATGGTTTCTGGGAACAGTCACTTCATCCGTGGGATGTCGCGGCCGGTGCGCTGATCGTCCAGGAGGCCGGAGGCCAAGTGACGGACCTCGCGGGAGGTCCCTACAGTTCACGGGCCGGCAACCTCATCGCTACGAACGGACACATCCACGATGCCATGGTCGAGATCATTCAGGCGTTTTTCAAGCGTTCCATAACCGAGCGGTAATCCCCTTTCTGGCATCTTCTGTGGACGGTTTGACTCCCCGGTAAGACATTCAAGCGGTCCATCGTCGCGAACTCAGCGGCTTTCGGCGGGTCTACGTGGCATTGTTCATGCTGAACCGCCAGACAACCGGGGAGGCCACGCGAGTGACAGCGCCAAACCCGAAACGGAGCTTCTCATGATGAAACGTTTGTGGCTGCAAGGTGTGCGGTATTCGATGGGCCTGGCGGCGGCGGCAGGGATACTGGCGCCCTCGGCCGCGCACGCGCAAATCAGGCAGGTGTCCACGTCGGACCACACGCAGGCAATCGGCTTCACCCTCGGCGGATTTTTTCCGAAGGGAGAAGACTCGCGCGTAAGTGGCGACGTACTGGTCCGCGATCTCGACGACCTGGCATTCAACATCAGCGACTTCAAGGGTGCATCACTCAGTGGCGAGTGGCTGTTTGCGCTGGGTGATTTTGTTGAAGCCGGCGTGGGCGCCGGGTTCTATCAGCGTACGGTTCCGAGCGTGTACCGGGAATTCACGCACGATAGCGGGAACGAGATCGAACAGGACCTCAAGCTCCGCATCGTCCCGGTGACGGCAACCGTGCGCGTCCTGCTGGCCGGCCGTGGCCACGCCGTCGAGCCCTATATCGGCGGTGGCATCGGCGCATTCAACTGGCGCTATTCCGAGACGGGCGAGTTCGTCGACACTTCCGACTCGTCGATTTTCCGGTCGAGCTATATTGCGAAAGGCACTGCGGTCGGCCCGGTCTTCCTCCTCGGAATCCGCGCGCCGATTGCGGATGTGTGGGACATCGGCGGCGAGGCGCAGTGGCAGCGCGCGTCAGGCGACACGAAGCCGTCGGAGTCGGGACTCCTCGGCGACAAGATCGATCTCGGCGGGTGGCATGGGCTTCTTACGATGCACATCCGGTTCTGACAGCTTCTCAATTGGAGCGATACAGCGCCACGCCGCCTCCATCTGCGACGCGGGTGAATCGGTCCAGAAAGGCGGGGTGGCGTTTCGCTTCGAGATACAGCGCGTCGCCGCCTTCAGCCTTTTCCTCGACGGCGATCCACCCAACGACTCCTCGAGGCTTTGTCATCGCGAAGTTCCAGATGTCGCCGTTGCCTTCGTGCAG
>JBBQEJ010000027.1:0-44507 GCA_038320555.1 Vicinamibacterales bacterium | reverse complement strand
TATTGTGCAGCTCTTCCCACTGGTGCATGAGGTCGCCGATTTCCCACAGTAGCGCCTGGTGGCGGTCGATGATGGGTTTGGCCGTTTCGTGATTGTCGTAGAACCCCTGTGAGGCCATCGTCGCCTCCAGGTCGCGGACCGACTCCTCGCGCTGGGCGATGCGCCCTTCGAGGTCGGTGATCCGCCGCTGGCGGGCGTCCGCGGCCTTCTTGAGCCGCCTGGCGTCGGCATCCTGCTGTTTGCGGGCCTCGTAGGTGGGGGCCGGGGGGGCGTTCTCGCCGACCGCCACCGCGGCGCGGCTGCCGGTCCGGGCCGGCTGGGGCGCGGCGGCCCGGACGGCCTTCGCCGGCCGGTGGTCCGTGGCGGCGCCGCGGGCGCGCGGGGACGCGGCCGCCGGGGCTGCCTGGGGGGCCTCCTGCTGCCGGCGGCTCCACAGGAACTCCTCGTAGGTGCCCGGATACGGGAGCGCTTCGCCGCCGCCGATGTGAATCACCTTGGTCGCCAGCTTGTCGACGAAGTAGCGGTCGTGCGAGACGAAGATCAGCGTGCCGCCGAAATCCTCGAGCGCGTCGAGCAGCACGTCCTTCGAGTCGAGATCGAGATGGTTGGTCGGCTCGTCGAGCAGCAGCGTGTTCGACGGCCGCAGCAGCATCCGTGCGACGGCCAGCCGCGTGCGCTCGCCCCCCGACAGCACGCGCACCGGCTTGTCGACGTCGTCTCCCGAGAACAGGAAGCCGCCAAGAATGTTCCGGATGCTCGGCACCATGTGCATCGGGGCGTCGCCGGCGAGCGTCTGGTAGACGGTCAGCGTGGGATCGAGGCGCGTGGCTTCGTCCTGTGCGAAGTACTGCGTCACGACCTGGTGGCCTTCGGTCCGCGTGCCCGAGTCGGGGGCTTCAACACCCGACAGCATGCGCATCAGCGTCGATTTCCCCGCGCCGTTGGGCCCGATGAGCGCGATGCGATCCCCGCGCTCGATGTGGACGTTGATGCCGCCGAACACGACACGCGTGCCGTACGCCTTCCGCACGTCGCGGAGATCGAGGACCGTGCGCCCGCTCTTTGCGCACGCCGGAAACGTAAAGTGGACGCGCTTGCGCTCGGGGGGAATCTCGATCGGGACGATCTTGTCCATCATCTTGATGCGGCTCTGGACCTGCGAGGCTTTCGTCGCCTGGTACCGAAACCGGTTGATGAACGCCTGCATCCGCTCGATTTCGTCGTCCTGATCGCGCTTCTGCTGGCGGAGCCGCTCCATGCGCGCCTCGCGCTCGACGAGATACCCGCTGTAGTTGCCCGCGTAGTCGGTCAGTTTCCGCAGGCCGATTTCGGTGATGCGGGTCACGACCGCGTCGAGGAAGAAGCGATCGTGGCTGACGAGGATCACCGCGTGCGGATAGCCGGACAGGTATTCCTCGAGCCAGTTCCGCGCCTCGAGATCGAGGTGGTTGGTCGGCTCGTCGAGGAGGAGCAACCCCGGCCGGGTGAGCAGAAGTTTTGCGAGCGCGATGCGCATCTGCCAGCCGCCGGAGAATGTTTCGCTGGGCTTGTCGAAATCCTCAGGCACGAACCCGAGTCCACGAAGCACGGTCGTGATCTTCAGGTCGATGGTGTAGCCTTCGAGCCGCCGGAAATTTTCCTGAAGCTCGCTGTACCGCGCGAGCATCGACGCGTGCTCCGACTCGGCGGCCGAGTCGTCGCCGAGCCGCTCCTCCAGCGACTGGATTTCGGCCCGCATGTCGAGCAACGGCTTGAAGGCGAGCCCCGCTTCTTCAACGAGCGTGCGGCCGCTGTGGGTGAGACCATCCTGCGGTAGATACCCGACGGCGAGCCCCGAGGGTTTGACCACCAGGCCGGCATCCGGCTCATCGAAGCCGGCCAGGATTTTCAGCAGTGTCGTCTTTCCGGCACCGTTTGGTCCGGCGAGGCCGACCCGTTCGCGGTCGTCGATCTGCCAGCTGACCGCGTCGAGGAGCACGCGGTCGCCAAACGCCTTGGTCAGTCCCGATAGCTGGATCATTGGTAATGCACGAGGCAGGCGGGGCGGAGCCTGTGCGCGGACCCGTGAGGGGCGCACACAATGGTGTCATTTTAGCACGGCCGCACGGGGGTCTGGGCTTGCCCCCGACTCGGGCCGACGGGGCGTCGTACCTCGACATCGAACGCGGTCTGGGCGAGAGTTCGCGCACGATTGGGAAATGGAAACGGCGCTTTCTCGAGGCGTCTTTTGAGCGAGGGCGACCGGAAAACCTGGGGGGTTCTGAAGAAGAGTCGCGGAGACTGTGAAAAATCGTGCAGATTTCGGCAATGCCGGCCGATAGGGTGCCAACCGTCAGCCGCCAGCCGCTGATTATTCGCCGAGCGCCTTGGCCGCGGCGGCGAGCACGCGTGGAACTCTGAAGGGCTTCGTCAGGTAACCAGACACGCCGAGGTTGACCGCCTCGATCGCGCTGGCTTCGGTGGAGAAGCCGGTGATGATGATGACGGGAATATCGGCCTTCAGCCGGCGCGCCTCGCGAATGACGGCCAGGCCGTCGACGCCGGGCATCTTCAGGTCGGTAATGAGCAGATCGTAGGGAATGATGCGCAGACGCTCGAGGGCCGTGCGGCCGTCTGGCGCGAGATCGACATCGTACTCCGCCAGCGCGAGCGTCTTCGACAACAGGTCCCGGATGCTGGCCTCGTCGTCCACGACGAGGACGCGCGGGCGCCCCGGCGCGTTGGCCGCCGCCCGCGCCCCGGAGGGCGTCGCGGGCCGGGCCGTGCGCGGCCGCTGGCTCTCGAGCCAGGCGTCGATGTCGCGCTTCCGGAACCGCCACTGCCGCCCGACGCGCACCGCGGGGATCTTCCCGGCCTTGATCAGGCGGTAGACCGTTCGCAGGTTGACCTGCAGGTAATCAAGTACCTCTTCGGTCGTCAGGAAGCTTTCATCCATTGTCGGTCAACGCACTCTATCAGACTACACAGCCTTTAGTGGCTTTCCCTTATCGCCAGCCGCCAGCCGCTTCTTCTCTCCTTTCTTACCCGCGTCTTACCCGCGCACCGCCGGAAGGTCGATCGTGAAACGCGCGCCCCCTTCCGGTGCGTTCGACGCGTGGATCGTGCCTCCGTGTTCCTGCACGATCCCGTACGTGATGGCGAGGCCGAGGCCCGTGCCCTTTCCGACGTCCTTCGTCGTGAAGAATGGATCGAAGATGCGGGGCAGAATCTCCGGGGCAATGCCGGGACCCGTGTCCTCAATAGTGAGGCGCACGGTGTCGCCGCCGCTCACGGCGCGCACCGACGTGTTGATGCGGCCGGGCGCGCCGGTCGATTCGATCGCGTGCTCCGCGTTGATCAGAATGTTCAGGAGCGCCTGCTGCAGCAGCAGCCCATCGCCAGACACCTGCGGCACGTCGTCCTCCTGCTGGCGCGACACGTCGATGTGGTGCTGGCGCCGCAGGACCGCGCGGCTGGCCAGCGCGCGCGAGAGGACGCGATCGATCCGCAGGCGCTGGCGCGTGATGCGCTGCGACCCGGTGAAGATCAGCAGATTGCGGACGATTTTCGCGGCGCGATCCCCTTCCTGATAGATCTGGCGAAGCGTGGGCCGCACGGGTTTTGCCTCGTCCGAGGTCTCGATGAGGAGCTCGAGATGTCCCAGCACAGCCTGCAGCGGATTGTTCATCTCGTGCGCGATCCCGGCGACGAACTGACCAAGCGATGCCAGCTTTTCCGATTGCGCGAGCCGTCCGCGTAGCGCTTCGCGTTCGACCTCGAGCTGCATCTGCAACGTGATGTCGCGCGCGACAAGGACGCGGCCGACCGGTTCCAGGTCCCGGTTGATGAGCGGGGTCACGGTTGCGGCGAAGATGCCGCCGAGACGGTCGTCGGTAAATTGCCGGGTGCGTGCGGCGCCGCCTGCGTCGTCTGCCTGAGGCGCGGCTCCGGATTCGGAGACCCATGTCGCCATCTCCGCGCCGATGAGCTCCTCGAGTGGATGCTCCATCACCGCGGGCCGGGAGCCTCCGGCCCTCGCGAGGAACGCCTCGTTCATTTGAACGACGCGCAGCGCGTTGTCGGTCACGACGACCAGATCGATGAGCGAATTGAACGTATCTTCCAGCAGACGACGCTGCTGCAGCACTTCTTCGAGCAGCTGAACGTTTTCGAGCGCGAACGACAGTTGCACGGCGAAATCGTGGACGCCGTCCACGAACTGCTGGTCGTCGAGCCCTTCCGGTTCCCCTTCGATAATCGCGGTGCCGAGCGCGCGCCGCCAGCCCCGGAGCGGCGCGACGAGCATGCGAACGCCGTGGGCAGCCGGTGTCGTGAAGTGTGGGCTGTCCAGACGCAGGCCGCGGGCGGGAATCGTGTCTGAGTCGGTCTGAACACGCGTACCCGGAGCCGCGTGCCCGGGATCGGAAGAGGCCGCCAGCCCGAGCTCGCGCGCGCGTCGATCGTGAATCCAGATCGACACCCTCCGGGTGCCGAATAGGGCGTTTACCTCCGACGCCAGCGCTTCGAGCGCTCCGGACACGCTCAGGGTGGCCGAAATGCCCCGGGAAAACCCGAGCAGGAGTTCCTGGATGCGCCGGTGGAGCGACTGGGGCGGCTGAAGAGCCATCTGCGGAGGGGGCATTCTAGCAGCCCGTGGGCGAGATAGCGGAGTTCGCAGTGAGATAACAAAGAAATTTCACCACAGAGAAAGCGGAGTAAGCAGAGACCATTTTTGTTCCCCGTTACCTCCGCTCCCTCTGTGGTGAACCCTTCTCCGCTGCCTCCGTCCCCTCCTGACCCAACGGGGTAAAATGGCCTACCGACTGTGCCCGTCGGTCCGGCGTCTAAACCTTCGAACGGCGGGCGACAGCACGGTCCGACCGGATCCACCAGGGCATGCCGTCCACAGATGAAGAGCTGGTCGCCCGCTCACAAGGGGGCGATCTCGACAGCTTCAACCAGCTCGTTCTGCGCTGGGAGCGGCCGATCTATGCTCTGGCCTACCGCGTCATCGGCCGGGAAGAGGAAGCGCGCGACGTAGCCCAGGAAACCTTCCTCCGGGCGTTTCGTGCGCTCAAGGGGTTCAAGGGGCAGGCGAAGTTCTCCTCATGGCTCTACCGGATTACCCTGAACCTCTGCCGGGATTGGATGCGGCGCGAGCGGCGCACGCCGGTGGCGCAAGCACCGGAGGGTGTCGACATCATCGAGCTCGCGGGGGAATCGACCCCCTCGGAATCGATCGAAGATCTCGTCTCGCGCCACGAGCTGGGGCGCGCGGTGGCCAAAGCCATGTCCCAGTTGCCGGAAGAACAGCGGGCGGCGATTATCCTCAAGGAGTACCACGGGCTCACGTTCCAGGAGATTGCCGATCAACTGGATTGTCCGTTGAGCACCGTGAAGACGCGGCTGTATCAAGGGCTGACCGTGCTACGCAAGCAGTTGCGCGAGGCCGGCGTGGCAAGCACGTTTGACAAGTGACCGGGGCCTGACCCGGCAGGACGACAACATATGTGTGACAGCAAGGAATTACTCGTCAGCTTTCTCTACGACGAGCTCGACCCTTCGGCCAAGCGGGCTTTCGACATCCATCTCGCCACCTGCGTGGAATGCCGGGATGAGCTCGCGCAGCTCCGCACGACGCGCGGGCAGCTCGCATCGTGGGCGCCCCCTGAGCCGGACTTCGGGTTTCGCATAGTGCGCGGCGCCGCCGCGCCGCCGCCCGCGCCCCGGTTCCGTATCACTCCCGCATGGGGCCTCGCCGCCGCCGCGCTACTTGTCGTGGCGGTCGGCGCCGCGATAGCGAACCTCGATGTGCGCTACGGCCGCGACGGCCTCATCGTGCGTACGGGGTGGCAGCATCCGACCGATGCACCGGTCTCTGCGGAGCGCGCCGGTGCCGGCGGCCTGACCCCAGTCGATTGGAAGACCCAGGCGGAGGCGCTCGATCGCCGGCTCCAGAATCTGGAACAGACCGTCTCGGCCCGGTCTCGGACGTCGGCGGTTCAGAACGCGTCTGTCTCCGACATGTCCGACGCGGAAGTGCTGCAACGCGTGCGCGAGATGCTGGGGCAGAGCGAAGCGCGCCAGCAACGCGCGCTGGCGGCGCGGACCGCCGCGATCACCCGCGAGGTCGATGCTCAACGCAAGCTGGACCTGGCGGCGATCGATCAGGGCATGGCCCGTCTGCAGAACACGAGCGGCGCCGAGGTGAAGCAATACCGCGACGTGCTTCAGCGCTTCGCCAAGGCGAATTTTCCGACGAAATAAATGACGAGGTACGAGGTGAGATCGTGAAAACAGTGGTCGTTCTCGCGGCAGCCATGATGATGGCCGTACCGCCGGCGGCCGGCGCACAGACGCCGATCCGAACCACGGCCGATCAGCAGCAGCGTCAGGAAAAGATCAACATCATGGAGGGCACACTCACCTCCTCGGTCGGCGCCGCGGCCCGGCGGGTCGCGAAGGACGTCAAGTCCATCGACTCGACGGCGATCCTCTTTGCCGGTCAGGCGCGCGCGAAGGGCTTCATGCTCGAGGGACACGGTGTGTTCTTCTATGTGGAAGTTCCTACGCTCGACCTCAACGTGATGATAACCGTCCAGCAGTTCGAACGAAGTGCGCAGCTGCGAGCCGAAGCGCAGCAACAGCCGCCTGCCGGAGAGCAGCAGGTCAACAACCTCCGCCCGGATGCGCCCGCTCAGCCGCTCCCGACGGCAGTGGAATCCCTGGCGAACCTCGCGGCGGAGGGTCAGAAGTGGCGCGCCACTGTGCGACTGGCGCTCATCGACGCGATGCTCGACAACAGCAAGAACCTCGAGTTGAAGGCGGACGAGTGGCTGACCATTGCCGCCCGCGGCAGCGAGACCGATCTGATGCCCAACGAGATCCTGAACCTGACGACGACCGTGCTTCGCGTCAAGGGCAGCGATCTGGCCGACTTCCTGGCCGGGAAGCTGACCAAGGAAGAAGCCCGTCTGAAAGTCGAAGTTCGCGAGTTCTGATCTACAATCCGCAAATGGTGGCGCGCCCGACGCTGTTTGTCTGCGGTCTCCTGGCAGCCGCTTTGTCATGCGGCGCCTGCGGCAAGCCTGTCGATCTGAAGCAGGCCGTTCAGGTCACCGACGTCTCGTCCGGATGGTTCGACGCCGGGGTTCAGAACGGCAAGAACAAGCTCGTCCCCAGCGTCACGTTCAAGCTCAGGAAGAACGCGGACGTCAATCTCACCTCGATCTCGTTGAATCTCACGTTCATCTTCACCGACAGTCAGGAACACGCCGACGATGTGTATGTCCAGAGCGTGCCGTTTCAGGGCGTGGAGACCGCGCCGATTGTCGTCCGCAGCAAATGGGGCTACACGGGGGATCCTCCCCAGACACGCGCGCAGATGCTCCAGAACAGCCACTTCCGCGACATGGAAGTGCAGATCTTCGCGAAGCAGAGCTCGTCACAGTGGATTGAGCTGCAGCGCGTGAAGATTGCGCGTCAGCTCCTGACCGAGTAGCGCGGCTCGTGACGCGCGACGTGCGTGCCCCTTCAACGATACCGGCCTCCTCTCAAATCCCGGCTCTCGATCGACGGCTGGGTCCGTTCGACGCCGCGGCGATCGTCGTCTCGAACGTGATTGGCGGCGGCATCTTCTTCGTGCCCGTGATCGTGGCGCAGATGGTGCCGCACGGCGCGGCCATTCTCTGGGTCTGGCTTGCCGGCGGAGCGCTCGCGTTTGCCGGCGCCATGGCCTATGCCGAGCTGTCGGCGCTTCGGCCGCGCGCCGGCGGCGAGTACGTGTACCTTCGCGAGGCGTATGGCCCTCTCGCCGCCTTCCTGACCGGATGGACGTCGTTTGTCGCGGGGTTCACCGGGGCGATCGCGGCAAGCGCCGTCGCGCTTGCCGGGTATCTTGGACGGTTCGTGCCGGCGGCGGCCGATTCCACGCCGATCTTCACGGTGCCCATTCCGCTGCTTCCGCTCATTGTCTCGCCCAGGTCGATCGTGGCGCTCGCGACTATCGCGATCCTGTCGTTCATCCACATCCGCGGCCTCGGGCCCGGCCGGATCGTGCAGAACGTGCTCGCGGGTTTGAAGGCGTCGGCGCTCGTGGCGATTATCGCGCTCGGCTTCACGATTGGCACTGGCAGCACCGCCGCGATCGCGTCGGGCGCGGGCGTTCCCGTGTCGGGCATGCTGCTCGCGCTGGTCCCGATCATGTTCACGTATTCAGGATGGAACGCCGCGGTGTACGTCGCCGAAGAGGTGCGCGATCCGGGGCGCAACGTGCCGCTCGCGCTCGGCCTCGGCACCGCGGCGGTGATCGTCGTCTACGTGGCGCTGAACGCGCTCTATCTCTACGTGCTTCCCGTCGCGGAGCTCGCGGCGCTCCCGGGTGGACGCCTGCTCGACGTCGTGGGGGAACGGCTCTTCGGGCCTGGAGCCGCAGACGCGATTGCCGTCTTCACGATCGTGAGCCTGAGCGCGAGCATCAGCGCGATGACGCTGGCCGGTCCGCGCGTGTACTACGCGATGGCGAAGGACGGCCTGTTCCTGCCGGCCGCGGCCCGCGTGCACCCGAGGTACCGGACGCCGGCATCCGCGATCGTTGCCCAGGGACTCTGGAGCTCGGTGCTCGTCCTGTGCGGCACGCTCTCGCAGCTCGTGAGCTACACAGGCTTTGCCGTCGTGTTGTTTTCGGCCATCGCGGTGACGTGCGTCTTCGTCCTGCGCCGGCGCGATCCCGGCGCTCCCCGGCCCTTCCGCGCGTGGGGCTATCCGTGGGCCCCCGCGATCTTCGTCCTGGCCTGTTTTGCGATGGTTGTCAACGAGATGATCCGCAATGGCGCCACCGCGCTCTTCGGTGCCGGGGTGATCGCCGCGGGGATCCCCGTGTACTTCCTCTTCGGACGCCGCACATAGAATCGCGCGACGTCCGCGGCAGCCGATCCCGCTTCGCCGTGCGGGCGTTCGTCCGATCCCGCGTATAATCGCGCCCTTCATGAGTTTCAACCCCGGCATGCGACTTGGACCGTACGAGATCATCGAGCCCGCCGGATCGGGCGGGATGGGCGACGTCTATCGCGCTCACGACGTCCGGCTCGATCGGGATGTCGCCGTCAAGACGCTCAAGGGGCCCTTCACCGAGCGATTCGAGCGTGAGGCCCACGCGATATCGGCTTTGAACCATCCGAACATCTGCACGCTTTACGACGTCGGCCAGCACGACGGCAGCGGCTACCTCGTGATGGAGTACATCGAGGGCAAGCCGGTCGCCGGGCCGCTGCCGGTCGAACAGGCCGTCGCCTATGGCATCCAGATCTGCGAAGCCCTCCATGCGGCGCATCGAAAGGGGATCGTCCATCGCGATCTCAAGCCAGCCAACATCCTGGTCACGAAGCAGGGTGTCAAGCTGCTCGACTTCGGCCTGGCGAAGCTGGCGGCGTCGGGTTCAGCGGTGATGTCCGGATCGGGCGTCTCGGCGGCCGTCGAGCAGGCGACGCTCGCCGCGCTCACTGGGGCGCACACGGTTGTCGGAACGCCGCAGTACATGGCGCCCGAGCAGATCGAGGCGCGCGAGGTGGACGCGCGCTCCGACATCTTCGCGTTCGGGTGTGTGCTCTACGAACTGCTCACGGGACATCGCGCGTTCGACGGCCAGACATCTTCGAGCGTGATGGCGGCGGTTCTCGCGACAAAGCCGCGGCCGATCGAGGAACTGGTGCCGCTCACCCCGCCGGCGCTCGAGCGTATCGTGTCTCGCTGCCTGGCGAAAGACCCCGAGGACCGCTGGCAGTCGGCGCGCGACGTCGCCGCCGAACTTCAGTGGGTATCCCAGGGGGGATCGAAGGTGGGCCTGCCCGCCGTCGTCAGCGGGCGGCGCCGCGTGCGGGAACACGTGGCGTGGGCGGCCTGCGCAGTGGCAACCCTCGGCGCCATCGGCTTTGCCTTCGCCTGGGCGGGGCGGGCGCCCAAGCCTGGGGCGGTGGTCCGGTTCCCGCTCGCGATGCCCGCCACGGTGCAGAACGCGAGTCCTCCGGTTGTGTCGCCCGATGGACGCAACATCGTCTTTGCCGGCGACGCGGACGGCCGGCGCATGATTTGGATTCGTCCGCTCGATGTTCTCGAGGCCCGCCCGATGCCAGGCACCGAGGGGGTGGAGCGGCCGTTCTGGTCGCCGGACAGCCGCTTCGTCGCGTTCGTGGCCGGCGACAAGCTGAAGAAGGTCGACATCGCTGGAGGCCCGCCACAGACGATCTCGGACGTCCCGCCCAACAGCTCGGATGGATCCTGGAGCCCGGAAGGCGTGATCCTCTTCGACGCACGTGTGGTCGATCCGTTGATGCGGGTGCAGGCCAGTGGTGGCGTCCCGCAACCGGTCGTCTTCGAGAAGGGGAAGGAGAAAGGGACGCCTGGAACGGGCTGGCCGGAGTTCCTGCCTGACGGCAAGCATTTCCTGTACACGATCATCGATCCATCCAGCCCGGAAATGATGCTGGCGGTAGGCTCGATCGATTCGCCGATGGTGAAGCCGCTCTTCAAAACGACGACGCGCGTGCAGTACGCGGCTCCCGGGTACCTGCTGTTCGTCCGGGACCGGACGCTCGTCGTGCAGAAGTTCGACGCGACGTCGCAGACCCTGCAGGGCGAGCCGGTGCCACTCGGTGAGGGCCTGGGGACAAGCGATGTCGGCCTGGCGTCGTTTTCAGTTTCACGCAACGGCGTGCTGGTGTTTCGCGGAGGCGAGTTGAGCGGCACCCGCCTGGTTTGGATCGATCGCAGCGGGAAAGAGACGCCAGTCATCGACGCCGCCGGTGATTACGGCGACACGTCGCTCTCGCCTGACGGCACGCGTCTGGTTTACGACGTCGGGGCCGCCGGGGCGACGAAGGGGGATCTCTGGATTCGCGATCTGACGCGCGGCGTATCGTCGCGATTCACCTTCGACGCGGCCGGCGAGTTGAATGCGAAATGGTCGCCTGACGGACGCCGCATCGCCTACACGTCGAAAGCGAAAGGTCCTGGAGATCTTTACGTAAAGGACGCATCGGGCACCCGGGAGGCGGAGCCACTCCTCGTCAGCAAGGATGAGAAGTACGTCTCGGACTGGTCCGCCGATGGCAAGTACATCCTCTTCACGTCCCGCAGCGATGCCGCCGGCGGCTGGGACATCCTGGGGATGCAGGTGGACGGCGACAAGAAACCATTCCCGATCGTCAAGACACAGTTCGCCGAGCTGTGGGCCACCTTTTCGCCGGACGGCAAGTACATCGCGTACCAGTCGAACGAGTCCGGCCGCCAGGAGATCTATGTCCACGAGTTCCCGGAGGCCCGGAACAAGTGGCAGGTGTCGACCGAAGGGGGTCTCGAACCTTACTGGCGCGGCGATGGACGCGAACTGTACTATCGCTCCGGATCACGTTTGATGTCCGTGCCAGTTCAAACCGGCGCGACATTCACCGCCGGCACCCCGGTCCCCTTGTTCCAGACGCGCTTTGCGACGGTCACGGTGCGCGGCCGCTATCGTCCGACGCCGGATGGTCAGCGGTTCCTCGTCCTCGGCGCGCTCGCGCGCGAGGCGGAGCAGCCGGCGGCGGTCGTGATCAACTGGACGTCGGCGCTGCCGCGCTGACGCCCGTGATCGCGTACTGCCGAAAAGTTAACGATGATCGGGCACACGTTCGGCCACTTCGAAATCCTCGAGAAGCTCGGCGAGGGGGGCATGGGTGTCGTCTACAAGGCGCGCGACACCCACCTGGACAGGTTCGTCGCGATCAAGATCCTTCCGGCTGACAAAGTGTCAGACATCGATCGCCGCCGGCGCTTCGCCCAGGAAGCGAAGACCGCCTCGGCGCTCAATCACCCCGGTATCGTCACCATCTACGACATCACGCAGCACGAAGGCGTGGACTTCATTGCGATGGAGTTCGTGCCGGGCCGGACGCTCGATCGCGTGATCCCGCGACACGGGCTTGGCCTGAAGGAAACGCTCGATTACGCCGTCCAAATCGCCGAAGCGCTGGCAGCGGCGCATGCCGCCGGGATCGTCCATCGCGATCTGAAGCCCGCGAACGTGATCGTCACCGATCACGGGCGCATCAAAGTGCTCGACTTCGGGCTCGCGAAGCTCATCGATCGCGTGGGGCTGCCGGCGCGGGACGACGCTCCCACCGCGACCCGCGCCGCGCCTGTGACCGATCAGGGGGCGATCGTGGGAACCGTCGCCTACATGGCGCCCGAGCAGGCAGAAGGCAAGACCGTCGACGCGCGCACGGACATCTTCAGTTTCGGGTCCGTCCTCTACGAGATGGTGACCGGACAGCGTGCCTTCCAGGGTGATTCGCCGCTCTCGACGCTGACCGCGGTGCTGCGTGAGGAGCCGAAGCCGATCAGCAGGACGAGCGAGGGCCTGCCTCGCGAGCTGGAGCGCGTCATTACGAGGTGCCTTCGGAAAGATCCCGCACGCCGCTGGCAGGCGATGGCCGATGTCAAGGTCGCCCTGCGGGAATTGAAGGAAGAGTCCGACTCCGGTGCGCTCCCCGCCGGCGCCGTTCCGGTCCGCAGTCGGCGTCGCGCATGGGCGGCCGCGGCTGCCCTCACATTCGTGGTCGCCGCCGGTGCGATCGGCGCGCTCGTGTGGCGCAATCGCGGCGCCGGTCCAGACCGCCCGGCGGCGTCATTCAACGCCATTCCGCTGACGACTTATCCAGGCCGGGAGCAGCAACCATCGTTCTCTCCGGATGGCAACTCTGTCGCGTTCATCTGGAACGGCGAGGCCGAAGAGAACTGGGACATCTACGTCAAGCTGATCGGCCCCGGGACGCCACAGCGCCTGACCACTGACCCGGCAATCGAGCTCAGTCCGGCGTGGTCTCCGGACGGGCGCTCGATCGCGTTCGGCCGGGTCCGCGACGGTCACCTCGTCGTCGTCGTTGTCCCCTCTCGCGGCGGACCTGAACGCGAGGTGCTCGAGATCGTCAGACCAGGAGTCCTCGGGGTCGCGCAGATCCTCTCGTGGTCGGCCGACAGCAGTCTCCTGGTTGTTGGAACATCCCCCTCGGCTGAGAAACCGGTCGTTCTCACGGCCGTGGATGTGACGACTGGAGGCACCAGACAGATCACGACGCCACCCGACCCTGGCCGTGACGCGCTGCCGTCGGTGTCGCCGGATGGAAGCCTGCTGGCTTTCGTGAGGTACACCGGCGCCGAGACAGGGGAGTTGTACGTTCAGGCGTTGTCGGCCGCGTTCGAACCAATTGGTGAGCCTCGACGCCTCGGCGGTGCAGCAGCTTTCTATCACGGCGTGGCGTGGAGTGCGGACGGACGCGACGTGATCGTGTCGGCGGGAAACAGGGGCGATGTCGGGTTGTGGAGGGTTCCACTCCAGGGCGCCGGACGGCGCGAACGGCTTTCGCCCGTCGGCGATGAATGCCGTCAGCCCAGCGTCGCAATGCAACAGGGTCGCCTGGCGTTTACCCGTGCAAGCTGGGACGAGAACATCTGGCGCCAGGCCTTGTCGGCACCGGGCCGGGCGGCCGGCGTGCCCGTCAGTTTGATTGGGTCGACCCGCTCGGAGCTGAACGCGCTGTTCTCGCCCGACGGCACCCGGATGGTATTCGAGAGCCAGCGGTCTGGAACGCAGGAGATCTGGGTCGCCGACAGGGATGGACGGAATGCCCTGCAGCTGACGTCGTTCAATGCCCGCCTGGGCGGAACGCCGGCCTGGTCTCCCGACGGAAAGTCGATCGCCTTCGATTTGCGGAACGAGAGCGGCCGGGGAGACATCTACATCGTGCCGGCACGCGGTGGCGCGCCGCTTCAGGTCACGAATCATCCGGCAGACGACCTCGTGCCGAGCTGGTCGCATGACGGGCAATCGATCTATTTCGGGTCGACGCGCAGCGGCAGGTACCAGATCTGGAAGGCGTCGCCGCGCGGCGGTGAACCTGTTCAGCTGACGCAGCAGGGTGGCACATATGCGAAAGAGTCGGTCGACGGTCAGTATCTCTATTACGGCAGAACCGGCAACGCTCCACCCTCCCTCTGGCGCGTGCCCGTATCCGGTGGCGAGGAAGTGCTGGTCGTGCGAGAGATGGCCAGCTATGGAAACTTCGCGGTCGCACGCGACGGCATCTATTTCGAGTCATCACCTCCAAATAATCCGCTGGGCCATACGCCGATGTTCACCCCGTTCACCCGCCCGGAGGCCACGATCGACTTTCTCAGCTTTGCAACTGGAAAGGTCACGCGTGTGATGACGGTCGATCGACATGCCGGGCATGGCCTCGACGTGTCATCCGATGGGAAGACGCTGCTGTTCGCTCAGATGGACTCCTTCACAGAGGATTTGATGTTGGTGGAAAACTTCCGGTGACGAATGACCGCGGGGCGACGTTGAAATGCTATCGTGACACTGACACCGCGAGCGCGATCCCGCGACCCCGTGAATATGCGGGCTGCACGCTGACTTTCGTTCTTCCCCCTGGGGACGCGTCAAATCTGATGTGCGGCTTCGAATTCGCCGCATCCATCGTCCACCCGATCAGCGCGCCAATCCCGGTACAGACTGCCGCGGCTCCAACATAGAGCGTCGCCCACTCGTCCATCTCATTGCGGTCGATGACCATGGCATGAACGAACATGGCTCCGCCGAACCCCGCGCCGATGCCGGCCCCGATAGCGACGCCATTTCGTGCAGAGTCGCGGGGCCTCTCGAGCGATCGAATGTCATCGAGCGGGACGGTGAGGATTACATTTCGCGGGCGGGGGTCCTGTGAAGTGCGCTTGTTGACGAGTCGGACGTCGAGATCAACCGGGCCGAGGCGCATCGGCTGTCCCGCAACGGGCTGTCCACCGGCCGGGACGACGATGACGAAATCGCCGGTGGTCAACTCGCGCCGCAGCTCCTCAACCGACGTCACCCGTGTTTGAGCGATGCACGGCGACGCGCCGATCGCGACGAATACGATGATCAAGCAGGAAATCACCAACGTGACGTGTGCCAATGCGGAACGCACGGTTTCTCCTTTCGTGCGCGTGTCGGAGGTAGGGGAGTGCAGATGAGGACGCGGAGAATCTCACCAGAGAGGCAGCAGAGATAACGGAGAAAAACTAAATATTCTCTGTTTGCTCCGCTTTCTCTCTGGTGTCATTTCCTCCGCTATCTCAATGGCCTCCGTTAACCGACAGGATCACATGGGGAATGCGTGAACCGATTCGACTTCAGCTCATGAGCCTCTTGACGGGAATCACTGTGCGACGGCTGTCGCCGGCGATGACGTTACCGGCGCGCGGCTGGTGAAGCCATCAGCGCGTACAACGTGACGGCAGCAAGCAGCCCGTCGCTTGCCGCGAACAGCAGGAAGGAGCGCGGCGAACCGCGCAGGAAATAGTCGACAAGGAACGCCGTTGCGCCCGCGCCCTTGAGGAACGGCCCCATCACCCACAAGTACCCGCGATATCGCACCGGATCACGCCAAGGAAGGGAGTAGCCGGCGCCGACAGCCAGCAGGAACAGGCCGTTCAGATCAGAAAAGATGCGCGGGCTCGCGGCCGGGACCCCGAACGCCCCGGCGAGCCACGCGGGGGCGCACAGTAAAAGGGCCCCTACGACTGTGTCGTAGAGGCCCGAGATTCCCGCGATGCGCGACAGCACGTGGCAAAAATCAATGACTATCTGTGCTTCAGCTCACCCTTGTAGGTGATGGTTTCACCCGGCGTGATCATCACGTCGAACTGGACCGGCTCGAACCCTTCAGCCCGCAGCTCGACCTTGTGCGCACCGGCCTCGACCGAGAGCCGCTGGAAGGCACCGTCGTAACTGTCGATCACGCCGACGAAGTAGCCGTCGATGTAGACCTGTGCGTTCGATGGTCTCACCTTGAGCCGAAGCGAACCGACTTCGCGATAGGCCTGGCCATAGCGTGAGCTGTATCCGCCGCCCCCACCATAGCCGCCCCCGCCGCCGTAGCCGCCGAAATACGGATCGTAGAGACCCCCGCCGTAGTAGCCGGGGTACCCGAGTCCGCTGAACAGGAACGGGTCATACGAGAAATAGCCCAACCCGTAACCGTAGCCGAGCGGACTCCAGTAGCTGTAGCGGCCGCTGTAGTACGGGTCGTAATAGAACGAATTGTACGGATCGTAGTAATACCCGCGGTGGCCGTTGCGATCCAGCAGCGGGCTCGTGCGGTCGACGGCGGAACCAACGGGGTTGCGCCCGTCGCGCGGACGGCTATAGGTCGGCACGGCCCGGCTGCGGCCCTGCGAGGGCTCACTTTCGGACCCCGAGCTGGCGCTCGTCGAGCCGGTGCTGCCCCCACTTTTTGCCCCCGACTCCCCGCGCGGCACGGCCCGGCCCGTCGTGCCAGACGATGAACCGCCGCCCCGGCGCTGATCTGCCCGATCCATTCGCTGGTCTATTCGCTCCGGCCGGACCGGCGCGCGCTCGTGGGTCGGCGAGCCGCCCATCCACGCCGGCGATGAGCTAGGCGTACTCGATGATCCGCTCGAGCTGGACGACGCTGCCGAGCCGCTGGCGGGCGAGGCCGATGAGCCCCCGTCGCCGCCATTTCTCGGAACCGCCGACCCGGTGCTTTGACCACTCGACGGACGCGAGGATTCCCCCTGCGCCGGCCGCTCTCGTTCCTGAGCCCATGCGGGGGCAAGGCTGAGCGTGAACGCCGCGGCAACCAGTCCGATCGAGAGTTTCTGACGCTTCATCACAAGGCCCTCCGGAAGACCTGCTCAGTCAAAAGCAATGGTGCTGCCAGCCGCAAGCCTCCAGCTTACGTGCGTTTGCTCTATTTTACTCTTTTCACCCCCACAGAACTGTCACATTTAACGTCCACTTGGTCGCCCCCCGGGGACACCCCCAGGGAAAATGAAAAGGGAAAAGGGAAATAGGGCAAACGGGCTGGGGACCAGCGGTCGGGGCTTTGATAGACTCGATGAAATGTTCCACGCGACGACGGTCCTGGCCGTGCGCCATGGAGGCCGGACGGTGATGGCGAGCGACGGCCAGGTCACGTTTGGCGACACGGTGATGAAACAGTCGGCCAAAAAGATCCGGAAGCTTTACAACGACCGGATCCTCGCAGGCTTCGCGGGATCGGCCGCCGATTCGTTCGCGCTGTTTTCGCGGTTCGAGGCCAAGCTCGAACAGTATCGCGGGAATCTCGAGCGCTCGGCGGTGGAGCTCGCCAAGGACTGGCGCACGGATCGGCTGCTGCGCCGGCTCGAAGCCATGTTGATCGTCATGGATGCCAGAATGACGTTCCTGCTCTCCGGCACCGGCGATCTGATCGAGCCCGACGACGGGATTATCGCGATTGGATCGGGAGGCGCGTACGCGCTGGCGGCCGCGAAAGCGCTCGCCCGCCACACGGACCTCGACGCGAAGACCATCGCGGCGCAGGCCATGCAGATCGCCGCGGCCATCTGCATCTACACCAACGACATCATTACCATCGAAGAACTCGAGAACGTCGCCGCACGTTAGTAACCGGCATGCCCATTTATCTTCCTGAAAGCACCGCGTCGACAACCGAGGCGCTGACCCCCAGACAGATCGTCCTCGAGCTCGATAAACACGTGATCGGACAGGCGCAGGCCAAACGCGCCGTCGCGATTGCGCTGCGCAACCGCACGCGCCGTCAGAAGCTTCCGCCGGAGATTGCCGAAGAGATCGCGCCGAAGAACATCCTGATGATCGGCCCCACCGGCGTCGGGAAGACCGAGATCGCGCGGCGGCTCGCCCGGCTGGCGCAATCGCCGTTCATCAAGGTCGAGGCGTCGAAGTTCACCGAGGTCGGGTACGTCGGCCGCGACGTCGAGTCGATGGTGCGCGACCTCGTCGAGCTGGCGGTCGACATGGTGAAAGAGGAACGGCTCGTCGAGGTGCGCGCGAAGGCCCGGCAGGCCGCCGAAGAGCGCGTGCTCGACCTGCTGCTGCCGCCCTTGCCCTCCGCGCCCGACTACGACGAGCAGGCCTCGACCATCCGCGAACAGGCGCAGCGCACGCGCGAGAAGCTGCGCGAGCAGCTGCGCGACGGACGGCTGGATCACAAGCAGGTCGAAATCGACGTCCGGGAAAAGAGCTTTCCGTCGTTCGAGATCATCGCGGGCTCGTCGGTCGAAGAAGTCGACATCAACGTCAAGGACATGCTGCCGGGCCTCTTCCAGGGGCGCACGCGCAAGCGGCGCCTCCGTATTCCGGAAGCGCTCGAGGCGCTCGCGCAGGAAGAGGAGCAGAAGCTCATCGACATGGACAGCGTGGCGCGCGCGGCGGTCGATCGGGTCCAGCAGGCGGGCATCATCTTCATCGACGAGATCGACAAGGTGGCGGGCCGCGAAGGCGGCCAGGGGCCGGACGTCAGCCGGGAGGGTGTCCAGAGGGACATTCTGCCGATCGTCGAGGGCACCACCGTCAACACGAAATACGGGATGGTGAAGACGGATCACATTCTCTTCGTGGCCGCCGGCGCGTTTCACGTGTCGAAGCCGTCCGACCTGATTCCGGAGCTGCAGGGGCGTTTTCCCATTCGCGTCGAGCTCGAAGCGCTCGGCCGCGAGGACTTCGTGCGCATCCTCACCGAGCCCAAGAACGCGCTCATCAAGCAGTACACGGCGCTGCTGTCGACCGAAGGGCTGACCGTGCGGTTCACCGACGGGGCCATCGGCCGCATCGCGGATTTCGCGACGCTCGTCAACGAGCGCACCGAGAACATCGGCGCGCGGCGCCTGCACACCGTGATGGAAAAGCTGCTCGACGAGGTATCGTTCAACGCACCCGACCTCACCGACAAGGACATCACGATCGACGACAAGTACGTCGATCGCATGCTCGCCGACATCGTCGGCAACGACGATCTCTCGCGTTACATCCTTTGATGATGGTGCTGGCACGCGCGGCTGTGATTGCCGCCGTGGCGCTGGCCGTCGCGTGCGGCCAGAAGGGGCCGCCGCTGACGCCGCTGCACCTCGTGCCCGCGGCGCCCGCGAACGTGTCGGCCAAACGCGTCGGCGGCGAGGTGGACATCCGGTTCGAAGTGCCGTCGAAGAATGCGAACGGGCCGGGGGCCGTCGCGCTGGACCGCATCGAGGTCTATGCGGCGACCGTGGCGCCGGGTGCCGCGCGGCCCGCCAACAGATATCTGCTGACCGCGAAGTATCGAGTGGGCACTGTCCCGATCAAGCCTCCTCCCGTTGAAGGGGAAGAGCCGCCCCCCAACGCGGAGGCCGACAAACGTCCGTCCGCGGGTGATCGGACCGCGTTCGTGGAAACGTTGACGGAGGATAAGCTCCAGCCCGTGTTCACGACGCCCGAAGCCAAGCCGGCCTCCGCCGCCGGCGACGCGGTGACTCGTGCCGCCGCGGTTGCCGGTGTGGCGATTGGCGCGGCTGTCGCCGGTGCCGCCGGGGAGGCCGCGGCGGCCCGCGTCGCGCCGCTGGCGCCGGAGAAAGCCCCGCCAACCTATGCGGTCCGCGTCTACGCGATTCGCGGCCTGACGAAGGGCGGCCGCCCCGGGCCGGCATCTGCACGCCTGGAACTGCCGCTCGTCGCCCCGCCCCCGGTGCCGCCCGCTCCCGCGGCCTCGGCTACGGAAACCGCCATCGTGCTCACGTGGTTGCCGCCGGTCGCGGAAGGATCAGTGGCGTTCAACGTCTACAAAGTCGGCGCGTCCGACCCGATCAACACCGCGGCGGTCAGCGAAGGCAAGTACGAACGCAGCGGCATTGAATTCGGCACCGAAGAGTGCTTCGTGGTTCGGTCCGTGCAGAAAGTCGCGGGGATCGATCTCGAAAGCGATCTGTCGCCTCCCGCATGTATCACGCCGCGCGATACGTTCCCGCCCGCCGTGCCCAAGGGCCTGACGGCGGTTGCCGGAACGGGCACGATGAATCTGAGCTGGGATGCCAACAATGAAGCGGATCTCGCCGGGTACCTGGTCTTGCGCGGGGAAGCGCCGGGTGACACACTGCAGCCGCTGACGGCGGCGCCGATTACCGGCACGAGCTACGAGGACAAGACGATCACACCAGGCGTGCGCTACGTGTATGCCATCGTCGCCGTGGACAAGGCCTCGCCGCCCAACAGGAGCGGGCAGTCTACCCGCGTGGAAGAAACTGCACGATGACACGATTTTTCAGAATCGAGTACGAAGGCAAGCCGCGATACGTCATCGCCCAGGATCAAGGCTGGCGGCTGCTCGAAGGAGATCTCTTCGGCAGCCACGAGGCAGCCGATGCCATTCCCGCGACAGGTCATCGCCTCCTGCCCCCGGTCGAACCTTCGAAGATCGTGGCGGTCGGATTGAATTACAAGGACCACGCGGCGGAGCAGAACAAGCCCCTTCCAGCCGAACCGATGATCTTCATCAAGCCGTCGACGTCGGTCATCGGGCCCGGCGATCCGATCGTGATCCCCGACGGCATCGGACGGGTCGATCACGAGGCGGAAGCCGGCGTGGTGATCGGCGCGCGCGCGTCGCACGTGTCGGAGGCCGACGCGCATCGGTACATCCTCGGACTGACCTGCGTCAACGACATCACCGCGCGGGAGCTCCAGCGCAAGGACATCCAGTTCACGCGCGCGAAAGGCTTCGACACCTTCGCGCCGGTCGGCCCGTGCATCGCGGTCGGCCTCGACTACGATGCCCCCGGCGGACTCGCCGTCGAAGGATGGGTCAACGACACCCGCCGCCAGTCGTCCTCAACGCGCGAGTTGATTTTTCCAATCCGGAAGCTGGTCGCCTTCATCTCGTCCGTGATGACGCTGCTGCCCGGCGACATCATCTCTACCGGAACCCCCGCGGGCATCGGCCCGCTGTCGCCCGGCGACCTTGTGACGGTCAAGGTTGAAGGGGTCGGAGAGCTCACGAATCCCGTGGTGAAGAGATAGAGACTGTGGCGCAGAACCTCAGGCTGCCCACCCATCATGTAACGCAGCCCTTCAGGGCTGCCTGATTCATGGACACACTCAAATACCTCGAAGAGCTGGAGCGGCAGGCGGAGCTCGGCGGCGGCGAGGATCGCCTGCGCCGGCAGCACGAGGCCGGCAAGCTCACGGCGCGCGAGCGCATCGATCTGCTGTTCGATCCCGGCTCGTTCGAGGAGGTCGACAAGCTCGTCACGCACCGGTGCCGTGATTTCGGGATGGAGGAGCAGATCATCCCGGGCGACGGTGTCGTCGCCGGCGCTGGCCGCGTGGAGGGCCGCCCGGTCTACGCCTTCGCGCAGGACTTCACGGTGTTCGGCGGCTCGTTATCGGAGACCAACGCCGCGAAGATCGTGAAGATCATGGATCTCGCGATGAAGATGGGCGCACCGGTCGTCGGCTTGAACGACTCCGGCGGCGCGCGAATCCAGGAAGGCGTGCTGTCGCTTGGCGGCTACGCCGACATCTTCCTGCGGAACACGCTGGCATCGGGCGTCATCCCGCAGATTTCGGCGATTATGGGCCCGTGCGCCGGCGGCGCCGTGTACTCCCCGGCGATCACCGACTTCAACGTGATGGTCGAAGGCACGAGCTACATGTTCGTGACCGGCCCCGACGTGATCAAGACCGTCACACACGAAGAAGTCACGAAGGAAGAGCTCGGCGGCGCGATGACGCACAACGCCATCAGCGGCGTGGCGCATTTCGCGGTGTCCGGCGATCGTGAGTGTCTCGGGCTCATTCGGGAGCTGCTCGGCTACCTTCCGGGGAACAACGTCGACGATCCGCCGCGCCGCGACAGCTCCGACGCGATCGATCGTGAGGACGAGGCGCTCGATCGCCTCATTCCCGAGTCGCCCAACCAGCCCTACGACATGCTCGATCTCGTTCACTCCGTCTTCGACGATGGCGCGTTTCTGGAAGTCCATCGGCATTACGCGCGCAACATCATCGTGGGGTTCGCGCGGCTTGCCGGCCGGTCCGTCGGCATCGTCGCGAATCAGCCGGCGCACCTCGCCGGCACGCTCGACATCGATGCGTCGGTGAAGGGCGCGCGCTTCGTCCGTTTCTGCGATGCGTTCAACATCCCGCTCGTCACGTTCGAGGATGTGCCCGGTTTCCTCCCTGGCACGCGTCAGGAGTACGGCGGGGTCATCCGTCACGGCGCCAAATTGTTGTTCGCGTACGCGGAGGCCACGGTGCCGAAAGTGACCGTGATCACGCGAAAGGCGTATGGGGGCGCGTACTGCGTGATGGCGAGCAAACACATCCGGACCGACGTCAACTTCGCGTGGCCGACCGCGGAGATCGCCGTCATGGGCCCGGAGGGGGCGGTCAACGTCCTCTACAAGCGCGAGATCGACGCGGCGCCTGACAAAGACGCGGCGCGCGCGCGCCGCGTCGCGGAGTTCAAGGAAAAGTTCGCCAACCCTTACATCGCCGCCTCGCGCGGATTCGTGGACGCCGTGATCCGCCCCCGCCAGACCCGCACGAAGCTCATCGCCGCGCTCTCGACGCTCGAGACCAAGCGGGACAAGAATCCCCCGAAGAAGCACGGCAACATCCCGCTCTAGCGAGCGTTGAGGTAGCGGAGCATTTCGAGGTCCCGCTCTTCCTATCTTTGTCTGGGGACTTCGTCCGTCCCTAGACCCCTGACATGCTCACTCGGCGGGGGCCCCGTGCCCCGCGCCGTTCGCGGGGCTCACTTGTTGCGCTCGTTCGCGGCTATTCCGTCCTCAACGCGATCACCGGGTCCGTGCGAGCGGCCCTGCGGGCCGGCAGATAACAGGCGGCCAGCGACACGCCACTGAGCAACGCGAAGACGCTCACATACGTGGGTGGATCCGTCGGTGTAACACCGAAGAGCACGCGCGTCAGCAGGATTGCGACGCCAACGCTCAGCGCGAAACCAAGTACGAGGCCTGCTGCCGTCCAGCGAACACCCTCGCTGAGGACGGATGCAATCAGCTGCTCAGGCGACGCTCCCAGCGCAATGCGGAGACCGAATTCGCGTGTCCGCCGTCGGCCCTCGAATGAGACCACCGCGTACTGGCCGATGCCTGCGATGAGCAATGATGCCCCGGCAAAGAACAACAGCAGTCTCGTGAGCATCCAGAGCGGCGCGATCTCGCCCGCGAGGTGATCGTCGAGCGACCGCAGGCTCGCGAGCGCGACAAGCGGGTCGGCCTCGCGAAGCGCCTTCGCGACGCCGCGCGCGACAGTCTCCTCGGGTGCATTGTGCCGAATCAAGAAGGTTGTTTCACCGGGAGATCTGGGCTGCTCGTGATTCGAGAAAAAAACGTAGCGAGGATGTGTCGCCGAGCCACGGCCGCCGAAGTAGGCGTTACCGACGACGCCCACGACTTCCGCCCGGAGCGGGCGATCAGCCGCACCCGCGATGAGTATTTTGCCGACGGCCCGTTCGCCCGGCCAGAGTGTCGCCGCCAGATCCTGGGTGATGATGGCGGTCCGGCGAGCGCTGGTGTTCAGCGCGTCGAAATCATGCCCAGCGGGAAACGTGACGCGAAGGGTCTCGAAGTAGCCGGCGCCGACGAAGTTCTGCGCCGCCAGCACGGGTTCCACTGAGCGCCCCGCTCGCACAGGGAAACCGAGCCAGCTCGATGTCCGCACGCCTCGCACGTACGAAACCGTCTGGACCCCCGGTAACTGCTGCAATCGCGCGCGCAGTGTCTCGAGCAGCGTGTCGTCGCCTGCAGGGTCGTGAGTACTTCCCGCCGTGTTCACTGTCGCGAGCAGAATGTTCCTGCTGTCGAATCCCAGATTGAAGCCGTCCTCGAAGGAGACAGAACGATAGGCGAGACCTGCGCTCGTCAAAAGCAGCACGGAAAACGCAAGCTGCAGAACCACGAGCGCGCGCGAGAGTTTCGATCTGGCTTGCACGACACCCTGCTCGCCGAGCTTCAGGAAAGGCAGCAACTGCTGCCTCCCGGTATACAGCGCCGGGCCGACCGTTACAGCAATTGTGCACAGCAGTGCCAGCCCCAATGCGTACCCGACGACAGTCCAGTCCGGGGTCAAGTCGGGCAGCGTGAGTGGCTCGCGTGACGGAGGAGCGATGAACCTGATCACGACCCTCGAGACCCACCACGCAAACAGGCACGCGGCACACCACGCCACCGCCGATAGCACGAGCCCTTCCGCCAGCAGTCCGCGGACGACTCGGAACCGTGATGCCCCGAGCGACTGGCGAAGCGCGAGTTCCCGCTGCCGAACGACGGCGCGTGCGATCAGCAGGTTCGCGACATTCGCGCACACGATCGCGATTGTCAGTAGCGTCACAACGGAAAAGATCGCGAGCATCCGGTCGCCGTTCGTGGCCACCAGACTGTCGCCGCCGGCTGTTGCCGAGTAGGACACGAGTCTTACTTTGAGCTTCTGGTTGAGCTCCGGTTGCGTGCGCTGCAACTGAGTCCAGAGCGTCGTCAATTCCGCTTGTGCTTCAGCGAGCGAAGTTCCTGGTGCGCGTCGTCCAATCATGGAAACGGCATCGCTCGGATGATTCGGTTGGAGCCATGACCGCTCCGGCGCGAGCGGCACCCATACGTCCGCGAGCTCTGCGAGCCACGCGCCGCGGAAGCGAGTCTCAACGACACCGACTACGGTCGCCGGCCGCCCGTTCAAGCTCACCGTGCGGCCGACGACGTCCTCCGCGCCGTGAAAAGTGTTCTGCCACACGTGATAACCGATGACGAGGACCCCAGAGCTGTCGAGCCGCACGTCGTCCGCGTTGAAGCCTCTGCCCTTGACTAGATTCGCGCGAAGCGTTTCGAAGTAGTTCGACGACACGAGCGTGGCTTTGACGGCAAAGCTGCCGTTGTCCTGTGTGAGGGTCAGCCGTTGAAAGTCGACGGCGGCCAACGGACGGACGGTTGCGCTGTGTTCGAGAAAATGGAGATGCGCGCGATAGCTGTTGTGCGACTGGACGTTACCGTCGGCGGTCACCCAGCTCACAGTCGCGAGATCGTCGGCGTGGACCCCGGGGGCCGGTTTCCTGAGAATCCCGTGGGCGATCGAAAACACGGTCGTGTTGCCGCCAATGACGAGCGCAATCAGCACGATGGCGGTTGCACTAACTGCGGAAGACTTCGTCAGAATGCGCAAGCCGAACCGGAGATCCTGGAACAATTGCTCGAGCCGCGTCGAGACCCACACGGCACGCGTCTCCTCCCTGACGCGCGCGAGATTTCCAAGTGCGCGTCGCGCAGCCCTTGTCGCGTCCGCTTCGGACTGCCCGCGCTCCATGTGATCGCGTGCCTCCTCCGCGAGGTGAAAACGAAGCTCGTCATCGAGCTCGCGGTCCGCCCGTGCAGGGAACGACACGACTCGGATGAGCGCTCGAATGCGGGCCCGCAACATGACCCCTCCTGATGCGACGTCCGGTATACGACGTGCTGCCGGGCGGACTACGCCGGTCCGAGCACACGTGCGATTGCCGCTGACAGACGGCTCCATCGAGTGCGTTCGATCGCCAGCTGGCGCCGGCCTGCGGCAGTCAGGCGGTAGTACTTGGCTCGCTGCTTGTTCTCCGTGACTCGCCATTCCGCCTGAACCCAGTCCTGACGCTCCAGCCGGTGCAACGCCGGATACAGCGAGCCGTGATCGATGCGGAGCACTTCGTCGGAGCTTGCCCGAAGCGCCACACCGATTCCGTGGCCGTGCTGCGGCCCCCATTGGAGTGCGCGCAAGATAAGGAGGTCGAGCGTGCCTTGCAGGAGGTCGGGTTTCTGACGCGTCTTCGCCATGGGTAGAAGACAATCTACCACTATGGTAGGAGAATGTCTACCACTCTAGGCTCGTCACATCTTCCGCTGAACGCGGAAGCCACGAACAGTTGGTTTCTGTTGGAATGCCGAAGCCGCGAACTAGAAAACGAGAGTCTTCCTCTGCTTCCTCCGTTGACTCTGTGGTGACTAAACGTCCCCGCTGCCCTCTGACAAGGTTCGCCGTTCCGTGTTGGGAAGGTAACGTCTGTTTCGTAAGACCGACGTGGGTAATGCGAGGAAAGCGTTGGTATCGCGTCTATAAAAACGGAGTTTTGCTCTGCTTCCTCCGCTGACTCTGTGGTGATCAAACGTCTCCGCTACCTGTAACAGGGTTCCACAGGAACCCTGTTACAATTACGTCAGATGCCCGAGCCGGCCAGGCGGCCGGTCGAGCCCTGCCCGACGCTCTTGCGCTTCATGAAAATCCTGATCGCCAACCGCGGCGAGATCGCCGTCCGGATCATCCGGGCGTGCCGCGAAATGGGGCTGCCGACCGTCGCGGTCTATTCCGACTGCGACCGCAATGCGCGGCACGTGCGCGAGGCGGACCAGGCCTTCCACATCGGCCCGAGTGAGGCCGCGAAGAGCTATCTGCGAATCGACAGGATTCTCGACGCCGCCGCACGTGCCGGCGCCGACGCGGTGCATCCCGGCTACGGCTTCCTCGCCGAGAATGCGGCATTCGCCCGCGCTTGCCGCGACGCGGGCCTGACCTTCATTGGCCCGTCGCCAAAGGCGATGGCGCTCATGGGCAGCAAGACGGCGGCGCGCGAGGCGGCGATCGCGGCGGGTGTGCCCGTCGTGCCCGGAACCGAGCGTCCGCTCGATGAAAGCGTCAGCGACGACGACATCGCTCCGATGGCGGAGGCGGTGGGGTATCCCCTGGTGGTGAAAGCCGTGGCGGGCGGCGGAGGCAAGGGTATGCGGACGGTCGACGATCGCGCGTCGCTCTCCGCCGCGATCCGCACGGCCCGCTCCGAGGCCGGCTCCGCGTTCGGGGACAGCACCATCTATCTCGAGCGGCGGCTCGTGCGCCCGCGCCACATCGAAATCCAGCTGCTCGGCGACGAGCACGGCACCATCGTCCCGTTCGTCGAGCGCGAGTGCTCCATCCAGCGCCGCCATCAGAAGGTCGTCGAGGAATCCCCCTCGATAGCGGTGTCGCCGGACCTGCGCCGGCGCATCGCCGGCGCCGCGGCCGCGGTCGCGCGAACGGTCCACTACTCGAATGCGGGGACGATCGAGTTTCTGCTCGACGAAACCGGGTCCTTTTACTTCCTCGAGATGAATACCCGGCTGCAGGTCGAGCATCCCGTCACCGAAATGGTGACGAGCAGCGACCTCGTGCAGTGGCAGATTCGCATCGCGCGTGGCGAGAAGCTCGACATCGATCCCGAACGCGCGCTCACGCCGCACGGCCATGCCATCGAGTGCCGCATCTACGCGGAGGATCCCGATCAGGGCTTCATGCCGTCTCCCGGATTGATCCGCGGACTGCGTCCGGCCGCGGGCCCCGGCGTCCGCGACGACGGGGGGGTCAGCGCCGGCTACACCGTGCCGGTGTTCTACGACTCGATGATCGCGAAGCTCGTCACGTGGGGCCCGTCGCGGCGCGACGCGGTCGACCGCATGGCGCGGGCTCTGCGCGAGTATCAGGTGCTGGGGATCCGCACGACGATCCCGTTTTTTCTGTGGCTCATGCGGCAGCCGGACTACGTCGCGGGCCGCTACGAGACGACGTACCTCGATCGGTTGCTCGCGGAACGCAACGGCCAGTCCTTCAGCGAGCTGACGGAGAGCGACGAGGAGCTGGCATCGCTCGCGACGGCGCTCGACGCCTATCTGCGGACCAGCGCGCGGTACGCGCTGGCCGGACAGGGAAGCGCGCAGGCGCCCTGGAAACAGGCCGCGCGGCGCGAGGCCCTGCGCGAATGACGTTCGATATCGACATCAACGGTCGAAACCGGATGGTGTCGGTCGAACGCGCGGCAGCCGGCCGCTACCGTGTCATCGTCGACGGACGCGCGCACGACGTCGACGCGGCTCGCGTCGGTACCTTTGGCCTTTCACTGCTGCTCGATGGCGACGGTGGGGTCAGCCGGGAAGTCGAGGTGGCGCCCGCCGGCGGTCCAGGTGAAGTGCTCGTGCGAATCGACGGCCGGATCGTGGCCGCGACGGTCAACGGCCGGCGCACCGGGCGTGCGTCCGCCGACAGCGGGCCGCTCGCACGCGGCGTGCAGGCGGTTGTGGCGCCGATGCCGGGCCGCGTGGTCCGCGTGCTCGTCGCGGCCGGCGACACGGTGACGGCCAGGCAACCGGTCGTCGTCGTCGAAGCAATGAAGATGGAAAACGAGCTGCGCTCGCCGAAGGCCGGGCGCGTGAAAGACGTGGCGGTTGCGGCCGGCGCCTCGGTCGCGGCCGGCCGCGTGCTCATCGTGATCGAGTAGAGATCAGATCCCGATTCTCCTCAGTTATGCACGAATCCCAGCACCCGGACGAACCGATCGCGCCACGGGCCGAGCCGGAACCGGCGCCGCCGGCACGGCGGCCACGGTGGCGTCGTGTGTCGCTCAGGCTGCTGGCGGTTCTCGTGGCGATTCTTGCAGGCGCGATCGTCACCTTCTTTACTGTCGATCTCGGGCCATCGCTGCGCGCCCGCGCCGAGCGCACCGGCTCGACCTACATTCAGCGGCCGATTCACATCGGACGGGTGTCCGCGAAGCTGACCCCTGGCGTCTTCGTCGTCGAAGACCTGACGATCGAAGGCCTCAGCCCCACGGACCGTCCGTTCCTGACGGCAACGAAGATCGAGGTGGTCGTGCCGTGGTGGACCATCCTGAACCGAAAACTGATCATCGAGTCGATTGAAATGACCGACTGGGACATGGTGGTCGAGACCTGGCCATCGAGTCCGGCCTTTCCCAGGGGCCGGCACAACTTTCCGAAGTTCACGCGCGATTCCAAATCGAACGGTCCGAAGCGCTTTACCACCACGCTCAGAAGCATGCTCGCATCGCGCGGCAGCTTTACCTATGAAGATCACGGCACGCCGTGGGGTACGACGACGCGCAGTCTCCGGGTGTCGATTACCCGCGGGCTGGCGGACCGTCTGTATCGCGGCAGCGCGTCCTATGACGACGCGGTCATCAGCATCCAGAAGTACGAGCCGTTCCACGCGAGGATGACGTCTCGGTTCACGATCGACGGGTCGCACCTGCACTTCGGCCGGATCGATCTGTTGAGCGAGGGAGCGCAGTCGCTGATGCAGGGAGACATCGATCTCGCCCATTGGCCCGAGCAGACCTATCAGATTTCATCGAAGATTGATTTCCCCACCCAGAAGAACATCTTTTTTCATCAATACGCCTTCCAGGCGTCCGGGCAGGGGACATTCCAGGGAACGTTCCACCTGTTCAATGGCGGCCGGGAGCTCAAGGGGACGTTCGACAGCCGGCTGGCCGGAGTGAATGCGTGGCGGTTTCCGAACCTGCAGGGTTCGGTGCTGTGGGTTCCCGATCGCCTGGAAGTGACCAACGCGACGAGTGGCCTCTACGGCGGCGTCGCGCGGTTTGACTACAAGCTGTCTCCGCTCAATCAGAAGGGCGTGCCTACCCGGGCGACGTGGGATGTGGGATACCGCGACGTCGATCTCGCACAGCTGACCGATTTCCTCGACACTCAGGGACTTCGTCTGGCAGGCCGCGCCTCGGGCCGGAATCATCTCGACTGGGACCTGGCCAAATGGGGAGAGAAGCGGGGCGGCGGCGAGGTGTTTGCGGAGGCGCCCCCGGGCGTGACGCCGATGACGCGCGATTTCCCGGCCGATCTGCTGGCGGCGCAGGCCGCGCTGCCGCCGGAAGCCGGCCCGTTCAATCCGCGCGCGCTGGCGGGCTACGTGCCGATTGCCGGCCATGTGACGTACGCCCTCGATCTGGAATGGATCTCGCTCGATCCGGGCTGGGCCGCGACGTCGAAGACGTACGTCGATTTCCAGGGCCGCACCGCGTACGGCGAACGATCGCGCATTCCGTTTCACGTCACGAGCCTGGACTGGCTGGAAAGCGATCGCGTACTGGCGGCCATCATGACCGCGTTCGGCTCGCCCACGGGCGCCGTGCCGGTCGGCGGTTCAGGACAGTTCGACGGGGTGATGCTCCTCAGCTTCACGAAGCCGCGCATCGAGGGCACGTTCACCGGCGATCGCATGCGTGCGTGGGACACGGTGTGGGGACACGGCACCGCGAAGGTCGTCATCGAGAACAGCTATGCGATCGTGAGTGAGAGCGTCATCACCGACGGCACATCCGAGATCAGGACAGACGGGACCTTCTCGCTCGGGTATCCCCGGCGGGACCATGGGGAGGAGATCAACGCGCGCGTGTTCATCACCCGGCGTCCGCTGAAGGATCTCAGACATGCGTTCGAGCTCGACGTCTATCCGGTGGAAGGACTGGTCTCGGGCGAGTATCACTTGTACGGCAAGTACGAGACCCCGTTCGGGTTCGGCCGGCTCGTGATCGATCAGGGCGTTGCGTACGGAGAGACGTTCGACACCGCCGGCGCGGCGCTCCGTTTCGAGGGATCGGGCGTCAGGCTGGACGGCCTCGAAATCCACAAGAGCACCGGCGGCGTGACCGGCGCCGCCTGGGTCGGATGGGACGGCAACTACTCGTTCAACGCCGACGGCGCCCGCATTCCCGTTGAATCACTCACGACCGTGGCATTCCCGCGCGCGCCGTTGTCAGGCCTGCTGCAGTTCACCGCGACGGGAACCGGCACGTTCGCGATTCCGCGGTACGACGTGCGGCTGCGAGTGGACGATCTGTTCGCCGGTGACGAAGGCATCGGGCAGCTGACCGGCCGGCTGTCGCTGCGTGGGGAGTTGCTGACCACGGAGCTCGAAGCCGCGTCGCCTCGCCTCGTGATGTCGGGATCGGGACGCATCGCCTTGACCGACCAGATGGACGCCGAGCTGACGGTGAGGTTTTCGAACACGTCGCTCGATCCCTATCTGCGGTTTTTTGAGCCCCGGCTGTCGCCGTTCACCAATGCCATCGCCGGGGGCACCATCCGCGTGGTCGGCGAGCTCGCCGACATCGATCACCTGGTCGTCGACGGCCGCGTCGAACAGCTCGAACTGAAACTGTTCGACTACCGCGTCAGCAACATGGATCCGGTAAGCCATTCGTATCGGCCGATCGAGCTCACGCTCGATCAGCACGTCGTCAACGTCGGGCAGCTGCGGCTGTTCGGCGAGGGCACGCAGCTCGACGTCGGCGGCAACGTCAACCTGCACGACTCGACAATCGCGGTGGCGGCATCGGGCGACGCCAACCTGGGAATCCTGCAGGGCTTCTACCGCGACATCCGCAGCTCCGGCGCGGCCATCCTCCGGGCAGAGGTCGACGGTCCGTTGACCAAACCTGTTTTCTCCGGCAGTGCCGCCATCACGAACGGCCGCATCCGCCAGCTTTCGCTGCCGCATTCGCTCGATGCCATCAACGGCCAGATCTTCTTCGACGCCGCCGGCATCCGGGTGGACAACGTGCGCGCGAAGCTCGCGACCGGAGACGTGACTTTTGGCGGGCGCGTCGCGCTCAACGGCTTCGCTCCCGGCGAGCTGAACCTCACCGCCGCCGGGCAGCAGATGCGCATCCGGTACCCCGAGGGCTTCGTCTCCAACATCGACGCCGATCTGGCGCTCGTCGGCTCACCGTCGTCGCCGCTGCTGCGCGGCACGGTGACCGTCCGCGACGCGCTCTATTCGAAGCGTTTCGAACCAAACGCGGACTTCTTCAGCCTGACCTCGAGCGGCGCGCCGCTGGCCGGCGCGGCGGCGGTTGCGGCGTTCCCGCTGCGGTTCGACGTGCAGATCGAGGCGCCGTCGACGCTGCGCATCGAGAACAATCTCGCGCGCATGGTCGCGAGCGCGGATCTGCAGCTGCGGGGCACGTACGACCGGCCGCTCCTGTTTGGCAGCGCGGAGATCGAGCACGGCGATGTCATCTTCGAAGGCAATCGGTATCTCGTGACGCGAGGCACCGTCGGCTTCGCCAATCCCGCGCGGATCGAGCCGTATTTCGATCTCGAAGCGGAGACGCGTGTCCGTGTGGCGGGCCAGAGCGTCGCCTATCGTGTGACGCTCGGCTTCACCGGCTCGGCCGCGAGGATGACGATGAACCTCAATTCGGATCCGCCCCTGTCCTCGGTGGGCATCCTGCTCCTGCTGCTCGGCCAGACGTCGAACCTGCAGGACGCGGAACTGCGGACGCTGAACCCGACGGCAACGTCGCGGTCGGAAGAGGACCTCCTGAAAGCGGCTACGGCGCGGCTGCTTGCCGGCAGCCTGTCGGCGCCGGTCAATCGCGCCGTCGAGCAGACGCTCGGCGTGGATCTGCAGATCACGCCGTCGATCGGGGGATCGGAAACCGACCCGTTGACCCCTTCCGCACGGCTGATCCTGGGGAAGCGCCTGTCGAGCCGCGCGTACGTGACGTTCGCCCGCCCGCTCGGCACGACCGCCGGCGCCAGCCAGATCCTCGTGCTCGAGTACGATCAAAACGACCGCGTCGGCTGGGTCATCACCCAGAATGGCGATCGAACGTTCTCGATCGATTTCCGCGTGCAGCACCGCCGGTGACGACCGCGTGAGATCGATCATCACGCTCGCCCTGGCGCTCCGCGCATTGGCCGGGTCGTCAGCCTTCCCCCAGCCACCGGCCTCTCACATTGGAGAGCGCATCGTCGACGTGCAGCTCGTGAGGGAAGGGCGGCCGCTCGATGACCCCGCGGTCAGCGTGCTCGTGGAGACGCGGATCGGCCAGCCGCTCCTGATGGCGCAGGTCCGCGAATCAATCATGCACATCTTCGGGCTCGGCCGCTTCCAGGACGTCCAGGTCGAGGCCCTCGCGGCCCCGGGCGGTGTGCTGCTGCGCTACAACGTCGTGCCGTTGCACAACGTGGAGCGGATCGATTTCCGCGGGCAGCCGGCGCTGGGCCTCTCCGAGGGAATGCTGCGCAGTGTCGTGACGAGCCGGGTCGGCTCGTCCCCGCCCGTCGGGCGTGCGCAGGACGCCGCCCGCGCCATCGAACAGCTGTATCACGACCACGGGTACCTCCGCGCGACCGCGGCTGCCGTCGCAACGGAGAGGCATGACCCCGACCGCACGCTTCTCGAGTTCGACATCACGCCGGGACCGCGCGCCGTTATTGGAACCGCGCAGGTGGAGGGCCAGCCTGCGGAAGGCAACGACGCGTTCTCGAGGGAGATCCATGCCGTGCCCGGGCAGCCCTATGTGCCGACGATGATCGCCGACGATCTCTCGAAGTACGTGCAGAAGCTGCGGCGGAAGTCGCGATACCAGGCCGCGGGATCATACCAGGCCCGGCCGTCGGCGGATGGAACGACGGTGGATCTGACGATCACGCTGCAGACCGGCCCTGTTGTCACCATCGCCTTCGACGGCGATTCACTCCCGAAGGACAAGCTCGGTGAGCTCGTTCCAATCGCGCGCGAAGCGTCGGTTGATGAGGATTTGATCGAGGATTCCATCCAGCGGATCAGAACGTTTCTGAACCAGCAGGGGCACTGGAAAGCGGACGCGTCGGCGACACGCCAGGAAGGGGAGGGCGCGCTGCGAATCCTGTTCACCGTGCGGCGCGGGCCGCAGTACCGGGTCGCCGAGCGGGGCGTGGAGGTCCAGGGCAACCGCGCGGTGCCAATCGAGCAGCTTCGAACCGCGCTGCTCAAGCTCCAGGCAAACGACATATTCGTCGAGTCGAACCTCGGCGCGGCCGTGAGTGCGGTGGCGGGGCAGTACCAGCGGCTGGGTTTCGCGCAGGCGAAGATTGCCTCGGGCGTCAACGAGGTCACGTCCGCGACGGGCGCGCAGGCGCTGGTCCAGCCCGTCATCACGATCACCGAAGGCCCGCTGACGCTCATCGGTGACGTAACGTTCGTCGGCAACACGAGCGTTCCCGCCGATCGGCTTCGCAGCGTCGTGTCGTCGGCCACAGGCGCGCCGTACTACGAGCCGCGCGTCGTCGCGGACCGCGACGCAGTCATTCTCGAATATCGCAACCGCGGCTTTGCGGCCGCCAATGTCGTCGTGCTTCCCACTCCGACGCCGGATGGCACGCGCGCCGACCTCGCGTTCCGCGTCACCGAGGGTCAGCAGACGATCGTCGATCACATCCTCATCATCGGGAACACGCGCACGGATCAGCGCGTGATTCAGCGTGAGCTGCTGCTGCAGCAGGGGAAGCCGCTCGGTCTCGAAGATCTCATCGAGAGCCAGCGCCGGCTTGGAGCGCTCGGGCTGTTCCGGCGGATCAGGATCGAAGAGTTGTCGCACGGCGGCGCGGCCAGCGACGTGCTGGTGACGGTGGAGGAAGCCGCGGCCACCACCTTCAGTTATGGCGGCGGCCTGGAGGCGGGCCGGCGCCTGCGCGAAAGCGCCGGAGGGCAGGCACAAGAGCGGCTCGAGTTCGCACCACGCGGGTTCTTCGACGTGGGGCGACGCAACCTCGGTGGAAAGAACCGATCCGCGGACTTGTACACGCGCCTCAGCCTGCGGCCGAGCGAAACGGCCGCGGGATCGACCGACAGCAATCCGTTCGGCTTCAGCGAATACCGTATCGTCGGCACCTACCGCGAGCCGCGGGCACTCGGCGTGAACGCCGATCTGTCGTTTACGGCGGCGGTCGAGCAGGGGGTCCGATCGTCCTTCAATTTCGCGCGCAAGGGCATCAACGCGGAGGTCGTCCGCCGTCTGGGTCCGGGCCTGCGCACGAGCGGCCGATACTCATTCGGCACGACCCGCACGTTCGACGAAAAGCTCAGTCCCGAAGATCAGTCGCGCATCGACCGGATCTTTCCGCAGGTGCGGCTTTCCGCACTGGCCGGCGCGATCTCGCGCGACAGGCGAGACGATGTGCTCGACCCCCAGCGCGGCACGTTCCTGAGCGCCGAAGGGACCGTGGCGACCCGGGCGCTCGGCGGGCAGGTCGGTTTCCTCAAGTCGTATCTGCAGGGCTTCTGGTTTCACCGTCTGCCCGTGAAGCGCCGGATCGTCTTTGCCTCGCGCATTGCCCTGGGACTCGCCGAAGGCTTTCCGCGCACCGTCCAGTCAACCGACGCGGAAGGACAGCCGGTGACCGTCACGGTCGAGGACCTTCCCGCGAGCGAACGGTTCTTTGCGGGTGGCGACACGACGATTCGTGGATTCGCGCTCGACACCGTCGGCGCCCCCAACACGATCAGCGCCACGGGATTCCCGCGCGGCGGCAACGCGCTGCTCGTGATGAACGGGGAGCTGCGCGTGCCCGTCTGGAGGGACATCGGCGCCGCCGTGTTCATCGACGGAGGCAACGTGTTCGATCGGGCGACCGAATTCGATCTAGGAGAGCTCCGGGGAAGCGTGGGATTTGGCGTTCGCTATCGCTCGCCAATCGGGCCGATTCGTTTCGACGTGGGGTTCAAGCTGGATCGCCGTGAAGTCGGCGGCCAGCTCGAGCCGCGGCGCGCATTGCATTTCAGCATCGGGCAGGCCTTTTAGGCCACGATGAACACGGAAATACACGGAAGAAGGCAGGGCTCAGGATACAGGGTACAGGCAAAGACATGAGGAACTCGCTCGCCGCGCTCGTCGTCGTCGGCTCACTCGTGGGAGCTGGCGCGGGCGTGCACGCGGAGATCATCGATCGCATCCTCGCGGTGGTGAATGGCGCCATCATCCTGCAGTCCGACGTCGCGGTGGCGATGCGGCTCGGCCTCGTTCCCCCCGCGGGCGCTCCGGATCCCGCATCGGCGGCGCTCGACAACCTGATCGAGCGGCAGCTCATGCTGTCGGAGGTCGATCGTTACGCCCCGCCGGATCCGGCCGAAGCCGATGTGGATCGACACGTCGCCGATATCCGCTCGCGCGCAGGCGCGCAGTTCGACGCGATACTTCTCCAGGGCGGGATAGCGGCCGATCAACTTCGACGCGAAGTCCGCGACAACCTTCGGATTGAGGCTTACCTGCAGCAGCGGTTCGGCGCCACCCAGCCAACCGACGAGGAAATCCTTCAGTACTACCGCGATCACCCCGCCGCATTTTCGCAAAACGGTGCGGTGCGCGCGTTCGAAGACGTCCGTGATGGCGCGCGCGCCGCCCTCATCGAGGAGCGGCGGGGCGCGACGATTCGAGAGTGGGTGGCCGGTCTGCGGCGCCGCGCGAGTGTCAGCGTCCTGCCCCGGTAACGGCAATGCGGACGTAATCGACTGCGGCGGCCAGCGGCCGCGCGTCGGCGCCAAGGCCCACTTCGGCCGGCGTATGCGTTGAGCCGAAGTCGAGGCGAAGCCTGTTCACCCCGGATCGCCAGACGTCAGCGCCCGACGCAAACTCCACCGTTTCCCAGCTGTCGTGTACGGCCGACGGGCCGAACGTGTGGCCGTTCACGTGCAGCGACAGTGTCTGTCCGGGCGAGCCGGGGTAGCCGAATGCGTGGAGCCGCACCTGCACGGTGAGCGGCGCGGTGCGATCGAGCGGAATCAGGACGATCGCCGGCGACGCGGCCCACCGGAACGAGACAGCACCGTCACGTTCCGGCCCGTGCCATCCCTCTTCGAGCAGCCACTCGTCGTCCGATCCGATATCGACGCGTCCGTACGGGCGAAGCGGATCACTCAGGAACCTGTTGGCGGACAGCAAATCGTATCGCGCCGGCGGCAGATCGTTGCGAAGGGCGAAGAGCAGGCTCGCCGGATATGTGAAGGGATTGCCGAACCAGCGATGAAACGCGCGCGCCTGCGCCGCCGCCGTGTCGCCGAACGACACGACAGTGCCGAGCCGGAAGACACCGTCCTGGGCCGCGCTCATGAGCGTCAGGTTCCAGAGGATGAGCCAAACACCAGCGGCGGCGACCGCTCGCAGAGGATGGCGGCGCGTGAGCGTAACCGCGTACGACGCGACTGCGGCCAGGCCGAGACAGAAGAATGGGATCGTTCCGTCGAATCGCCGTCCTCCGAACCCGTCGCTGCCCCACCAGTCCTGGATGCACGCGTTGAAGTACGTCATCAGGGCGAGCGTGAGCAGCATGGGAACGCCGATGCCAGGCTGCCTGGCCCCGAAGATCACGAGCCCGATCGCTCCGGCATAGAGAACCGGCGACCAGCTGAAAAGCCCGTTGCGCGACGACCAGAGGATGTCGGCGAGCTGGGGATCGGCCCAACGGATTTTCGGCCCCAGCGGAGAGACGGCGAGCCACGATCCATAGATCGCGTGCCAGGCGATCATCTGTGGCACGAACGCAACCGTTGCGCAGAGGGAAAAAAGCGCCCCGCCTGCGAGCACCCGCCGCGCGCGGGCTCGATCTCCGGCCCTCAGAGCGGCCGCCACGCCGGCAACGGCGTCACAAGCCGGCAGGAGAGCAAAGAGCGCGTTCTGCCAGCGGATGAGCGTCATCAGACCGGCGATCGCGCCGAGCCATGCCCACTGCCGCATGGCCCGTTCGACTCGCGTCGCAACGGACGCTCGCTCAGGGCGGGCCCCTTCGACTCGCGTCGCAACGGAGGCTCCCTCAGGGCGGGCTCGCGAGTCGTCAAACGCGGCATCGCCGGCCTTGCCGCCTCTGACGCGCGTGTCGCGGGTGGCGATCCACGCCCAGACGAAACCGGCCACCGCCGCCATCGACGGCCCGTGGGTCATGCTCGGTTCCTTGACCAGGTACCACAACAGGAATGAGCCGCTCACGGCCAGGGCGGTCGCCAGCGCCGCGAGCGACGGGTCGTAGAACCGCCGCGTCAACCGGAAGCAGAACCAGCAGCCGATGAGACCGTAAAAAAGACCCGCCACGCAGACGGCTTGACGGTAAGGGAATGAGATGCCGTTCTCGTCAATCTCCGGATGCCGTGCACCGAGCGACCGCGCGACGAGATGGCCTGCGCCGAAAAACGGCGCCCATAAAATCGCGGGACCTATGGACGCGGCAGACTGCGCGTGGCCCGTCCGTGTCGGCGTGAAAAGGTGCGGCTTGTCGTCGAGGCCGAGGAGTTTGTAGTCGTTCGTGAAATCGACGTCGTGATCGAACGCGAGGGAACGCAGGTACGCGAAATAGTAGAAGCCATCGCTCTGTAGCCGTGCGCCGAGTTGCAGCTGGAACGCGAGCGCCACGGCGAACAGAGTCGAGAAGAGCAGGGCCGTGCGTTCCCCTCGCTTCCAGGTGTCCGCCCGCCGACTCCGCGTCAGGACAACGACGACGAACGCGACAATGAGCAGGAGCGCGAACGGCCCTGGCGTGTAAGTCGTGAGCCGCGCCACGATCGAACGGCGCGCCCCTTCACGTGCGCACAGTTCAAGAATTGCCGCGCCGATAGCGACCCACGCGACGCCGGAGATCAGTCGCGGCCAGCGTGATGAGGTCGGGCTCAGGGGACCACCTTGAAGATCCGGAATTCCGGGCCGGGCACATCAGACGACGGCGCAATGGTCTGGATCTCCCGGCTTTGCGTGAAAATCCGCATGTATTCGGCATACTCGCGCGGATATTTCTCCGGCGCGCTGAACACCGAACCATAGGCAGCCGACGACGCCACCAGGTAGTCTGCCCCTTCGCCTCGCCACTGCTCGTAGTCCTTGGGCCGAAGCTGCGACACGTAACGCGCCCGAAACTGGTCGGGGAGCAGCAGCTCGCGATGCTCGAGCACCACGTTCGAGCCAGGCGGGATGTTCTGGACAATCCAGGAATAGGCAAGATCGACGGTGCCGTACCGCGCCATCTCGCGATCGCCCCGGACGGCAATGAGCGTCGGAGGAAGGAGCGCCGCAATCGTCAACCCTGCGATCAGCGCCGTGCGGGCCGCGCGGGGAATCTCGTAGCGCCGGAGGAGGCTGACGCCGGAAACAACTGCGGCGGCGGCAAGCACGCACAGGTGCGGCGTGAGGGGCAGCAGGTACCGCGCATAGACGATGCGTTGCGTTGCCAGCATCCAGAAGTACACGAGCGGAAATGTCACAGCAAGCGTCCACCGTACGCGGCCGGGGCCGCGGACCAGGCGTACCATGCCGAGCCCGATACCGCCGCCCGCAAGCAGGAGCGCGGGCCAGCCGAACGTGTGCCGTACGAGGTATTTGAGATAGAGGAGCCAGACCGGATCGGAACCAACCGTCGCGACCCGGTACTCGCGCGCGAGCCGCGCAAAGTTGTCGAGAAAGGCCGGGAGATCCAGGACCGTGTAGGGAGCAAAGACCAGGAACCCCGCTGCGCACGCGGCGACGGCCGCGAGGGCGGCCTTGAGACGGCCGGGACGGAGCGTCAAGGTCATCCAGCAGGCGATGAGTGGCATGATCAGCGCGATTCCGCCGTTGTACTTCGTCGCGGCGGCGAGACCGGCGGCCGCCCCCGCCCACACGAATCCGGCCAGCGTCGCGCGTTCATGCGCCGCGAGCGACAGGAGCAACGTGAGCGTGACGAAGAACGTGAGCGTCGCGTCCGTGAGGATGTAGTGAGAGTACCGGACGTGCAGCGGCAGGACGGCCATCAATCCGGCCGCGAGCAGCGCGTGACGGGCTCCCCATCGCATCCCGACCTGGTAGACCAGAAGAACCGTCGCGACGCCGAACGTCGCGACGACCGCGCGGCCCCAGAGGTAAAAGGATCCGCCCGTCGCCTGGCCGAGCGCAGACCACTCGCCCGAGATCGCGCCGGCGAGGAAGCGCCCGATCGACACCGCCAGCTGGAGATAAATGGAGAGAGCCGGGTAGTCGAAGAAGTGCGGATGCAGCGAACCGGAGCGCATCATGTTGAAAGCGCGCTCGACGATCTCCGGTTCGTCCACCTGCACGGCGTACGGGATCCCGCGGCCGAGGGCCCAGAATCGCAGCACCGCGGCCGCGATCAGCACAGCCGTCAGGGCCAGGCGCGAGGTACGCAGATCGCTCGCTTCACGCCACTCGCGCTCGACCAAATCGAATGTTCCTCGCCGCTGAAAAAGCGCGCAGCCTCGAGCGTGCGCGACTGGGAAAGGCTCGTGTGGCGACCCAGACGGCCACTCCGAGCCAGGCCTCACGGGGTCGTGGTTCCTAACTGTACTACAGCGTCAACGGAGCAGGTCCTCGTAGAAGCGCAGTGTGGCGGCGCCGGCGACCGCCCAGGAAAAATCGCGTTCGACGATGGCGCGGCCGGCCATTCCCATCGCCGGAAGCCGTCCGGGTTCGCCCAACGCCCCGCTGATCGAGGCCGCCAGCGCCGACGCGTCGCCCGGCGGCACGAGCCATCCGCTCACGCCTGTCCGCACCTTGTCTGGCAGGCCCCCCGCGGTCGTCGCGACCACCGCGCGGCGATGCGCCATCGCTTCGAGTGTGACGAGCGAGCTGCCTTCGTACAACGTGGGATGGACGAAGAGATCGGCGGCTTCGTACCACGCGTGGAGCTCGCTGTCGGAGACCCGTCCCGGCAGGTGGACGTGCGCGGCGAGTCCCGCGTCGCGAATCGCCGACTCGAGCGCTGCGCGATACGGTCCATCGCCGAGGAGCACCCATCGCCATCTGCCCGCCGCGATCCGGCCGGCGTGATCGCCGAGCGCCGCCAGGGCGGCGACCAGCACGTGAAAGCCCTTGTTCTGTTCGAGACGGCCCACGCTCAGCAGAACCGCGTCGTCGTTCTCGAGACCAGCCTCCCGGCGGACGCGGCGGCCGTCTGCGGCTGACGCGAGGCTGTCGACGATCGACAGGTCGAGCGCGTTCGGGATGACGCGGACGCGCGCGCGATTGACCTTCAAATGCATCAGAACCGCCGGCTCGAGCGCGCGATCGGTGGCAATGACGCCGTCGGCCGCATGCGCACACGTCAGCACCGCGCGGCGCAGCGGCAGATACGCGGCGCGTTTGAGCCGCGCGCGCGAGGGATCCGTGGCGCCGAATTCCTCCAGCCCCTGGGGATTGAGCACGAGCGGTGCTGTCGATTTGCCGCGGCGCCGCGCATAACCGAGCACGCTGGCGCCGAAGCCGTGGACCAGATCGATCGCACCCTGCTCGACGAGCTCCCACGCGACGCGCCCCGCCCGTTCACCAAACAAAGGATACGCGGTGCTTCGGTCGAGGACCGTGGTTCCGCGCCGCCCCGCCAGCGGAAACGTGCGGTAGGATACGAACCGCATCGTGATCCTGGGGTCGATCGCGCCGGCGTCGGGCGGCGTAGGCGGCGTACGCGTGATGAGCGTGACGTCGATGCCCGCCTGCGCCAGGTATCTCACAAGATCGTAAACGCTCCGCTCGAGACCACCGGGGCCGTGCAGAGGAAAGACCGACCGAGCGACGACCGCAACCCGGCGTGCACCGCTCATCGAGGTTTCTTCGTGAGATCGAAGTACAGACGCTCCACGCGTTCGACGACCGAAGCCGCGTCGAAGCGGGCTTCCGCATACAACCGTGCAGCAGTCCCGAGCCGCGCGCGGAGCGCCGCGTCCCCCCGCAGGCGACGGATGTCGTCGGCCAGCTCCTCGGGGGTGGCCGAGAGCAGGCCGGTTTGTTCGTCGACGACAATATCAGGCGTGCCGCCGGTGCTCATCGCCGCAATCGGGACGCCGAGGGCGCTGGCTTCGATCAGCACGCGGCTCAACGACTCGGGGCCGCGCGACGGGAAGATCAACATCGAGGCGTGGCCCATCCACGCGGCAGCCGCCCGCTGATCCACCCAGCCGACCATCCGGATATCGCGATTGGATTGTGCCGCACTGGCCGCGACCTTGTCGTGCTCAGGTCCGTCTCCGGCAACGACGACCGGCCAGTCCAGGCCCGCGCGCTCGATAATCCGGACGAGGGTGCCCGTGCCTTTGTTGGGTGCGAGTTTTCCGAGATACAACGCGTACGGTCCGGGCAGCGGCGGAGCGCTGGCGGCTGCCCGTTCGCGCAGCGCCGCGACGTTCACGGCGTTCGGGATGATCTCGATACGCGCGGCGGCGATCTCGGGCGATCGTGCGCGAAGATCGTCGGCGATCGTCGAGCTCACGGCAATGATGGCGTCGGCGCCGGCGAGACCGCGCTGCTTGCGCTTCAGGTTGGCGCGCATGTACGGAATCATCGGCAGCGCGGCCGGCCACAGCGTCCTGGCATGCGGCCGGATGCATCGCGTCATCATCGCTGCCGAGCAGCCGGGGCACAGCGCGAGCCCGTCGGTCGTATGAATAAGGTCCGACCAGTAGCACACCGGCCAGTAATCGCGTACCGTGCAGACAGCTGGAATCGACGACCGTCGCGCGGCGATGACCGACGGCACCGACGTCATCACGTGCTGACCGTGCACGAGATCGACCCTTTCACGCGCGATGAGCCCGCTCAGGAATCTGGCAAGGACCGCGTAGAGCCTTTCGTTCTTGAAGTAATTACGCACGTACGGAATGGGCGGCGCGGGGGCCCCGAACTCGATCACCCTCAACCCGTCGTACGCCGTCTCGCGCACGCCGGGACGCGTGCCGGGACGCGGCTGCACGATCGTGACCGTATGCCCCCGGCCGCGCAGGCCCCGGGCGAGCTCGTAGGTGCTCCAGCCGCTGCCACCGCACACCGGTGGGAACGCGTCGGTAGCCAGCACGATCCTCATTCGTCCTCGGACCCTGAGTCCTGAGCCCTGTGCTCCAAGCCTTTCCCAATCGCCCGGTCGAGCGCACGGCAATGCGCCGCCCAGCTGTAATCGCGGACGGCGCGGTCGCGCGCGGATCGCCCCAGGCGATCACGGAGGACACGATCGGTCAGCGCCGCAAAGGCATGCGGGAGTCCCGTGGGTATCGCGCTGTCGTACAGAAGCCCCTCGTGGTTGTGCCCGACGAGCGCGGGGATCCGATCGAAGGCGGGCGCGACGACCGGCAGGCCCGCCGCCATGTACTCGAAGATCTTCAGCGGCGACCAGTAGAAGCCAAGAGAGAGCGGGAGGTGTACGCCGGCGTCGAACGGAGCGACCCCGATGTCGCACGCCGCCAGGCATGCGGGCATCTGCGCGTGCGGCAGCGCGCCCGTAAAGACCACGCCGTCGAGCCCGGCGGCCGCCTCGCGCACGCGCGGCAGTTCGGGACCGTCCCCGATGAACACCGCGCCGATGTCTTTTCGTCCGCGCGCGCGCAGTTCATGGATCGCCGTCACGATGTGGATTGCGCCATGCCAGGACCGGAATGCACCGGCAAACACCGCCACGGTGTCGGCGGGGCGATCGAACGGTACGGGGCCGGTGACGCCTGGGCGAAAGCGGTCGGTATCGGCGCCCCACTCGAGCTCCAGAATTTTTTCAGGCGGCGTCGCGGGCGGCAGAATCCCGGCGCTTGGCGTCACGATGAGATCGGACTGCGCACAGATCCGCTCGCGCCATCGCCGCATCGGTTCGACGATCAGAGCGCGATCGAGCAGCCGCTTGGTCGATCCTTCGTGATCGATCACGGGAGCATTCACTTCCAGCACCGCCAGCGCGCCAATTTCTGCGGCGGCGCCAATACCTTCGCCGCCGAAATTGTAGTAGCGCTCGATGATCACATCGGGCCGGAGGCGTCGCGCGATCGTCTGGACGGCACCGGCATTGGTCCACCGCAATTCCTTCCGTCCAAGCGGCGGAGGCATCGCGATCCAGTGCACGGGCCCGGGGGATATTTCGCCGCCAGGAGTCACGAGCACGTGGACCTCGTGCCCCAGGGCTGCCAACCCTTCGGCCACCGCCGCCACGTGGACCGATCCCCCATTGGTCCCGGGGACCGTCTGATCCGAGGCGGCGTAGAGGATTTTCATGATCGAGCCGAACCGCGAATCCCGAATCGCGAATCGCGATTCGTCACTCCTTCACCAGCAACGCGAAAAAAGGACCCGAGCGGATTCGGCCGAACAGGAGAAGGTCCAGCTTCATCGCAAGCGACAGTGCGCGCAGCGCGGCGTACGTCGCCGGACTGCTCGCGATCCGCGCCTTCGCCGACGTCCGCGCCTCACGGATGGCCCTCGCGTCTGCCTCCGCCGGGCTCACCGACGACCCCAGGCGCCCGGCGGCACGCCGCGCCATCGCGCGCTCGGCCAGCCGCATCAGGATGTTCTCGACGAACCCGCCGACGATCGGCGTGTAGTAACGGATGCGGCCGATGCGGAAGCCCGCGGCCTGCGCCACCTGTTCGAGCTCCGGAATATCGCGCAGCGGGTTCAGGTGATCCGACTTGCGCAGGTGCTCCTGTCGCAGATCGATCCATCCCCATCGATCGAGCTGACGCGCGAGCCTGTTGATCCAGCGCAGGCCGACGGCAATGCGCGCGTTCTTCCGGACGTGCGTGTAGACGAACAGCGAGCCGCCCGGCGCCAGCACGCGCGCGGTTTCTGCGAGCATGCCCCGCAGCGCCTCGGGCGACAGGTGCTCCAACACATCCAGTGAGAAGGCCTTGGTGAAGGTGCCGTCCGCGAACGGCAGCTTGCGCAGATCCCCGATCAGGAGATCGACGTCGCGGCGTGCCTCGCCGGAGAAGAACGGACTGATGTCGATGCCGATCGTCATGGCGCCCCATCCGCGGTTCCACAGCAGCGTACGGCCGCTGCCGCAGCCGAGATCGGCGACCAGGTCGTGCGGCTCAGGCGCCAGGAACGCGCGGAGCATGTCGTTGCGGATTTTCGATCCGAGAAGCGGCGGCGACACGCGTTCGTGGCGCGCGTCGGCGTGCAGCGTCTCATCGAGGTACTTCGTCTGCTCAGCAAACTCGACGCGCGGACGCAGGTCGAGGTAGTCGCGCGTCGTGCTGTGGTACGGCCGCCCGCATCCCCGGCACACCAGTGCCTCCGGCGTGCCGGCGAGCACTCCGTGGCAATCGGGACACCGGACGATCG
>JBBQEJ010000026.1:0-44708 GCA_038320555.1 Vicinamibacterales bacterium | reverse complement strand
GCCCTGGCGGCTGGCGGCTGGCGGCTGGCGGCTGGCGGCTGGCGGCTGGCGGCTGGCGGCTGGCGGCTGGCGAGAATGAAAGCCTATTTCAAGACACCTTGTCGAGATACCACTCGCGCAGCTCGACCTCGAAGTGGCCTGTCTTCACCATGGGGTCCCCTTCGGCATATATCGATTCAGCGATTCGGGATTCGATTAGTGATTAGCGATTCGTGATTTACTGTGTGGTCCCTGGCGTAAAATCTGTGGCATGCCTCTCTTTGAGTACGAATGCCGCGATTGCGGCAAGCCGTTCGAAGCGTTCGTCACGGCCGATCGGGTGCCGTCGTGTCCGGCCTGCGAGGGCACGAACCTGACGAAGCTGCTGTCCCGGCTGGGAATGGTGGGCGCGGCGTCGGCCCGCAATGACGGATGCGCGATGCCGGCCGCGCCCGCGTGCGGCGGCGGCCGGTGCGGTTGCGCACATTGATCGCAGGCTTCAGGAAGCTGACGTCCGACGTGGACCGGGCGACCGGGATGCTGAAGAAGATTACCTGTTAGTTAGTCAGTCCGTACGACAGAGCGGCGGCTCCGGTGCCGATCGATCACGTGCTGGCCGAGGCGCTTGCTCAGGAACACTTTCGAATCGCCCGTATCGTACGGGGACTGGACGAACCGGATGACGTCGAAGTGCAGCTGCGCGAGGGTGCTGCGCATCTCGTAAAATCGGTTCTTGGTCTTGACGATGATCTCGTCGAAGCCGTTGGCGAGCGCCCAGACTTCCTGCTCTTCGGTGAGCGCGCGGAAGTGCCCCTGGCCCCGCCAGTCTTTGCGGGTACCGCCAATCCACTGATAGAGGACGCGGCGCCCATCGAACGCCACCACGTCTTCGAGCGATGCCACCAGGTCCGCCAGCTTCGGGTCGTGTTCTTTCGCGCGCAACTCGTGGCCAACCTTGAACGACACGGGCACGACCATGCCTGGATCGTCCGGCAGTGCGGCTTCCGCCATCAGAATCTGATGATCGCGGTCCGACAGCCGCTGAATGACCTCGGATGCGGTCTTCTTGCGGGGAAAGTCGAGGAAGAACTCCTCGATGTACTGGATCTCGAGCGCGCCCTGCTGGAGCGCATACTGTTTGATGAGGTATTCCACGGGATTATTACTATACGTCGTTATTCCTGCAACCGCGTAGCTTCGTCGGGAGGAGCGCCGGCAGCCAGTTGCTGGGCCACAATCAACTCCCGCGCCGGACCCCGCAGTCGCGGCAGGCCGGCGCCGAAGATCAATCCTCCGGCGACGCACGCCGCTCCGCCGATTGCGACCGTTGCCGGCGCCCCGAGGGGCGCCGCGACGGCCCCGGCGACGAGCGCCCCGAGCGGCGCCATCCCCATGAACATCATCGAATACACCGCCATGACCCGCCCGCGAAGTCGATCCGGGATCATCGACTGGATGAGCGTGTTGGACGCGGCCATTTCAACCATCACGAAAAAGCCGGCCGGCACGAGCAAGAGCGCCGACAACCAGAGCGATCGCGAAAACGAGAAAGCAATCAGGCTGACACCAAAGCCGATCGATGACAAGGCGATCCATCGGCCGAGTCCCCGGAGGTGACGCCGCACCGTGAGGCTCGCCGCCCCCGCGAGCGCGCCGAGTCCCGACGCGGACAACAGGAGACCGTAGGCATTCGGTCCACCACCCAGAATGCGATCCGCGATGATCGGCATCAGCACGCTGTAGGGCATACCCATCAGGCTCACGAGACCCAGAAGCAGCAGCAGGGCCCGAACCGGTTTCGTGTGCCAGGAATAGGCAAAGCCTTCAACCACGCTCTCCCACGCGGACACCTGTGCGGGCGCCTGAGCTCTGGCGCGGATCCGCATCATGAGCAGCGCGCCTATTACGGCCAGATAGCTGATCGCGTTCAGAAGAAAGCACCAGCCTTCCCCGACGGCCGCGACGACCACGCCGGCGATGCCCGGCCCAATGACGCGCGCGCCGTTCAACATGGAGGAATTGAGCCCAATCGCGTTGACGATATCCTCCCGGTCGACCAGCTCGACGAGAAACGCCTGCCGTGCCGGGATGTCGAACGCGTTCGCCACGCCGAGCAGCGACGACAGCACAAAGATGTGCCAGACCTGCACGTGTCTGCTGAGCGTCAGGGCAGCCAGGGCAAAGGCGAGCACCATCATCGCCGTCTGGGTGACGATCAGGACCCGATGGCGGTTCGTTCGATCCGCAATGACGCCCCCGACCGGCGCAAGCACAAAGATGGGAATCTGCCCGGCGAAGCCGATCAGACCGAGCATGGCTGCCGAACCGGTCAACCTGTAGATGAGCCATGACTGCGCAACCATCTGCATCCAGGTTCCGACGAGGGAGATCAGCTGGCCGGCGACGAAGAGGCGGTAGTTGCGGGATCGAAGCGCGCGAAGCGCCGACGGGAACGGCATCCTCTATAAGGATGTCATGTATGCCGTGGAATGACACCCGGCGGGCCGTCACTCCGAGCGAAGGGCCACGATAGGATCCACGCGCGTCGCGCGCCGCGCAGGGATGTAGCTCGCGACGAGCGCCACCGCCCCGAGGAGCGCGGCCATGCTGACAAACGTCGCGGCGTCGTGGGGGCTGGTGCTGAACAGCATCTTCGAGACGAGGGAGCGCGAGAGCCCGAGCGCGAGGATCACGCCGATGCCGACTCCGGCGGCGGCGAGCAGCAGCGCCTGGCGCACGACAAGGCCAAGGACGGCGCGCGCCTGCGCACCGAGCGCCATCCTGATGCCGATCTCGCGCGTGCGCTGTGCGACGGCGTACGAGAGCACGCCGAAGATTCCAATCGCCGCGAGCAAGAGCGCGACGCCGGCAAAGACCGCCAGCAGCGTCGTATAGAACCGTGGCTGAGAGATCGATCGCGCGACGATCTGCTCGAGCGTCCGCACGTTCGCGACGGGCATGTTCGAATCGGTGGCATACACCGCACGCCGTGCTGCATCGGCGACAGTCGCCGGCGGCACCAGGGTCTTCAACACGACGCTCATTGACTGCACAGGCCATTGACGGTACGGCATGTACAGCTGCGGCGGCTCCGCTTCGTCGAGTCCCGCCTCTTTCACGTCGCTGACGATCCCCACGACCTCCCCGCCTGCCCGCGGCTTGCCTTTTCCGCGGCCCCAGCCGAGCGTGATCTTCTTTCCGATTGGATCTTCGTTCGGGAAATACTGTCGCGCCGCGCTCTCTGTGATCAGCACCACGGCCGGTAATCCAGGACGATCGTCGTCGGTGAACGATCGCCCTCGCTTGAGCGGGATCCCGATCGTCTGGAAGTAGTCCGTCGTCGCGACGCGGATCTGCATAGCGGGCTGCTGGCTCGGCGCAACGGGAGGACGGCCGGCCACTTCGAACGTCAGAACGAAGGCAGAACCGCTCAGCGGCAAGGACATCGCCGCCCCCGCGGACTGAACGCCCGGGATCGCGCGAAGGCGCGGAAGCAACTGATCGAAGAACCCGACCTGCTGAGTCTCCTGCTCGTAGCGCGAATCGGGGAGCAAGAGCTCGAACGTCAACGCCTGCGCCGCATGGAATCCTGGATCAACCGACGCCAGCTTCGTGAAGCTCCGAATGAAAAGGCCGGCCCCGGCGAGGAGCACGACCGCGAGCGCCATCTCGGCGATGACGAGGGCGTCTCGCATGCGCGCTCCCCCGCGCGTCGTGAGCGCGCCCCGGCCGGCTTCCTTCAGGGCTCCCGACAGCGACGTGCTCGTGGAGTGGAATGCCGGCACGAGGCCGAACAGCAAGCCCGTCGCGATCGACAGCGCCATCGTGAAGGACGCGACGGCCGTGTCGATGCGGATCTCTGACAGGCGCGGAATCCCCTGCGGCTCGAGACTGATGAGCGCGTCCACGCCCCATATGCCGAGCAGCAGCCCGAACGCGCCCCCTGCGGCTCCGAGAATCGCGCTCTCGGTCAGCAGCTGGCGCACCAATCGACCCCGGCCTCCACGCTGAAGATCGCGCTGTTGGCCCCGATCCCGAGCGCCAGCGTGAGCACGGAGACGATGCTGAAGCCGGGACTCTTGAGCAGTCGTCGAATCGCGTAGCGAACATCCTGGCGGAGGCTATCCATTGCGACGTGCAGCAGCGAGTTGCGTGCCGAAGCCGGATGCGAGGAGCAAATCGAATCTTTTCAAGACCTTACGCCTTGGCCGACAGAATCGGAGCAAGAAAAAGTGTTCGCCGCTGGCCGTCGGGATCCCGGAACCGGACACCAACGGCGCAAACAGAACTGTTGATTGTCGAGTGCTGATTGCTGATTGTAGATCCCGACAAGTCACAAGACAGTCGTCAATCACCAAGCAGCAATCAACAATCAGCAATCAGCAATCCTGTTATTCACCATGACATCGCTGCCACCCGACCTTCAACAGATACTCGACGACATCAACGCCGCCGATCGCGCAGGCGACGTGATTGCCGCTGCATGTACCGAGGAGCAGTTTCATTGGCGGCCGCGCGACGGGCAAGGCTGGTCTGTCGGAGAGTGCCTCGACCACCTCGCCACAATCAACGTCGTGTACGGCAATGCAATAGGACAAGGGATCCAGCATGCGCATGCGCGTGGCTGGACTCGGCGCGGGCCCGCCGTTCCAGGTTTTTTCGGCGCCCTGTTTGTGAAGTCGCTCGAGCCGCCGGTCACGCGCCGTCTTCGCGCGCCCGCGAATACCCGGCCCGGGCCGTCGAGAAACCGGGATGCGACTCTGGCCGCGTACCACGCCGCGCACGAGCAGATCCGCGCGATGGTCGCCGACGCCGCGGAGATAGATGCCAACCGGGCGTGTTTTGTGAATCCGTTTATTCGCGTGCTGCGGGTGAGGGTCTCGACCGGTCTTTCCGTGATTGCCGCGCACGATCGCCGTCACCTCTGGCAGGCCGAGCAGGTGCGCCGGGCGCCGGGCTATCCCGCCAGCGCGTCCGCTACTCAATGACGCCGCGCCAGCCGGCGTTGACCCTCGCGTAGAGCGCCTGGTCGCGGGGCTTTCCGTACTTCACGCTGCTCGACCGTAGGATCGCCTCGCGTACATAACCCGCCTTCTCCAGCACGCGCACCGAGGCCGCGTTGTCGGCAAACGGCAGCGCAAACAGGCGCAGCAGATTCGGTCTCGTAAACACGTAATCGGTGACGAGCACAAGCGCTTCGGTCACGATGCCGCGGCCCCAGCAGGATTCGCCCAGCCAGTAGCCGATCTCCGCGGAGTATCGCTCGACATCGATCCCGGCCACGTAGCCGATCGCTCCGGCCGCCTCGCCGTTGACTTCGATCGCCAGATTGGAAGGTTCGGCCGCGGTTGTGGCCGCCTTGAGAAAGAGGCTCGCGTTCGCGCGGGTATACGGATGTGGAAACCGATCGCGCAGCTGTCGCGCGACGTTGATGTTGTCCGCATGGCGCACGAGCGCCTCGGCATCGTCCATGCGCCACTGACGCAGAGTGCAACGGCTGCCCTGCAGTCTCATGGCGATTAAAGCAATCCGCGTCCGTGGACTTTCAGCCAGCGCTCCGCCTCGCGAAAATCAGGGCAGGCGGCCTCGACAAGTCGCCAGAAGCGCCGCGAGTGGTTCTGCTGCGACAAGTGCATCAACTCGTGCAGGAGTACGTAGTCGCGGACCGACGGCGGCATCTGCACGAGGCGGTAGTTGAGGGCAATCCTCCCGGATCTCGAGCAGGAGCCCCATCGTGATTGCTGGTTGCGAATCGTGAAACCCGCAAGGGTCAGGTTGTGGGCGGCGGCAAACGCGTGCAGTCGTGAACCAAGCTCTTCTCGTGCGAGCAGTCGCAGGTCCGCCTCAATGAATGGCCGAAGGTCGGTGGCGCCGGCAGCAATGACCACGGATCGTTCTCCGTAGCGGGCGGTTCGCAGGCCTGATTCCTCATCTTCCTCTACCCGAATGGTTACCGGCTCGCCCCGCAGCATTGTCGTCGCGCCGTTGGTCCACGACGGTGTGACATGGGCGGCAGTTAGCCGGTCGCGCTCCTGCGCGATCCACGCGGCATGCTTCTGAAGAAAACGCGCCGCCTCGAGACGCGAGCCGCCGCGTGGGACCGTTACCCGGACGCTGCCGTCAGGCCGAACGCGGATGATGTACCGGCGCGCGCGGCGCATCCGCACGAAGTCTATCGACGGCGAAGGGGCGACCGGCCTGGGCCCCGGCGCACGAAGAAAAGGGAGGTCGAGTTGCACGGCCGTGTGAGCCCCATAATAGCGCAGCCCGAACGCGGCTCACTCCCGGCACCGGCGGGCCGTCCTCTTGTTTGATCGTGGCCGGGATGTGGCGTGACAGAATGCCGGGCTCTTATTCGTTTCTCAGCGCGACGAGTGGGTCGACGGCCATGGCGCGGCGCGCTGGAAAGTAGCTCGCCACGACCGCCGTGAAGGTCAGGAACATGCCGACGCCAATCAGGCTGACCGGATCGGTGGGCTGCACGTTGAACAGCACCGAACGGATCTGCATCGCGGCCGCGATTGCGCCGGCGATCCCCAGGATGACCCCGATGCCTGCCAACTTCAGGCCGTGTCCCACGATGAGGCGTAAGACGTCGCCACGGGCGGCGCCGAGCGCCATCCGCACACCAATTTCCTGTGTGCGCTGCGAAACGGAGTACGAAAGCATCCCGTAAACCCCGACCGCGGCGAGCACCAGCGCAATGGCGCCGAACACCGAGAACATGATGCCGAAGAGGCGGTTCTGCCAGTAGCTCCGTTGCCGGAGTTCTTCCATCGTGAAGACCTGGAACACCGGGAGCGCGGCATCCGACGCGCGAATCTGTTCCCTGACGGCGGCCGTAATCTGCGCGGGCTCGCCCGCGACGCGGATCGTCAGCCCGGTGTTGAGGGTCGGGTCGAATGTATAGGGCACGTAAGCCGCGGGGAATACCGGCTCGTCGTTGTTTGGTTGATCATGTCTGAAGTCTGTGATGATGCCCACGACCGTGAACCAGTCCGGCTGACCCTCGTCCGCGAGGCGGAAGCGTCGTCCCACCGGGTCATCTTCTCCCCAAAGCCGCTTCGCCATGGCCTGATTGACGAGCGCAACCGGCGTTCGGGAGATTTCTTCGGACTCCGATAGATCGCGGCCTCGAACGAGCGCGATGTTCATCGTTTGCCGGACGCGGGGGGTCGCGGCTATGAGGGTGATCGCGGGCTCCTTTCCTTTCTCGACCGGCTTGCCTTCAACGATGACGTCGCCGCCGCCACCCCCGTTGCCGAGTGGAATGAAGTTCGACGCAAAGGCCGCCTGGACGCCAGGAAGCCCTTCCACGCGGCGCACGATGTCTTCCACCCGCTGTGCCTTCGCCTCCGGCGATTCGTACTGCACGCCCGGCATGAAGAACCGCAAGGTCATCAGCGGCTTCGTGTCGTAGCCGAGCGATGCGGCCTGCAGATTCATGAAGCTGTGCATGAACATCGACGCCCCCGCGAGCAGCACGAGCGAAAGCGCTACCTCGACAACCACGAGGATGTTACGCAGACGCGCACGCTGGCCGCCGGCCGCGCCGCGCCCTCCTTCTTTCAGGCTTTCCTGGAGATTCGCGCGGGCCGCCTGCAGCGCAGGCGCGAGGCCGAACACGATGCCGGTCAGCAGCGAGATCCCGATCGTGTAGGCCAGCGAGCGCGCGTCGAGGCTCCAGTGAATGAAGTACGGCACGCCGTCGACGGGCATCGCGCGGTCCAGCATCCTGACGCCGATCCAGGCGAGCAGAATACCGAGCGGAGCGCTCAGGAGACCGATGCCGATGGCCTCCGTGAGCAATTGACGGACGATGCGCCAGCGGCCGGCGCCGAGCGCGGAACGAATGGAGATTTCGCGATGCCGCACCGATGCCCGGGCCAAAAGAAGGTTGGCGACGTTGGCGCAGGCGATGAGCAGCACGAGCGTAACAGCCCCCATCATCGTGAAGAGCATCAACTCGACTTGCCCGGGAAGCATCCACTCCCTGAGCGGTGTGACTCGCGCGCTCCAATCTTCGTTTTCTTTCGGATAGGCAACTGCCAGCCTCGCCGCGGCGGCGCCGAGTTCGGACTGGGCCTGCGCCATCGTAACGCCAGCCTTCAGCTTCCCGAACACCTGGAGCCCGCGTTCATTGCGCAGCATCGCCGTCGAGTAGACAGAGAGGGGAACCCACAGGCGCTGCGTTTCGGGAAACTCGAAGCGCGGCGGCATTACGCCGATGATCGTCGTCGCCCGGCCGTTGACGGAGGTGGCGCGCCCCACGATGTGGGGATCGCCGCTGTACCGCCGGTGCCACACCTCGTCGCTGAGCAGAATCACCGGCTCGGCGCCGGGCCGATCGTCGTCTGAGCTGAAATTGCGGCCCAGCACCGGTGGAGTCCCAAGAAGATCAAATAGATTGGAAGAAATCGCCGCGCCCGAGTAACGCTCAGGGTCGCCTGCGCCGTCGGAGAGCGTGAGACTTCTCGTCGTGAACGCGGCCATAGCAGACAGCGTCGTAGACCCGTCGCGCAGATCGCGGAAGTCCTGGAACGACAGCCCTCCGCGGTTGATGTGAAGGCGCTGATTTGTCGATCGCAGGACGACGATGTGTCCCGCGTCGGCGTAGGGATACGGCTGCAGGATGATGCCGTCGACCACACTGAATATGGCCGCGTTGGCGCCAATGCCAAGCGAAAGGCAGATGACCGCAATTGCCGTAAAGCCGCGATTCTTAAGGAGTGTGCGGATCGCGTAGCGGATGTCCTGGAGCAGCATGGTGACTTATACGGCAGGGCCAGGGGGCCGGTTCGTATAAATTTCGCCCGCGCAAGGCAGCCAACGCCGTGCCTGTGAATCTCGTCCAACCATCTCGAAGGGCGAGGTTTCTTGCTCGGACGCGGGACTAAGGCCCCGCGCTACAGGCGTCTTTGACGCTCACCGTCGCCCGTAGCGGAGCGGGGTTCTACAGGAGTCACGATGAAGACAGTTTCAATCAACGTTTACGCACGCGTCCTCTTTGCGACGATCGTGCTCGCGGCCTTCAGCTTCCCGCTCACGGCACAGCGCCGGACAGTCTCGGACAGCGACTGGTGCGCCGACGAGAACTGGGGCCGCGACCGTCAGGGGTTCTGCGAAGTGCGCGAGTATACGGTCCCGGCCACCGGATCGACGATGACCGTCGACGCATCGCCGAACGGCGGGATCGCTGTGGAAGGAGCGTCGCGCGGCGACATCCTGGTGCGGGCGCGCGTGGTGGCGACCGCTGAGACCGAAGAAGAGGCGCGCGCGATTGCGGCACGCGTCCAGGTGGTCGCGACCGCTGATCACGTCGATGCCGACGGACCGCGCGATCTCGGCCGCCGCGAGGGCTGGCACGTCAGTTATCGCCTCGCCGTACCCACGCAGACGCCGCTGTCGCTCCGATCGACGAACGGCGGCATCAGTGTCGAGGCCGTCAACAGCCGCGTCGAGCTGAGGACGACCAACGGCGGCGTCAAGCTGTCGCGGATGGGAGGCGATGTCGAAGGACGCACGACCAATGGCGGCATCGACGTCGATCTCGACGGCAGCTCGTGGCAGGGAACGGGCCTCGACGTCGAGACGACCAACGGCGGCGTACGTCTGTCGATTCCATCCCAGTACAACGCCCATCTCGAAACCGGAACCGCCAATGGATCCGTCAACATCGACTTCCCGGTGACGGTGCGGGGGACGCTTGGCCGATCCTTCTCGACTGATCTGGGAAGCGGCGGCGCGCCGCTCCGCGTTCGCACGTCGAACGGCGGCGTCAGGATTACGAGGAAGTGACTCGCGGGTCGCGCTTCGCGGTTCGCGGTTCGGGTCAGCGATTAGAGATTCAAGTATTTCTTCATCCAGCCGAACACGGCTTCGTGCCACGTCCGGCTGTTGAGCGCCTTGAGCACCCAATGGCCCTCGTCCGGAAAGACGAGGGCTTCGCTTGGCACGCCGATGCGCCGGAGCACGGTGAACATCTGCAGTCCCTGGTCCACGGGGACGCGGAAATCGAGCTCGTTCGTGATGACGAGCGTCGGCGTCTTGATGTTGTGCGCGTAAAGGTGCGGCGACCATTTCGCAAACTGCGCGCGCGCCTTTGGGGTCCACGGCGGTCCGCCGAACTCCCAGTCGGTGAACCAGAGCTCTTCGGTCGACAGGCTCATCGATTCGAGGTTGAAGACGCCGTCGTGCGTCACCGCCGCCTTGTAGCGGTTCGTGTGGCCGAGGATCCAGTTGACGGCGTAGCCGCCGTAACTCGCCCCGGCGATCCCCATGCGCTGCGAGTCTGCGAACGGCAGCTTCGCCACCGCGGCGACCACGGCGTCGATATCGGTCATCACCCTGCCGCCCCAGTCACCGCTGATCTGATCGACGAAGGCCTGCCCGAACCCGAATGAGCCGCGAGGATTCGGCGCGGCCACGACCCAGCCCTGCGCCGCCCAGAGCGACGGATTCCAGCGCGGCGACCAAGCGTCCTCCCACGCCCCCTGCGGGCCGCCGTGGATGAGGAACACGACAGGGTATTTCTTCGACGCGTCGAAGTCGGGGGGCTTGATGAGCCAGTACTGGATCTTCTGGCCGGCCGGTGCCGTGGCCGTCAGGCTCTGGGGCTCCGCGAAAGCGACATCCTTGAGCCACGCGGCGTTTTCATGTGTAAGCGGCTTGACGTCTTTGTCGTGGGCGGCTACACGGAAGATCTCGGCCGGGGCGGTCAGCGTGGATTTCGAGAATACCGCGAAGCCGGCGCCAGGACGCGCGGCAGAAATCGATCCCCCTTGAAGGACAGGGGCCGGCGTGCCGCCCGCGCTCGGCACGGTAAAGAGATCCTCGCGCCCCTGCTGTGCGGCTGTAAACCAGATTAGGGCGCCGTCGGGTGACAGCGAATAGTCACCAACGGAAATATCGGGCGAGAGAAAGACCGTCCGCTTCGCGCCAGTTGATCGATCGTAGACGTCGAGATACCAGCGATCCGATTCAAATCCGGGACGGCGTTGCGCGCGCACGAACAGTGTGCGGCCATCGGACGAGAAAACCGGCTGCATGTCCGACGCAGGGTTCGACGTGATCTTCTTCGCTTCTCCGCCCGACACCGGCACGATCCAGACGTCGTGGTTCGTGGTCCAGGCTTCGCGATCGCCCCCTTCACGATTCGACACAAACGCGATCTCTTTGCCGTCGGGCGAGAAAGCGACCGCGCCGTCTTCCTGCTGTCCCGGAGGAGAATCAAAGTCACCGGGCGTGACGTCCGTCGTCTGTCCGCTCGACACGTCGGCGACAAAGACATGATGGCGGATGCTCTCGCGCCATTCGTCCCAATGCCGGGACAACAATCGTGTCAACCGGTGGACCTTGACCGGGTTCCTGTCTGCTTCCTCGCTTTTCCGCTTGTTACAGGCCTCGTCGGGACATTCCGGATACACGTCGGATACGAACGCCACATGGGAACCGTCGCCCGAAACGACCAGCGGCGCCTGCGCCCCCATCGCAAGAGACGTGATTTTCCGCACGTTGCCGCCGGTCGCATCGGCGATGTACACCTGCGCCGCACCGTCGCGCGACGAGATGAACGCAACCTGCTTGCCGTCCTGCACAAACCGTGGCGTGTTCTCGCTGGTGTCGCCGCCGATCAGCTCTCTTGCCGCCGACGATCCATCAGCGGCCACACTCCAGATATCGCCATTTCGCTTGCCGGTCTTGATGTCCGTGGTCGTGCGCACGAAGAGCACGCGCGAGCCGTCGGGTGAGAGCTGCGGGTCGGTCACACGGACCGCAGCCAGCAGGTCGTCGATCGTCATCGCGCGCCCGGCCGCGGCGCGGCCGGGTGACTGCGTCGTGCAGATCACCGCGGCAGCCATCGTCATCGCATTGAGGAAGCGAGTGTGGCTCCGACGCGATCGAGTCATGAGCGCTGCGAAGAACATCTACCACCTCAGGAGCGGACGGCCATTCGGCATGCCGGGCCACGGAATCGAGGCCAGAATCACAGCCAGCGCGAGCCCGAAAAAGATCGCGGCCACCCTGTGACGACGCAGCGAGTCGGTCTTGCGCGCCCGGACGCGGCCGACGTGCGCGAGCGCCACACCGATCAGCATGCCAAACCCGTGCTCCACCACCCAGAACCGCCAGTTGGGATTCTTCATAACGGCGCCAAGGTCGCCAAATGCCGCATGGGTGATCGGACTGAGAAACGCAAACAGGATCAGACCCAGCAGGACCTGCGCATCGAGCGCCGTTACGAACCAGAATCCGGCGCGATCGTCCAACGGTTTCCACGGCTTGCGGCCCGATGCCCCGGCGGCGGCTCGAACGAACGCGACGACCCCTGCCAGGAGCACGAGCCACCGTAACCAGGAGTGAATCGAGAGCGCGGCGGCATAGATCATGTCAACGGCTCAGGATATCCGCGACTTCGGTTACCGTGGTCTTGCCCGCGTCTCGCACGTACCATTCGATCAACTCATCGTGAAGCGGCTTCTGCATGGTGGTCTTCTGTTTTTCAAGGAACCAGGTCTGGGCAGACGACGGGCGTTCGGTCCAGGCGCCGATGACTCGGCCGTCGGCGCCAAGAACGACAACCGTCGGCGTCGCGGTACGGCCGTCCGGCGTTCGATGCGCTTCCATGACCGCTTTGCCAAGTTGGGTGTTGACCACGCGCATCTCCAGACGCTCCGGCGCGCCATCGACGAGCCGCGCGATGTAGGGGACGGTGTTCGCCGAATCCGAGCACCAGTCCTCCATGACGATGAGGAGCCGTCGCTTCTCCGGCAATGCGCGCATCCGGGTGATCAGATCCGGGGTGACGGTGGCGTCGTTGTAGTGAGCGCGCCATTCGTCGCGGCGCGCGCGTGCGTTCTCCAGAAACTCCGCAAACGTGATGCCTTTTGCGTAGAGTTCAGAGTGGTCGATGTCCTGGCGCGGCAGGGCTCGGGCAGAACTGCCGGCCGACGCGAGCGTGAAGAACACCACACTCAGTGGCGGGATTACCCGGAACATCACTCGATTGTAGTGCACGCGTGCACACGAAGGGGCGACAACGAACGGCCGCCCGAATCATCCCAGAACCGACCACACAGCAAGGACAACCAGCCAGCCGGTGAAGGCGCCAGCCGCATAGTGATAGCGGCCAAGCACGGCCCCCCGTCGAGACCGCGAGGGTATTGAACAGCATCCAGGCGACCATGGTGGAGGGCGCATTCAACACGAGCAACGCGGCGGCCAGCGCCTCGGCCGCGTGGCCGCTTGGGAAGGTGTTGACGCGAATGCTCGCGGCGCCCAGCAGTCGACACGCTCGCGATTTCCCAGTTCCTGAGCGCCACAGGCATCAGCCTCGTCATGTAAGGCGTCGAACCGCAAGAAGCAGGCTCGTATGGGATCTTCTGGGTTCTACGGGGTTCGATTAGGTTCTGTCAGGTTCTCGGTTCCACGCTCAAACCTGTTGAACTCGTAGAGATTCTTTCGCCGGGGGCAGCGGAAATTGGTAGATTGGTCCGCCATGAGGAAAGGCCAGTATCGGATCGGCCACGTGATTCTGTGGGCCTGGCTCCTCATGCTCGTGGTCGCGGTCTGGCCGAGCGCGGCCACGGCGATCGTCCTGTTCGCCGGGCTCGCCATGTGGGAGGCGGCGCAGGATCTGAAGGTATCGCGACCGCAGAGGAAAGCGCTCCGCGATGGAAGACGCGCTTTGTCAGGGTCGCCGATGGAACCCGTGCGCCCCTCGTGACGAGGCCCGGGAGAGCGACGGTCCGGCCCTTACTGCTTGTTGAAGACGTAGGTCTGGTGGAAGGGACCCTGCGGGGTCTTGAGATCCCGGCCCACGGTCAAGACCTTGCCACTCTCTGCCATTTCCCAGGTTTCGTTGATGTCGATAGCGGTGCCCTGGATGTCCAGCGAGAAGGCGTTCGCGAGTTTATTGCCGTTCCAGGTGGTCGTGGACTTCACGTCCTGCTCACCCGCCATGGTTCGCATCTTGTTGACGCTCGCCTTCCCGTCGGTGGTGAGATTACGTGTGTTGGTCAGTTCTCCCTGCTGACCCTTCTGCGTGCTCGTGATCTTGAGGTTGGGATCCTTGTGCTCTATCACGTAGATGAGCGCGTCGGGTGACGGCGCCCCCGCAAAATCGCTTTTCGCCACGTCGAGGTTCCACGTCCCTGAAAAATCCGGCTTGGCCCCTTGAGCCTTCGTTGAGATCGCCAGCAGAAGCATCAGGCATACGACAGAAACGATTCTTCTCATGATTGGAGGCTACCACGACGGCCGTCTCCGGCCATACTCTTGTCGAACCTCATCGGCTCTGTCCGGTTATCACAGCTGAACGCGGGCGGGACTGCTGTTGCCAAATTCCAACCCCTTCTGCGCCGTATAAGGCGGCGGCGGCATGCGCAACCTCGTCCTGAAACTGCACATCTACGCCGGACTCCTGACATTCGCGCAGTTGATGCTGTACGGGATTGCGGGACTCGTGGTCAGCTCGCAAACGGCGGTGGAGCGGCCCAAAGTTCCTCATACAATCCGATACGTACCGTTCACCGCGGCGCCGTCCGCACCCGACAAACAGGTGGCCGACGATGTCTATCGGACGCTCCAGCTCCCACTGACGCGACCGATGCCGGGCTGGTTCCTGCGGCGGACGCCCGAAAACGACCTCCTGCTCGATTTTTACAACATCAACGGTATCTGGCGCGTGGTCGTCCTCGAGCGCGAGCACCGCTTGCGCATCGAGGAAATTCGGAACGGGCTGGGGACGTTTCTCGGCGACGCCCATGCGGCGACGACCGGCGACGACGAGGCGCCATCCCTCGTGCGCGCCTGGGCGTTCTATAACGAATTCGCGATGTGGTGTCTGCTCGCATTCTGCGCCTCCGGCCTGTACCTGTGGCTGACCGCGCAGGCGCGCTCGTGGTGGGCATGGGCGTCGCTCGCGACTGGCACGGTCAGTTTTGCCGCGCTGTGGATGGCATTCCGCTGACCATGTACAAGATCGTCCGGAATATCCACCTCCTCCTCGCCTCGTTCAGCCTCCCGTTCCTGATCATGTACGGTGTCAGTGCCGTGCAGATGAGTCACTCGGCGTGGTTCCAGATGAAACCGGCCGTGCACGAGCACGAGTTGTCGATCACAGCGGGCCTGACGGATGCACGAGCGATCGCGCGTGAAATCATGGACCGTGAGCGTGCGCTCAAGGGCGAAGTGAGCAACATCCAGCCGAACGACACGGGCGTGGTCCTGCGAATAGTCGTGCCGGGCACGGTGCACGAGGTGCGGTACGCGCGTGGGTCAGGTGTTGCGCGTGTGAAGACAAGCGTGGCCGGCGTGATGGGCAGGCTGAACCGGCTCCATCATTGGGCCGGGTTCTGGCACGAACCGGTATCGATGAAGGTGTGGGGCTTTGCCGTCGCGATCGTCTCAACCGCCCTGGTGCTCCTGGGCGCGAGCGGCCTCTACATGTGGTTCACGCGCCGTTCGGAGCGTCGAATCGGCGTCGCGCTTCTCGGGATCAATCTGGCCTTCGCAATCACGCTGCTGACACTGCTGCGGATTTCAGGTCCGTAAACAACATCTCTGAAGCCTTCGAATCGGGGGACCGTGGTCACAACCAGTTTATTCCACGATTCAACGATTCAAGGATTCAGGATCGGTGATTTTCCCCTAACCTTCGTCGCGTCGAGTGCCCACATGCCTCGCCCATATGTCGAGATCACGATCACTTGATCCCTCGACTGATATTGAAGATCCGAGACCTGCACCGACGGCAGGTTGCCGCCGAGCACCTGCCACCGCCGCCCACCGTCGACCGACACGAACGCGCCGAAGTCGGTTCCCGCATAGAGCGTGTCCGGCTCTGTCGGATCTTCACGGACCACATTCACCGATCCGGCAGGAATGTTATTGGCGATGCTCGTAAACGTCCCGCCGTAATCGATCGACTTGAAAATGTAAGGCGCGAAGTCGTCGTCTTCGCGTCCGCGCTGGGTGACGTAGACCGTGCCTTCGGCATATTGCGACGGCACGACGCGCGAAATCCACTTGCGGCCGCGCAACGCGGCTGTGATCTCCGACCAGCGCTTGCCGTCGTCCATGGTGACGTGCAGCCGGCCATCGTCTGTGCCGGCGTACAAGAGTCCGGGGTTTTTCGGGGACTCAGCAAGCGCGACGACGGTTTGGTACGGAATCTCGCTCGAGCTCCGGCGAAGCATCCGGGCCGGATCATTGTCACTGAGATCGGCGCTGATCCTCTGCCACGTCGTGCCGCGATCGGGCGAGCGAAAGACGTACTGAAACGCCGAGTAGATCGTGGTCGCCTTGTGAGGCGACACGATGATCGGCGCCATCCACTGCGCGCGCAGGTTGTCCTCGTTGGGACGAATCGGCGTGCTGCGCTGCGGACCGCTCCGTCCAGCGGACCGGCCGCTTGCGGCAGAGGCTCCTCTCCCGCGCCGGCCCGGGGGCAGGGGAATGCTCAGATCGTCGCGGGTGAAATTTCCGTAGAACGAGTGGGAATAGATGATGTTGAGGTTCTCGGGATCGATCGCCTGATACGAGCCCTCGCCGCCCGGCGCGCTCGTCCATTCGCCAGCCGTTATCCGGTCGCGTCCGGGACCGAGATCGACCTTGCCCCGACGGCTGCCGACGTCCTGAATGGATCCGTACGCCCAGGCGGGCGAGCTGTTGTCAACCGTCACGTTGTAGAACTGTGAGCCGCCGGCCGAGACGGCAAACTTCCAGGTCACGCCTGCGTCTGCCGAGATGTACAAGCCGCCGTCGTTGGCGTTGTAGAGAATCGCGGGGTTCACCGGATCGATCCACAACCCGTGATGATCCCCGTGGGGACCGCGAAGGGACACGAACGTCTTCCCGGCGTCATGCGAGACGTTCAGGCCGAGGCCGAGCGTGTAAATCGTTTTTTCGTCCTTCGGATCCACGCGAATCTGTCCAAACACCCAGCCATACGTACCGGAATGACCCGACATGAATGCATTCGTCTCCGACACTTTGCGCCAGGTCGCGCCTTTGTCGTCAGTTCGATAAATTTCTGCGGCTTTGATCCGCGCCTCCAGAATCGGGCGCTCGTACGCGTCGCGCTCTCCGGCGCGCGGCGCTGTTCCCGGCTCGTAGCTGTCCACGAACGCATACAGCACGCTCGGATTCGACCGCGCGATGTCGATCCCGATACGGCCCCTGTACTGCGGAACCGGCAGGCCGGTGCTCGCGTCCGCCCAACTGTTGCCGCCGTCGGTCGTCTTCCAGATTCCGCCTTCGTTGTAGCCTGGCTCCACGCGCGGGTCGCTCCACTTCCGCCGCACGCGCTGCCACATCGCGGCGTACAGCGTGTTCGGATCCCCGGGATCCATCACGAGATCGATCGCTCCCGTTCGGGGGCTTCGATAGAACACCTTCTTCCAGGTCCGGCCGCCATCGGTGGTCTTGAACACGCCACGGTTGTCGTTGTCGGTCCACTCGTGACCGGATGCGGCGACGTACACGATGTCGGGGTTCGCCGGGTGGACGACGACGCGGCCGATCGTCTGGGTGTCGGAGAGGCCGGCATGGGCGAACGTGCGACCGCCGTCCGTGGATTTGTAGATGCCGACGCCGGGCATGGACGCTCGAAACAGGTTGGCTTCCCCCGTGCCTACCCAGAGGATGTCCGGATTCGACGGCGCGACCGCCAGGTCGCCGATACTCGTTGACGGAAAATTCTCAAATATCGGTTGCCACGTCGCGCCGCTATCGTCGCTTTGCCAGATGCCGCTCGTGGCATACCCGGCGTAAATCCGGCGCGACGATCCGCGATCGGCTACGGCGATATCGGTCGCGCGTCCGCTGAGGTTGATCGGCCCGAGATATTCCCACCTGAGAGACCCGAACGGCGACGAACGCTGCATCGAGCGATACGTGTCGTAGGCGGATCGCAGATAGTCGGCGTCCGCGCGGTGAGCGGACTGGCTGCTCAAGCCAACAGCCGTCAGCGTCGCGAGCGCGCCCACAACGGCCGCTCGTTTCCAGACACGGCTGCGCCGGTGGCTCATCCATCCTCCTCCTGCACGATAATATCCGACGAATACATAAGTTGGCGGTTCGTGGCTCGCGGTTCGCAGTTCGTGGCTCGCGGTTCGAGACAGATGCTGACACTCGCATGATTGACGCCGGCCTTGTCGTCTTCGATCTGGATGGCACGCTCGTGGACTCGAGCGTCGATCTTGCGAACGCGGTCAACGCGCTCCTGCTGGAACTCGGAGGGCGGCCTCTTGCTGAACCTGCCATCGTCAGGATGGTCGGTGAGGGGGCGGGTGTGCTGGTCCGCCGCGCGCTGACCGCAGCGGCGCTCGACCCGGAAACTCCGGACGCGATCGAGCGGTTCCTGGCGCACTACGATCTGCATCTTCTCGACCACACCGTTCCCTATCCCGGCATGGTGGAGACGCTCAACCTGGTGGGTGCGAGTCTGCCGATGGCCCTCCTGACCAACAAGCCTGGACGCGCGACCGAGGTGATGCTCGAAGGGCTCGGACTCCGGCGCTATTTTCGGGACGTCATTGGCGGAGACACAGCGTTGGGCCGCAAGCCTGCGCCGGCCGGCCTGGTACATCTGGCGGCCACGGCCGCCGTCGCCCCGGCGCGCGTGCTGATGGTTGGGGATTCACCAGTCGATCTTGCCACCGCGCGAAACGCCGGCACGCAGATTTGCCTCGCGCGCTACGGGTTCGGCTACCGTTTCGCGGCGGAAGATTTTCGCGGGGACGAACTGTTCATCGATTCACCGGCCGACCTGGCGGACCTGCTCAGTGGTTCCCTCAAACACTAAACGCCGTTCCACTTCTTCGCCTTGCCACGTTCAAACGGCGTTCACAGTCGCGCAGCATCCCCACCAAGATCAAACAGGAGAAAGGGAGAAAGGGAGTCTAGTTGTTTTAAAAAAGAATTGCTCCCTTCCTCCCGTTTCTCCTGTTTGATTTTACAGCGTCGAATGCAGCGTGACAGTGATTGCCACCGCTGCACAGAACCCGATCATGACTTCCTCACCGTTCGTATGATTCTCGCCGGGCGGATGCGGACTGCTTGATGAGGTACTTCTGCGGGTTTTTCCAGAACATCTGCCGAAGTTCGCCGAGCGAGGTGGCGCCCCCGTAGCTGATCGACGAGCAGACATGCTTGATCATGTCCCGGACGATCGTCCGCGCCGAGCCGCGAGCGGGCACGCTGATCTCCATGCCTTCGGCGCCGATCGCCTCGAGCTCCACCTTGTCGGCATCTTCGACGTCGAGCCGGTCCCGAATGGCTTCGAGCGACGCCATTCCGCGCAGCACCTTGAACGGCACCTTCACGGTCTTCTGAGACTCCGGCAGCACGACCGACTTGTGAACGATTTCCCCCGGCGCCTCTTCGGTGCCCGCGAAAGCGCTGCCAAGCATCGCGCAATCGCCACCGAAGAGGAGCGCTTCCATGAGCGCGCCGTGCCGCTTGACGCCGCCGTCCGCGATCACCGCCACGTCGGAGTCTTCCAGGGCAAGACGGCATTCGACGAGCGCCTGCACCTGAGGGACGCCGAAGCTCGTCGTCACGCGAGTCGTGCATCCGCCGCCGGGGCCGATGCCGACCTTGATGCCGTCCGCCCCGCAGTCCAGGAGGAACTTCGCCCCTTCGGCGGTCGCGACATTGCCCGCGATCATCTCGGCGTCGCCGAAGCGCTTTCGGAATTCGGCGATCGCGCGCTCCATGACGATCGAGTGGCCGTGCGCGATGTCAATCACGATGAGGTCCACCTCCGCTCGAAGGAGCGCCGCCGCGCGCTCCAGGTAGTCGCCGGTCGCGCCGATTGCCGCGCCGACCCGCAACCGGCCATGGCTGTCGCGCGTGGCAAACGGCATACGCCGCTGCTGCACCAGGTCCCGGGACGTGATCAACCCGATCAGGCTTCCGTCCGCGCCGACGAGCGGGAGCTTCTTGATCTTGCGCTCCACCATGATGCGCTCGGCTGCCTCGGGCTCGATGGGCCCCTGGTGCACCACCAGCCGCGCAAGGGGCGTCATGCGAGCGGCGACACGCGATCCCTGGCGCGACACGAAGCGCATGTCCCGTTCGGTCAGCAAACCGGCCAGCCGGCGCCGATCGTCGACGACGACCAGTGTGCCGATGCGCTTGCGCGACATCACCCCGGCAGCCTCGTCGAGCGACGCGTCCGGAGCAATGCTCCACGGATCCGCGATCACACCGTGCTGGGTGCGCTTCACGACCTCGACTTCATGGACCTGCGGATCGATCTCACCGGGACGAAACCCGCGATCGATGATGCCGATGCCGCCTTCTTCCGCCTGCACGATCGCCATCGGCGCCCGTGTCACCGTGTCCATGTTGGCGGAGACGATCGGCCGCTTGAGCGTGATTCGGCGCGAGACGCGCGACGACAGGTCGATCGCGGTCGGATCGCGTCGCACCAGCACGCTCCGCTGCGGCGACAGAATGAAGTCGTCGAACGTGCAGCCGTGCACGAGGTCGAGCACCTCCAGCCCTACGGTTTTGTCGATCCGTGGAAATGCGGACATGAATCCATACTACAGGCATACTGGAACGGACGTGCCGTTACGCGACATCGAGCAATCGCTCCGCGACCGACTCGCGCGGACTCTGCCTGGCATCGACGCGCAGATGCGTTTCGCGCCCGAGCTTTTGCGGACCGCCTGGCGCACGGGACAGTTCCCGTCAGAGTCGAGACAAGCCGCCGCGCTGCTGCTGCTCTATCCGCATGAGACGGGGGCCGCGGTCGCGTTGACGGTGCGGGCGAGCGGCCTTGCGCACCACCCCGGACAAATCAGCTTGCCCGGAGGCGCAACCGATCCCGGCGAGACACTCGCGCAGGCGGCGCTGCGCGAAGCCGCCGAAGAAATCGGCGTTGACCGGGCCGCCGTTCGCGTGCTGGGAGAGCTCACGCCGGTGCACGTGCTCGTCAGCGGTTTTACGCTGCACCCGATCGTCGGGATTACGGATCGGCGCCCGGACTTCCTGCCGGCGCCAGACGAGGTTGAAGAAATACTGGAAGTGTCGCTGGAGGATCTCCGCGACGCTTCGCGCATCCGGCAAGGCACCAGGATTCGCGAAGGCGTCGCGGTTGAATATCCCTACTTCGATCTCCTCGGCCACCAGGTCTGGGGTGCGACCGCGATGGTACTCGGCGAGTTCATCTGCCTGCTGGCCGACAGCGAAGGATAATGCCCCCCGGGCAAAACCGTCGGCCCGCCCGGGCTGTAAGCCGGGCCTATTTTGGCTGCGGAACGATGCGCATGTAGGGCTTGGGAGCCTTCCAGCCGTTCGGATACGTCTTCCTGGCGTCGTCGTCGGACACGGACCCCGCGATGATTACGTCGTCGCCCTGCTTCCAGTTGGCCGGCGTGGCCACCTTGTGCTTCGCGGTGAGCTGCAGGGAATCGATCACGCGCAGGACCTCATCGAAGTTCCGGCCGGTCGTCATGGGGTACGCGATGCTGAGCTTGACCTTCTTGTCCGGGCCGATCACGAAGACGTTGCGCACCGTCTGGTTGTCGGCGGGCGTCCGCCCTTCGCACGAACCCTCGAGGTCCGCCGGCAGCATGTCGTACAGCTTCGAGATACTCAGATCCGTGTCGCCAATCATTGGATAGTTCGGCGCGTGCCCCTGCGTCTCCTTGATGTCGTTAGACCACTGTTTGTGTTTGTCGACTGGATCGACGCTGAGCCCGATCACCTTGACGCCGCGTTTGTCGAATTCCGGTTTGAGCTTGGCCATGTAACCGAGCTCGGTCGTGCAGACCGGGGTGAAGTCCTTCGGGTGCGAAAACAGCACCGCCCAGGAGCCCTCGGCCCACTGATGGAAATCGATGGGGCCCTCGGTCGTGTTGGCCTTGAAATTCGGGGCCTGGTCTCCGATGCGAATAGACATGGTCGTGCTCCTCTAAAGAACGAACGGAATGAGGCGCGCGGTTCGCGCGCGGTACGTGGCGTACTCGGGGTACATACCGATCAATAACGTTTCTTCAGCATACATCCGTACAATCGCGCCCGCCGTCACCAGCCCAGCCGCCGCAATCGCCTCGTAGGACCGGTAGTCAAGGGCCGTGCTCCAGACGAAGTACAGGATGGCGGCGTAAATCGGGTGGCGCAGCCAGCGATAGGGACCCGTCGTCATGAGACCGCCCGCAGTGGGATTGGCCGCCGCGTGAAAGCTGCGCTTGCCGAACGTCATTCGGGCTGCAATCATCAATCCGATCGCGCAGGCCTGCACGATTTGCGCGGGAAGGCTCCGCGCAAACACTTCATGCCGCTGGAACATCCAGAGCAACCCGATCACCATCAGGGCGAGTGCCAGGATCGACTGCCACTTCTGATTCATGGCCCGTAGCATAACGGAATTGCTGAGTCTTGATTGCTGATTGTCGATTGAACTTCAAACAGCCATCAGTAATCGTCTATCAGCAATCACCGACTACTCGTTCCGCAGGGCAATCATCGGGTCGATCGTGGTCGCACGGCGCGCAGGGATGTAGCCGGCCGTGATCGCAACGAGCGCCAGCAGTATCGTCGCGACGGTCAGCGTGACAGGATCGTTTGGCGAGAGTCCGAACAGCTGGGACTGCACCTGACGGGTAATCCACAGAGCGGCAATCAACCCGCCGAGGATTCCGGCTGCGGACATCACGGCCACTTCCCTTAGCACAAGCCACAGGACGCGTCCGCGTTCCGCGCCGAGCGCCATGTGAATGCCGATCTCACGCGTCCTCCGCGCAACGGCGTACGACATCACGCCGTAGAGCCCTATTGCCGCGAGCAGTGTCGCCAGCGCGCCGAAAGCGACGGACAGCGCCGCAACCATGCGCTCGACAAAGAGCGACTCGTCAACCTGCACGGCCATCGTCTTCATGTCGAAGATCGGGAGGTTGGCATCCAATCGCCCGACGACCTGCCTGATTCCCCCGGCCGTCGAGCCGCTGGCCTGGTCGGCCCGCACGTAGTAGGTGAGCTGGGTGACGTTGTCGTCCTGAGCGTACGGAATATACAGGAACCGCGGGGCCTGGTCCCGGAGCTCGAGCGATCGAACGTCCTTCACGACCCCGACGATTTCGATCTCGGTCCCCTTGTCGCGGCCGAAGCCGAAGTGCCGGCCGATGAGATTACTGCCGTTGAAGAAATACTTCGCCATCGTCTCGTTGATGACAGCCACTCGTGGTGCGCCCTTGACATCGCGTTCGGTAAATTCGCGGCCGGTGACGAGCGGAATCCCCATGGTTTCGAAATAACGCGGACCGACGCCGTCCACGCTGGGGTTCATGTCTTCCCCTTCCTTCGCCTGGTAGCCGTCGACGCGAACCGTCATACTCCAGTCGTTCCCGGCGAGCGCTCCGGTTTCCGACATCGACACGCTGCGCACGCCAGGCGCCGCCGTCAACTCCTCCTGCATCCGCCGGTACAGGGCCGTCAGCCGGTCGCCGTCGTAGCCGCTGAGCAACGGGTCGACGGAAAACACGAAGAGGTTGTCCACCCTGAAGCCGGGATCCAAAGTCTTCAGGTTCAAGAGGCTGCGGGCGAAAAGGCCCGCGCCCGCGAGAAGCAGCATGGACAGGCCGACCTGGCCGACCACGAGCAACCGTCGGAGCCGCGCCTGGCGCCCTCCGCCCGCTACGCTGCCGGATTCCTCCTTCAACGCCGACGAGACGCCGGTGCGCATCGCCTGCAGCGCCGGCACGATCCCGAACACCATCGCGGTGAGGACGCGTGCCGGATGTCGCGCCAGAGTGCATTCATTGAGTCCCTCATCCCTCATCACGAATCGTCAATCCTGAATCCGGACCCAGATCCAAGGATTCTGGATCAGTGATTCGTGATTCGTGATTCATAAGACGCGGTTCGAGTACGAAAGGCTTAGTATACCGTCGTAACCAGTACAATGATCTACATGAAACGACTCAGTCTCGTCTGCATCCTTGTCGCGCTCGTTTCCGCCTACACCAGCAAGAGCGAGACGCCCGCGCCGCAGCAGCAAGCCCCGGCGGCAGTCCAGGTTCCGGTTGCATCGATGCCGAAGATCAACCGGCAAAAGATCCTCGAGCATATCAAGGTGCTGTCCTCTGACGAATTCGAAGGACGCGCACCGGGCACGAAAGGGGAAGAGCTCTCCGTCAAGTACATCCACGATCAATTCAAGCAGCTCAGCCTGAAGCCGGGAAATCCCGACGGCACCTACGTTCAGAAAGTTCCGCTCGTCGGCATCGTCGGCACCGAGGCCAAGCCGCTGACCGTGACCAAGGGTGAGCAGAAACAAACCTTCAAGTGGGCGGACGAAGTCGTCGCGTGGACAAAACACGTGGCTGATGGGGCCTCGGTCGAGAGCTCAGACGTGGTATTTGCCGGCTACGGTGTCGAGGCTCCAGAGTTCAACTGGAACGACTTCAAGGACGTCGACGTCAAGGGCAAGACGATTCTCGTGCTGGTGAACGATCCCGCCGTGCCCGATCCCTCCGACCCGGCCAGGCTCGACCCGAAAACCTTCAAGGGCGATGCGATGACGTACTACGGGCGATGGACGTACAAGTTCGAGGAGGGAGCGCGCAAGGGAGCGGCCGCCATCTTCGTCGTGCACGAAACGGGACCGGCCGGCTACCCCTTCTCCGTCGTCCAAGGCAACCTTCGCGAAAAATTCGACCTCGTGACGGCCGACAAGAACATGGGGCGCGCGAATATCGAAGGATGGATCACGCTCGCCGCCGCAAAGAAGATCCTCGCACTCGGCCGCCAGGACTTCGATGCGCTCAAGAAGCAGGCGCGGACTCGCGAGTTCAAGCCGGTCTCACTTGGTCTGAAGGCCTCCATCGGGATCAAGAACACGCTGCGGACGATCAACTCGCAGAACGCCGTCGCGAAGCTCGACGGCAGCGATCCAAAGCTGAAGGACGAGTACGTGGTGTATTCAGCGCACTGGGATCACCTGGGAGTCGGCGCCCCCGTCAATGGCGACAAGATTTACAACGGCGCGCTCGACAATGCCTCCGGCGTGGCGACCGTGCTCGAGATTGCGAGAGCCTTCACGCAGATCCAGCCGCCGCCGAAACGGTCGATCCTCTTTCTCATGGTCACCGCCGAGGAGCAGGGACTTCTCGGGTCGCAGTATTACGCGACCAACCCGCTCTATCCGCTCAACAAGACCGTCGCCAACATCAACATCGACGGCGTGAATCAGTGGGGAATCACCAAAGATCTGACGGTTGTGGGGATGGGAGCCTCAGACCTGGACGACTATCTGAAGGCGGCTGCCGACGAGCAAGGACGCGTGCTGCGTCCCGATCCGGAGCCTGAAAAGGGTTTTTACTACCGATCGGATCATTTCAACTTCGCGAAGCAAGGCGTGCCCGCACTCGATCCCGACTCAGGCATTGATTTCGTCGGCAAGGATTCCGCGTACGGCAAAACGAAGAGGGACGAGTACACTGAGAAGGACTACCATGCGCCCTCCGACGAGATTAAGCCCGACTGGGATCTCAGCGGCGCGGTGCAGGATGCAGAGTTGCTGCTGGCGGTCGGCTACCGCGTCGCACACGCCGACAAGATCCCGGAATGGAAGCCGGGCAATGAGTTCAAAGCGACGCGCGATGAGTCAATGAAGAAGTAACCATTCGGATGACGAACGAGGACAGGATGCCATATCCCGAGTATCTGACAGCGCCCATGCGGGGAGAAATGACCGAGATGGGTGCGCAAGAGCTTCGCACCGCGGCCGCGGTGGACGACGTCGTGAAGAACAGCACCGGCGTCGTGATGATGGTGGTCAATTCCGTTTGCGGGTGTGCCGCCGGAAAGGCCCGGCCGGGCATCGCCAGGGCGCTGCAGCACCAGAATCGTCCCGACGTGCTGGCAACCGTGTTCGCGGGCGCCGATATCGAGGCCACAGATCGCGCCCGGCAGTACTTCAGCGGCTACGCCCCGTCGTCACCGTCGATTGGTTTACTGCGAGACGGGAAACTCATCTACATGATGGAGCGCAGCCAGATCGAAACCCGCAACGCGGACATGATCGCCGAGGAGCTCGTTCGCGCGTTCGATGAACACTGCGCAAGGACGACTGCTCATTAGCGGTTGGCGACTAGCGGCTGGCGATCAGTTGGCGATTGGCGGTTGGCGGTTGGCAACTCATCTGGCGCGGCGCTTCAGCGCCGCGTCAGCTTAGACTAGCGGTCTTTCGCATCCTCCAGGTACGTATATCCCTGCAGGCCGTCTTCGTAGAACTCCAGGAGGCGGCCTGCCTCTTCGTAACTGATCTTTCCTTCACGCACCGCGAGCTCGACGTCCGTGCGGAGCTTCCGCACAAGCGTATCGGCGTCGAACTCGACGTAATCGAGGACTTCCTTGACGGTGTCCCCCTTGATCACGGCGTCGAGCACGACGCTGCCCTGCTCGTCGAGGCTGACGTGCACGGCGTGCGTGTCGCCGAAGAGGTTGTGAAGGTCTCCGAGGATCTCCTGATAGGCGCCGACCAGGAACACGCCAAGGTAGTAAGGGTCGCCGTTCACGGTATGCAGAGGCAAGGTCCGCTTCACGTCGCGGCGGTCGATGAACTGGTCGACCTTCCCGTCCGAGTCGCAGGTGATGTCGCCAAGAACGGCGTGATGCGTCGGCGCCGAATTCAGCCTGTGAATCGGCATGATCGGAAAGAGCTGCTTGATCGCCCAGCTGTCGGGACACGACTGGAACAGCGAGAAGTTGCAGAAGTACGTGTCCGCCATCGTGTCGTCGAGACCCTGCAGGTCCTCCGGCACGTCCTCCATTTGCGCGACAAGCTTGCGCAGCTTCACGAGAATCGCCCAATAGAGGTTTTCGGCCTGGCAACGCTGCTCGAGCGGCAGGTAGCCGCCGGTGAAGAGGTTCAGCGCCATGTCGAGCGCCTGCTGCGCATCGTGATAGCTCTCGAGGGCATTCCGGACCGAAAGATTAGTGTAAGTCTCGAGGAGATCGATCACCGGCTGCTCGACTTCCTCCGGCTTGATGACTTCGGGGATCTTCTCCTCGCCGAATGCGGACACGCCAAGGACGTTGAAGATCAGGACGCTGTGGTACGCAACGATGGCGCGTCCGCTCTCCGACACGATCGTGGGATGCTTGACCCCGGCATCGTCGCACACCGTTTGGATGTGGTACACGACGTCGTTGGCGTATTCCTCGAGCGTGTAGTTCACGCTCGATTCGAAGTTCGTCTGCGAGCCGTCGTAGTCGACGCCCAGTCCACCTCCCACATCGAGGTACTCGAGTCCGGCGCCGGCCTTTGAGAGCTCGGTATAGACACGCGCCGCCTCGTTGAGCGCCCCCTTGACGATGCGGATGTTCGGAATCTGACTGCCGAGGTGAAAGTGCAGGAGCTTGAAACAGTCTTGCATGCCGCGCGCCCGCAGCTCTTCGAGCCCCCGCAGCACCTCCGCCACGGTCAGCCCGAACTTGGAACGGTATCCCCCCGAGCCCTGCCAGCGGCCGCCGCCGCGCGCAGCCAGCTTCACCCGCATGCCGATTTGCGGGCGCACGCCGACTTTTTCCGCATATTTGAGAATCAATCCAAGTTCCGTGTACTTCTCGACGACGGGAATGACGTTCCGCCCGATTTTCTGGGCGAGCATGGCCATCTCGATGAACTCGGCGTCCTTGAAGCCGTTGCAGATGATCGGCGTGTCGTTGTAGGCCACCGCCGCGACGGCAATCAGCTCGGGCTTCGAGCCGGCTTCGAGACCGAAGCCATACTCGCGTCCGAAATCGAGCACTTCCTCGACGACCTGCCGCTGCTGGTTCACCTTGATCGGATAGACGCACACGTAGCGCCCGTCGTACTGATGCTGCGTAATAGCGGCCCGAAAGGCACTGTGAATATCGCCGACACGGTGGCGAAGGATGTCGCGAAACCGGATGAGCACCGGGAGGCTGATGCCGCGCAATAGCAGGTGGTCGGTGAGCTGCTTCAGATCGATGGAGCGCGCCGGATCCTTCGTCGGGTGCACGAGCACGTGGCCGGAGGAGGAAATCGAGAAGTACCCCTTACCCCAGCGGTCCACCTCGTAGAGGTCGGTCGCGTCGCCGATGGTAAAGGCGTCTCCCGTCTTCCAGTTGCGGTGATTGCGCGTGGTGGAGCTACTCACGCGAACATGATACACACCTTTTTCCCATTCGCTTCTCATGATTTGAGCCGAAGACCGATCATTCGCGAGCGAGGGGCAACAAACCCGCCACAGCACCTCAAACGTGTGGCGTGGAGGTTGCGCGTCGGGATCACGATTGACTGTCCGACAGTGTCTTCTCTTCCCTTCCGCCCTGGACGCAATCAGCAAGCGACAACCTTCAGCGAAGGTGAAAAGCGAAGGGGCGCCAGAGCAACATGAATCGAGCGCGCATCGCACGTCGTGAATCGCGAACCTGTCGCAGACCGCTAGCCACTAGCGCGACTTTGTCAGATCAGCCAATTCGCTCGGGCGACGGTCCGGTGACTTGTCACGGCGGGTTCACGCAGAGAGCGCCAAGTGCGCGGAGGAGACCAGTACGGAAGCGGCTGCGCATGCCCTTCCGGCTACTCGCGCTTCACGCGAGCAGGGTCACGAGATCCCGGAAACAAACAGCAGTTACTTCGAGGCGCTGCTTGTTTTTGGGATCTCGTGACCCTCCTGGCCGTTAGGCAGCCTTTCTCGGCGATCTGTGCGTCTCTGCTTGCTCCGCGTGAGATTGTCTTCTCCGCGCACGGTAAAGCTGCGGCAACGTCGAGCGAAACTACGCAGGGAGTACGACGAGCTAGAAAGCAGCACCCGCGACTTCCCACGGGAATTCGTCAATCTGACAAAGTCGTACTAGTCTGGAGTTGCGAGCCAGGCGCGAGCCGCCAGTCGTGCGTCGCGAGACAGCCGCGAGTCGTGAGCCAGCCGCCAGTCGTGACTCGCGAGTCTCGAGCCGGTCGCGAACCGCCAGGCGCGAACCGCCAGCCAACAGCGCGAGTCGCCAGCCGCGGGTCGCTAGCCGCCAGCCGCCAACGTCGCGGCACTGTCCGAAATTGGTCTGAGACTGCCCGCTGGCGGACAGCATGAGGGCCTGAACCCACCGGTTCGCTTCAGGGACGGATCGCCATTCTGCGGGGACGGACACCCTGAATCCGCGGGTGAAGTGCACCAACCGCAGGACTCACAGGGGTTTTTCACGAGTGGCCGGCTGCGTGCAGCCGGGGAGAGTCCGATCCCTGCGAGACGAAAACGGGCTTGGTTACGTCTAACCCACAACGACTGCGTCTCGTGAGGCCTGACAGCTATATGAAACCGCCTGCCGATCGACGGTTGGATCCCAGCGGAGCGGGCATCGACCTGCCGGCCCCCGCGCGGCCCCGTTATGGCCTGGGCTACCCGATGGTCTTTGGTGTCGCGACGCTGCTCGGCGTCTTGTCGTCAGCTCTTGCCGTGCAGTTCACGCGCGCGCTGGGTAAGCCCATTACGGACTGGACGTATATCGTCGCGCTCAATTGCGCGTACTGGTATGCGTGGGCGATCTTCACCCCCGCCATCGTATGGCTCTCCCAGCATTTCCGGTTCGAGCGGCAGGGCCTTTCGCGCGCCATCTTTGTTCATCTGCCGTCGGTCGCGTTGTTCTCCTTCGCCCACATCGCAACGATGACCAGCGTCCGATGGTGGCTCATGTTGTCCGGCCCGTCGTCGTTTTCATGGTGGACCGACGTGAAGCGCTCGGCGCTCATGAACTTCGACTGGGAAATGGTGACGTATTGGGCAATCGCCGGCCTCAGCCACGCGGTGCTCTACTATCGCGAGTCGCGGGACCGCGCCGTGCGCACGTCGCAACTTGAAACCAGGCTCGTCGAGGCGCAGATGGTCGCCTTGCGGCAACAGCTTCAACCGCACTTCCTGTTCAACACGCTGCACGCAATTTCCGCGCTGATGCACTCCGACGTCGACGCCGCGGATCGCACGTTGATGCGCCTGAGCGATTTGCTCCGGATGACGCTGGAGAACATCGGCCGCCAGGAAATCCCGCTGCAGGCAGAGCTCGATTTCGTGTCGAAGTATCTTGAAATCGAACAGACACGTTTTGCCGATCGCCTGATCGTGCGCTTCGAGATCGCGCCGGAAACGCTCGATGCGCTCGTGCCCGCGCTGCTCCTGCAGCCGCTCGTCGAGAACGCCATCAAGCACGGCATTTCGAAGAAGTCCGGGCCGGGTCATATCGACATACGGGCGCGGCCCGATCACGACAAGCTCTGGATCGAGGTGCGCGACGACGGTCGCGGACTTTCAGAGACCGCGCTCATCGCGATGCAGAAGGGCATCGGCGTCTCTACGACGCGCGCGCGGCTTCAACACCAGTTCGGCGCCGATTTCCGGTTCGAGTTCCATCGTCTCGAAGAAGGCGTGGCAGTAGTCGTCGCCGTGCCCTGGCGGACCGAGACGCGAGCGAACGAACCGCACGAGGACGATCTGTCGCCGGGTACGCGTGACGAACGAGGAGAAAGCAGGGTTGTGGGTGCGATGGGCGCCGCTGGCGCCCGTGCGTGAACTGCCGGCCCACACGCCGGCGCTTCGACTCCGCTCAGGGCAGGGACAAGAGGATATATGAAAAAAATCAGAACCCTCATCGTGGACGATGAACCGCTGGCCCGAGAGCGGCTGGCAGGATTGCTGGCCAATGAGCTGGATATCGAGATCGTTGCGCAGTGCCGCGACGGAGAGGAAGCCGTCACCGCGATCGTCGATCACGAGCCGGATCTCGTCTTCCTCGACGTCCAGATGCCGCAGATGAACGGCTTCGAGGTCATCGAGGCGGTCGGCGGCGAGCGCATGCCGCTCGTCATCTTCGTGACCGCATACGATCAGCACGCGCTGCACGCCTTCCAGGTCCGGGCGCTCGATTACTTGCTGAAGCCGTTCGATCGCGAGCGGTTCACCGAGGCGTTGCAGCGGGCGCGGCGGCAGATCGAGCGGGTCGAAACGGGAGATCTCGGCCGCCGGCTGCTCGCCCTGGTCAAGGACCTGCGACGCGATCAGCCACGCGCGGAGCGGCTCGTTGTCAAATCGGGCGGCAGGCTCTTTTTCCTTCGCGTGGATGAGATCGACTGGGTCGAGGCCGCGGGCAACTACGTACGCCTGCACGTTGGGACCACGTCTCACCTGCTCCGGGAAACCATGAATGCGATCGAAGGACGACTCGATCCGGAAAAATTCTTCCGCATCCACCGCTCACGCATAGTCAACATGGAGCGAATCCAGGAGCTTCAACCTTGGCTGAACGGGGAGTATGCGGTTCTGCTGCGAACCGGCACGCGGTTGACGCTCAGCCGTGGTTATCGCGAAAAGCTCCAGGATCGCCTGCGTGCGTAGTAGTTTCGAGCCGGCATGTAGAGCCCGACTCCCTCGAGCTCTGCCGGGACAGAATCGTAAGTCCTCGCAAGGAACGTAATCACGCGATCGGGGTGAAACCGCCCGATCGCGTGAAAACAGGCCTCCGCAGAAGCGGCACCCCGCTTGCCACTCAGCCGAATCTCCCACCAGTTGATGTTGTCAGGCCTTCTGATGATGAAACGTATTGCAGGACCTGTCGCAATCCATACGGCTGAGCCGACGACCGCGACGTGCGCAATTGTGCTGTTCGTATCGCCCGACCCTGACCTGCGCGCCGTCGCCACACGCGTGCTCGCCTTGCAAGGATACGTCGTGCTCACGGCCGCCCATGCCGGCCATGCGCTGCTCGCCGGCCTCACGCTCGACCGGATCGACATACTCATCAGCGAAATGGCGCTCGACGATATGACGGGAGCCGCGCTCGCAGACAGGTTGCGCCGGAATCACACCGCGCTGCGCAGCCTCTTCATAGCCGATGCCGGGACAACCAAAGACGACGGACTTCTCGTCCGTCCGTTTACGCGAGACGACCTGCTGGCAGAGATGGGGGCTTTGTCCTCGTCGGCTACTTCGCCGCAGACATCTTGAAGAACGAATCCTCGATGGGCACGTTGAACTCCACCTTTTCGAGCGTGATCGTCGCGGTCACATTGCCGTTCTGCAACTGGCGAGTCGTGAATGGCACGAGCCGGCCGTCGACGTCCCGGTAGTCCAGGAACTCGGTGACTTGCGTCAGGGCTGCCCCATCCGGGGTCTGCACCGAAACGCTGACTTTCTTTTCCAGCCCCGTCTCCGCGTCGAGGTAGAAGTCCCGCGGCTGCCCCCCCTTTTTCGTCACCCTTAAGTGATAGGCGGGCTTTCCCTCGACCGCTTCCGTGCCGACGAGCTCGATCCTGTTCCCCTTTTCTTTGTAGTCGACAAAGACGCTGTCGAACTCGGCGTCCTGGCGCGCGTATGCGGCTTGCGGTCCGGGAAGCTCTTGCGGAGGCATCGTCCCCATGGCCATCCAGAGCGATGTCCCGTCAAAGGCGTTGACGATACGTTGACCGCCGACAGTGGCATCCCGGCGCATCAGGTTGGGCCGCTTCGCCACCATCGCCATCGTCCCCTTCACATTCTGGCCGGACATGTCGCGCGCAACCACCGTCCCTGTCATTCGGACTGTTGTGGTGGCCCTGATCTTTTCGAGCCCACCCTTTGACTTGAGATTCGTGGCGATGATGTCGTCGACTGTCTGCGCCTGGGCGGAGCCGACGTGAAAGCAAACGGCTGCCACGAGTGCAGAAGTCAGGTAAAGGGGGCGGCGCATCAACGTATCTCCTTGGGCAGGCGAGGCAGATCGATTGTCCCATGAAACCGTACAGACGAAGACGCACGAACGGCCGTGGCCGCCGTGCGTCTTCGGACGGTCGAGTGCCGGGCGTTTACACCCGGCGACGGACCAGAACCCGGTACAGAGCCAGGAGAATAATGGCGCCCAGAATGGACATCAGCCATCCTGCGCTCTGATTGGGACCGTAGAACCCCATGGCGCGGCCGATGAAGCCACCGATGAGCGCGCCCGCGATGCCAAGCAGCATGGTGATAATGAACCCGCCCGGATCTCTCCCAGGCATGAGCAACTTGGCAATAAAACCAATGACGAGCCCGAACACGATCCACGACAGAATAACCATCGTCAGCCCTCCGTTCTTCTGAGCGGTGACCAATGCAAAGGAGCCTCCACCATACTCCAGAGCTGCTGAGGTTGGCTAGAACGAGTCTTAGGGAATCTCAGGCGTGGGCGCGGCGGTCCTGGACGGTAAACAACGCTGGCACGCGTTGACGCAGGAAATCTACCGCGTGCGTTCCCAGGGACGCGCCGGTGAGTATCGTTGCCACGCTGTAATAGACGACGGCAGCCACTCCGGCCCCTGCCCAGAAACCGGTTCCTGTAACTGCGGTTCCAAGAAGCGCGAGGAGGGCCGTACAGCCGACGTCGACTGCCGCGGCGACGGTACGAGGCGCAAGACGGATGCGCCGTGCCCGGGCTTGAGCCTTCCGTTCGTGCGCGACGGCACGACGATCCCCTTCGCGCGGCACGAGCGCCGGATCCTCGAGTACTCCGGGGGAGTGGCCGATGAGCTCCGCCTGAGCTTTGATGAGCCGGGCCGCGCGGCGATCGCCGTAGGGAAAAAGACGGCAGAACTCGTCGACCACGTCGTCGGCGTCGAGGCCGACGGCTTTGGCATAGTCACGAACGAACGCACGCGCAAAAATGCCCGACGGCCATTTGGAGAAGTCGTTGCGCTCGAGGCCTGTCCAGAGGTCGGCGCCAACCTTGGTCACGGCAACGATGGTGTCGATACTGATACCGCGCCGCTCACGTTCGCTGCGCAATCGGGGGCCGAAGGTGTCTCTAGCCGACATGACGTATCAAACTCGACAGCAAATTCCACGCCGATTGGCTTTTTCAGAATCGCCGGGGTTCTCGCTTGAAGTCCGGTGCGCCACCTTCAATTTTGTAACCACTTTGCTCGTTTTTGAAATACGGTTTGTTGAATCTGCGTTCAGCTTTGCGTTTGGCGATTCCCTTCTGAGATGATGCGGGGACGGCAGCGTTTTGAGGCGCGGCGGCAGCTGAGGCGGAAAGGTGTCCTGGAGGAGCCCACGCCGCATTCACGAGACGCGGTGTGCCGTTAAGGGGACTGTCTCCTGTATGACAACGTCCGCGCTCAGCCGCTTTCTGCGTTACGTCACGTTCGACACGCGGTCTGACGAACATTCCTCAACAACCCCGAGCACGCCAGGCCAGCTAGTGCTCTCGCGAGAGCTCGTCGCCGAGCTCAAGGCACTTGGGTTGAAGGACGCGGCAATGGACGGGCATGGCTACGTAATGGCAACGATACCGGCCACCGCCGGCCGTGAGGACACGCCGGTCATCGGCTTCATCGCGCACGTTGATACGTCGCCCGAAATGCCGGGCGACGGGGTCAAGCCGATCGTGCATCGCCGTTACGACGGCAGGGACCTTATTCTGCCTGACGATCCTGGCGCGGTGCTTCGAGCCGCCGACAATCCGGCGCTCGCCTCGCAGATCGGCCACGAGGTCGTGACCGCATCAGGCCTTACGCTGCTCGGCGCGGACGACAAGGCGGGGGTCGCGGAGATCGTCGCGGCGGCCGAGCAGCTGATGACACACCCCGAGATTCCGCACGGCCGGGTGCGTATCGCGTTCACACCCGACGAAGAGATTGGCCGCGGTGCGGACCATTTCGACGTGCGACGTTTCGGGGCGGTGTGCGCGTACACGCTCGACGGCGGCGGGCTCGGAGAATTGGAGTTCGAGAGCTTTTCGGCCGACGCGATCACCGTCACCTTCAAGGGTTTCAACACGCATCCCGGTTACGCCAAGGGCCGCATGGTGAACGCGATTCGCGTGGCGGCGGATTTTGTCGCACGGTTGCCCCGAGACCAGATGTCGCCGGAAACGACCGAAGGGTACGAGGGGTACTTGCATCCGTACCAGACTCAGGCGTCGGTCGACCGCACGAGCGTCAAGGTGCTCGTGCGCGATTTTGTCACGACACGATTGAAGGACAAGGAAGCACTCGTCGAGCGAATCGCACGCGAGGTCGTGGGGATGGATCCCGGCGCGGCGATGGAACTCGTCGTCGACGAATCCTATCGAAACATGCGCGAGGTGCTCGAGCAGCATCCGGTGGTCATCGAACACGCGCGGAAGGCGATTCGCCTGGCCGGCCTGGAGCCGGTCGAACGGCCGATTCGGGGCGGTACGGACGGATCTCGACTGTCTTTCATGGGGTTGCCCACGCCGAATCTGTTCGCGGGCGAGCACAATTTCCACTCGCGGCTCGAGTGGGTATCGGCTCATGACATGGACAAAGCGGTCGAAGTAATTGTGAAGCTGTGCGAAGCATGGGGGACCGAGGGGACGAAGGAAACGGTTTCACAACGAAGAAACGGAAAAAACGGAGAGTAAAACGAAGAAGAACAATCCACTTTTTCGTAATCAGAAACACTAAGAATCTTCGTTCGTCTTCGTTACCCTCGTTCCTTCGTTGTGAACTCCGCTTTCTTCCTCGACTCTGTTCACTGCAGCGTGAAATTGACCGTGACAGTCATGATCACCGGCACCCGCATGCCGTGCATAGGCACCCCGTTCTTCCTGGAGTCCGGCAAGATGCGGGTAGGCCGTGATGCCTGCCGGGAACGCCGCAATTTGCTTTACCAGCGCCGCCTCACGGGCCGGGGCGTCGAGCACGATGCCCGGAGAAACCATCGGATCGCGCGGCGGCTGTCGCTGTGACGGCAACACGAGTGCGACGAGCAACGGGGCAAAGAACATCGGGACCTCCTGAAGCTCCTGCAGATCTGGCCGGAATCATACGCCCGATGGAGGCTGGGTAGTAGACGCTTCCTTGCTATTGGAATGGCCTGACATTGGGGGCTTGACAGTTACCTACTAAATACTAGATACTTAGTAGATATGCGGAAGCCAAGCAATACGCTCACACCCCAGGAACTCGCCATCATGAAAGTGGTCTGGCGCCTCGGAACCGCTACCGTGCGCGAAGTTTACGAGGCATTCCGCAAGTCGAGGCCAATCGCGTACACGACGGTCATGACCATGATGAACGTGCTCGAAGACAAGGGATATCTCCGGAAAAAGAGCAACGGTCGGGCACATGTGTACACGCCGACCAAGCCGCGCCATCAAGTCGTGGGCGCCATGGTGCGCGATTTTGTCGACAGGGTATTCGACGGCGCGTCCGGCTCGCTGCTCCTGCACCTCGCAAAAGATTCACGGCTGTCGGAGCGTCAACGAAAGGCGGTTCAGCGCATTATCGAGGAGATGGACGAATGATCTCCGCCGCTGCGCTCGGAAATATCTTTGCCTGGAGCCTTCAAGCCACGATGGTTGTCGGCGCGGCGTCCCTGCTCCCATGGCTGCTCAAACTTGACGCGCCCGGGGTGCGTTACGCGTACTGGCGCGTCGTCGCGCTGGTTTGCCTCGGGTTGCCCTGGATCCAGCCGTACCAGGCGTTCCAACCAGCGACAGGCGCCGAAGTGGCCGATGTCGTCGGCGCTGTAGCGGGCGCCGGGAATTCCGCGGCAGACACGATTCCGCTTACAGACTGGGGTGCGATCGGCGTCGCGACGATTGCAACGGGCATGCTCGTGCGCTTCTTGTGGCTGGGATTCGGTCTGGCCAGGTTGCGGCAGCTGCGTCTATCGGCGTCTATGGGAGCACGGGTGCTTGTCGACGCTGACTTGCAATCGAACCTGGGCAGGCGAGCTGACATTCGGTACGCGCCGCACCTCGATCAACCCGTCACGTTCGGCGTGCGCAGGCCTGTCGTGCTCCTTCCTGAGGTCCTCCGCACCCAGTCGCGAGACATCCAACGCGCCGTCATCGGTCATGAGCTGCTTCATGTGCAGCGCCGCGACTGGGCCTGGCTGATCGTCGAGGAGATCGCGGTCTGCTTTTTCTGGTTTCACCCCGCGGCGTGGTGGCTCGCCTCACGCATCCAACTTGCCCGCGAAGAGGTGGTCGACGAACTGGCGATCCTCTTGACTGGACGACGAAAAGCCTACGTGGAGGCGCTTCTCGCCTTCGCGGATACGACCTCCGTTCTGCCGACCGCCGCCTTCGCGCGCCGCCGTCACCTCTTCCGACGTATCGCGCTTGTATCAAAGGAGGATGTCATGTCGTCACGACAGATTGTTGCTTCGTGCGCCGCGATGGCGCTGATTGTGGGCGTCGGGAGCTGGTATGCGGTCTCGGCATTTCCGCTGCATGCCACGTCACAATCAGGTTCGGAGACGCAGGCTGGACCGGGCCCTCTGGAGCGGCGCGCGAAGGCCGTCACGCCGGAGAATCCCATTCCGCGCCGCATCCACTACGAGGCGCCATTGCTGCCCGATAGCGTGGAGGCGACAGGCGGGACGCTCATCGTGAAGCTCACACTCGACGGCGTAGGTCGAGTCGCCGAAGCTCGTGTGATCGACTCAGCAATCAAGGGGCCGGGCTTCGACGTGAGTTTTTCGGGCGATCGCACAGGCGATCAGGTTCAGGCCTCGCTTCGTGGCGAGGCCGGATTGAACATCCTGACGGTCCGCGAGGCTTTGAATACTTTCACGGACGCGGCGCTCGTGTCCGTGCGGCAATGGCGATACGACCCGCCCGCCGAGGCGCCACTCACGTTCAACGTGCCGGTACGCATCGGCAAGGCGCCCGAGATAATGGCTTTCAAGGCCGCCGGCCCCGCCCCGAAGGGCACGATCGTCAGGTCCGACGATAGTGCGCTCCGCGTAGGCGGAAATATCAAGGCGCCGGCGAAAATTCGAGATGTCCGGCCCGTTTACCCGCCAATCGCTCGAGCCGCAAACGTCACGGGGGTCGTGATCCTCGAAGTGCGCATCGGCCCTGATGGGCATGTCGAAGACGCGCGCGTTCTGCGCTCGATTCCCCTGCTCGATGAGGCCGCGCTCGACGCGGTGAAACAATGGGAGTTCACCCCGACACTGATGAACGGCCAGGCCGTACCGATCATCATGACGGTGACTGTCAATTTCACTACGCAGTGAGGCCCCGAATCACTGGCTCAAGTGGTTTACTGATCTCCTTGGCTCCTCTAAAAGGTCAGGCATCGAAGTCCCCGACGACCGGCGCGTGGTCGCTCGTGCCGGTCTCGCGCTCGATGCGGCAACTGCGCACACGCTCGAAGAGCGGCTGGCTGGCCAGCAGGTAGTCGAGGCGCCACCCGATGTTCCGCTGCCGCATGTTCCGCCACGGCGCCCACCAGGTGAACATCTGGTCGTTGTCCGGCTCGAGCGCGCGACCGACGTCCACGAGTCCGTGCGCGATGATGCGTTCGAGCAAGGCGCGCTCCTCGGGAAGCTGTCCGATCGCGAGCGGCTTGCGTTCTTTCGGGTGCACGTCCATATCGGTCCGTGCGATGTTCAAGTCGCCGCAAATCACCACGGGATTGGAGTCGGTGCGCGCATCGGCGGCAAACTGCTCGAGCGAATTGAGGAACTGCATCTTCGCCGGAAAGTCCTTGCCGCCGTTGGGCACGTACACGGACACGACCGTCACCGCCGGAAGCCGCACGAGGACGATGCGATTCTCATAGTCGAACGCGGGATGTTCGAAGGCGGGCCGCTCCGGCGCGATTCGCTTGCTGACATGAAGAGCGACACCGGAATAGCCCTTTTCTCCGTGCCAATAGCACCAATACCCTTCCATCTCGCATAGCCAGACAGGCAGCTGGTCGATCGCTGCTTTGATCTCCTGGAGGCAGACCACGTCGGGCTGCTCGCGCTCGAGCCAATCCTGAAGCTGCGTCTGCCGTGCCCGGATTCCGTTCACATTCCATGTCGCGATCTTCATACAGTGAGATGGTAGCCGGGGTCAGACCGGGGTCAGACCCCGCGTAGATGAGCTTCGCCCGGCACTGCTCTTGCCAGCGTGAGGCCGACGATGAGAACCGACGCGGATCGAGAAAGGATCAGTCTTGGGTGGGAGGAATCGCAGGCTCCTTCTTTCGCGACGACTCTCACATCTCAGCCGACCTCGTGGGAATCACCTTCCCGTCGCGATGTGACAAATTTCTGCACCCGGTACCTTTGGCGTCGAGAATCGTGACGATCAGCCCGTCGTACGTCTCATACACTCCGGCGAGACACCCGCACGGCAGGCACTGGCTCGACAAGCCTCGCAGAATGCGCATCTCGTTTCTTTTAGACCCCGGATCGCGCCACAAAGTTTAGTCACGCGATGGACCTCTCGACGATCCTGCTGTACGCGGCCATCGCGATTGTCGGCACGTTCGCCATAGCCACGTGCCTTCGGTTGATCTGGCTGGCAATTGGCGCATACAAGATCAATCGAGCGGGGCCGCGTCGCCTTCTCGCCTCGCGCCATGCAATCTGGCGCGACCCGGGCGATGTCGATCGGCTCGACGTCGTCAAGGGTCCAGGAGAGCCCGGCGGTGCGCCGGCGGCCCCCTTCCATTTCATCAAAGAGCACGCAAGCGGCTCGCAGCCGTGCGTGTCCGTCACCGATACGCGCGGCCGGCAGTGGCGCGTGAAGTGGGGCAATGAGGTTCGGGCAGAGAACTTTGCCGTGCGCCTCGCATGGGTGTACGGGTATTTCGCGGAGACCACGTACTTCGTCGAAGAGGGGGTCATCGAGGGCGCGCGCGACCTCCAGCGCGCGCGTGTGTGCATCGGCGAAGATTGTCGATTTCGCGAGGCACGATTCGAGCTCGACGACCCGGAGGTACGGAAAATGTTCGAAGAACACAGTTGGGCCTGGAACGACAATCCGTTTGTCGGGACGCCTGAGCTCCACGGCCTGAAAGTGCTCGTCATGCTCTTATCGAACTGGGACACCAAGGATCGCCGCGACGTGGCGCGCGGTTCGAATACGGCAATCTTCGAGCACAGACTGTCCCGCTGGCGTCGGGAGGCCCGCTATCTCATCACGGACTGGGGCGGCTCCATGGGCCGGTGGGGTGGGAACATCGTCACGCGAGGCCGGTGGGATCCCGAGGGATTTGCCGCGCAGACGGCGCAGTTCGTGACCGGCGTTCAGAACGGCATGGTGCTCTTTGGATACGCGGGGCAGCGCACAGCGGACATGTCGAGCGGCATCCGCGTCGAAGACGTGCGGTGGCTGTGTCGCTATCTGGGCCGCGTCACCGATGCGAACTGCGTGAGGCGTTGATCGCGAGCGGCGGCAGCACCGAGGACGCGGACAGTCTTGCGGCGTCGCTGCGCAATCGGATCGAGCAGCTCACTCGCGCCGGATCGGGCGCGGCCCTTCAGGGCTGACTTACTCACGCAGCGCGGTTGTCGGGTCCAACCTCACCGCGCGGATGGCGGGCACGAGACTCGCGACGGCCGCAACGACGATCAAAAGCGCGCCAACCGCCAGTCGGTCAGTGTCGCCATTCCGTCGAAGTGTTCGGGTCCGTCGAGCACATCGACGTTCATGTTGAGCCCGCGTTCGATTGGCACGCCGTTGACGACAGATGCCGACTGCACGCCCGGGATGCGACGGATCCCTTCGAGGGCCTGCTCGAAGAAGCGATTCAGATCGGCTGACGTTGCATAGCGGTCGCCCTGGAGCGACATGCGGGCGGTCAGCAGTCCTCGCGGGTCGAAGCCGGGATCGATGGCGCGCATCCTCATGAATGTCTGGATCAGCAGACCTGCGCCAAGGAGCAGCAGCATGCACAGCGCCACTTCCGAGACCACCAGTACTTTGCGCAACCAGCCGGAGCGGCGACTTCCGGTGCTCCGTGTCCCGTCCGTCCTTGAAAGCCTCCACGAGATCGTGCCTCGACAGGCTGAGCGCCGGCGCAAGCCCGAACAGCAGGCCGGTCACGATCGACACCGCGAGCATGGTCACCAGCACCGTTGCGTCGATGTGGACGCCCTGATAGACGGTATACCCGGACGGCGTCACCGTGAGCAGCGCGGGAATCGTCCAGGACGCGAGGCAGACACCGGCGGCGCCGCCGGCCGCGAAGAGGAGGAGGGACTCGGTGAGAAGCTGGCGGATGATTCGCGCACGATTGGCGCCGAGCGCGGCACGGACCGCAATTTCGCGGCCGCGACCAGACGCGCGCGCAAGCAGCAGATTGGCGGTGTTCGCGCAGGCGATCAACAAGAGCAGGCCGACCGCGGCCAGCATCAACAGAAGCGCGGGACGAGCACCCTGCGTGATGCTGCTTTGGAACGGCACGAAGGCGTACGTGTCGGTAGGCCGGCCGTTTGCGTCCAGACGGCTGCCCTGAAGCTGAGCAATCGTGGATTGGTACACCGATGACGCTTCCGCTGTCGCCTGCTGGATCGTCACGTCGCGCTTCAGGCGGGCCGCGAGCCTGTAGTTCTGTCCGCCTCCCGCGCCGGCCGTGCTGGGCTTGAGCGGGATGTACAAATCGGCGGGCGGAATCGACTGAAAGGCGCGCGGCATCACGCCGAGTACCGTGTACGATCGGTCCCCAAGCGAGACGACGCTGCCGACGACGGACGGGTTGGCGGCGAATAAGCGGGTCCACAGTGCGTGGCTCAGGACAACGACGTCAGGACCGCCGTCGCGATCGTGCTCGGCCCCGAACGCTTCGCCGTACAGCGGCCGGACCGCAAACACGTGGAAAAACTCCTTCGAGACGGGCATGGCCTTCACGTACTCGGCTGAATCGCCCGCTGCGAGGTTGAATCCTGTTGGGCCTCTCCAGGCCGCGAGAGCATCGAGCGACCGCATGCTGTCCCGAAAGTGGAGATATTGCGCGCCCCTCAAAGCAACGTGATCTTCGTCTCTGGTCCGCCACACGAACTGCACGATGCGGTCGGGCTCCGCGTACGGCAGCGGCCGAAGCAGGACGGCATTTACCACGCTGAAGATTGCCGCGTTCGCGCCTGTGCCTAGCGCAAGCGCGAGGAGGGCGGCGAGCGTGAATCCTGGCGTGCGCAACAACGATCGGATTCCATAGCGCACGTCCTGTGTGAACATCTCGATCCAAGGGAGGTTCCGGCGTCCGCCATGGGCTGTCATCTGGGAAATGCCTCCAAATTGCGAGCACCCGACGATAATTCGCGTGCCTGTTTGGACGGCAAGCAACAGTGAAAGGGTTGGCAGGACTCGCGGTTCGCGGTTCGCGGCTGGCGGCTGGCGGCTGGCGGGCGGAGCAGATAAAGCGAACGCAACAGCGTCTCCTACCGTAAGAGCCTCACATGGAACGACTTCTTCAGGACCTGAAGTTTGCTGCGCGGATTCTTTGGAAAGACCGCGGCTTCGCGATTACCGCGCTGCCGACGCTCGGCATCTGCATTGGGGCCAACGCGGCGATCTTCGCCATCGTCAACTCGGTGCTGCTGCGGCCTTTGCCCGTGCCGGAGGCGGCCCAGCTCGTTCATATGTACAACGCCTACCCTGGCGCGGGCGTTGTCGGCGGCTCGACCGGCGTGACGGATTACTACGATCGCTTGAAAGAAACGACCGCCTTCCAGGAACAGGCGCTGTACAACACCCGCGGCGTAACGCTCGGTGGCCAGGCGGAGCCCCAGCGTGTCGTCGCAATGGTCTCGACGCCGTCGCTGATGAGACTCCTGCAGGTGCACCCGGTTCGCGGACGGGTCTTTTCAGAAGAAGAAGGGGAAATCGGGAAGACGAACAAGGCCATCCTTACTTACGCCTCGTGGCAGCAGTGGTTTGGCGGCCAGGACAGCGCGGTCGGCCGGGACGTGCGGATCAACGGCGAGCCGTTCGTGATCGTCGGCGTGCTGCCTCAGAGCTTCAGGTTTCTGGATCCTGAGGTCACGCTCTGGATTCCCGTCGCGTTTAGCGCTCAGGAAAAGTCGGACGACAACCGTCACAGCAACAACTGGTCATATGTCGGGCGGCTGAAACCGGGCGCGACGGTTGCGCAGGCGCGCCAGCAGATCGATGCGCTCAACGCGCGAAATCTCGATCGCTTCCCGAATCTCAAGCAGATTCTCATCAACGCGGGGTTTCACACTGTCGTCGTGCCGCTGCAGGACTACCTGGTCCGCGACATCCGCAGCACCCTCTTCCTGCTGTGGGGCGGGGTCGTGTTCGTGCTGCTTGTCGGCGGCGTCAACGTGACCAACCTGATGCTCGTGCGCTCGAGCGCGCGCATGAAGGAGCTGGCGACGCGCCACGCGCTCGGCGCCGGACTCGGCCGCATTGCCGGCCAGCTGCTGACCGAAACCGTCCTGCTCGCTCTGGGCGGCGCGCTCCTGGGGCTCGGGCTCGGCTACGCTGGCGTGCGCTCACTCGTCCGTCTCAGCCTGGACGCGACGCCGCAGGGGACGGCTGTCGTCATGGACGCGTCGGTCATCGTGTTCACGTTCGGTCTCGCACTGACGCTGGCGATCCTGATCGGGCTGCTGCCGATTCTGAGCCTGCGGCACATGAACCTGAGCCAGATCTTCCGAGAGGAAGGACGCTCGGGCACTGCCAGCCGAGGGGCGCGCGTTGTTCGCCGGGCGCTCGTGACCGCGCAGGTCGCGTTCGCATTCATGCTGCTCATCGGCGCAGGCCTTCTGCTGGCGAGCTTTCAGCGCGTGCTCGCGGTGCGACCCGGGTTCGACCCGACGCATGTGCTGACGGGAAGGGTCAGTCCTCCAGCATCGCGCTACAAGGACGACGCACAGCTCATCGCGTTCTGGAACCAGCTCCTCGAGCGCGTTCGCCGCCTTCCGGGCGTCCAGGCCGCCGGCACCACGACCAACATTCCGCTCGGCGGCGATTTCAGCGACAGCGTGATCCTGGCGGAGGGCTACGCGATGTCGCCGGGCGAGTCGCTCATTTCTCCCTACAACTCGTCGGTTTCCCCTGCCTACTTCGAGGCCATGACGATTCCATTGAAGCGCGGGCGGTTGTTTACTGCGTCCGACGATGAGCGAGCGCCGAAAGTGCTGATCATCGACGAGCGGCTGGCCCAGCGCTTCTGGAAGAACGGGGATCCGGTCGGACGCCGGATGTGGAAACCCGAGGACGCCAGCGAGTTGACGCAAGGGCCTGGGCCTAAGAGCCACTTCTACACCGTCGTCGGCGTCGTCGGCAACGTCCGGACGACGGGACTGACGGAGAAGGAACCCGTTGGCGCGTATTACTACCCGTTCGCGCAGAACGTCGGCCGCGGCATGACGCTCGTGACGAGGACGGCCGGCGAGCCCGAGTCGCTCGTGAGCGCGATCCGGCAGCAGGTGACAGCCCTGGATCCCGAGCTTCCCTTCTTTGCCGTGAAGCCGATGCAACTGCGCGTGGAGGAATCGCTCGTGAGCCGGAAAACGCCGATGATGCTGGCGACCCTCTTCGGTGCGATCGCGCTGTTTCTCGCAGCGGTTGGCATTTACGGCGTGCTGGCGTACCAAGTGGCGCAGCGGCGCAAGGAAATCGGCATCCGCATGGCGCTCGGCAGCGACGGCCGCCGGATCTTCGGCCTGATCGTTTCGGAAGGGCTCTGGCTGCTCTGCCTCGGGATTGGTGTCGGCCTCGCGGGAGCATTCGCGATCCGCCGCGCGATGGAGACACAGCTCTTCGGCGTCCAACCGATGGATCCGGTCGTGCTCGCAGTCGTCACCGCCGTCCTCGGCGTCGTCGCCCTGCTGGCGTGCGCGGTCCCCGCCCGCCGCGCGGCGCGGATCGATCCGTTGATTGCGTTAGCAGATCAGTGACGGCTGTATCTTCCGCCTGAAGGCGGAAGGAACAACTAGTCGAACGTGCCCTCGGCTATCCGGTCTACCAGCTCCCCTAGTGATCTGACTCGCGGACAGTCCGCCTCGGGGTAGAGGCCGGCC
>JBBQEJ010000025.1:0-45517 GCA_038320555.1 Vicinamibacterales bacterium | reverse complement strand
AGGTGTGGAGGTGAAGGTCTACTTTCAGCACGTCAGTCCTCATCCTATACGCCAGTCGCACCGAGAGAGTAAGCGGTGCTGCTTCGGGGAGCCGCACTAACGAACGTAGCGACGCACCTCGAAGGAGACACGGCCTGAGCCTGTGCATTGCGAATCGTTCGGCGTGGCAACTACGGTATAGAATCCGGGCGCGGAATAGACGTGCCGCAGCGATCCGGGAAGCGTCATCGACCGCGAGTCCGTGTTGCCGTCGCCGTAATCAATCGTAAGGGCACATGCACCGGAGCCGTCAATGTTGACCCTCACCGGCTGCCTGGAGGCGGCAGGTGTTGGCGCGGCAGTCATGCCGGTAATCCGCGGCCCCGTGGGTGTCGTCGCTCCGGCGATCTGCACCACTTCGGTAAACTTTCCCGTGCACGGCGGCTGCGGCTTCACCACCACGGCGTAGCGCCCTGGCTGCGCATAGACGTGTCGAGTAGTCTGCGGCAGCGGACCGTCCCCTTCTTCGGCGGTGCCGTCTCCGTAGTAGATATCGTACGGACATGTCCCACTCCCGTGGACGGCAATCGCGATCGCTTGACCGGTCGCGCCGGGTGACGGCGATGCCAGGAGGTGCGTAATGCGCGCCGGCTGCTCGGCCGCGTCTTCGACTTGTAGTACCTGCGTGAACTTGCCGGCGCAGGGCGGGTTCGGGTTGACGATGACGACGTACCGTCCGGCTTTCGCATACGTGTGGTGCGTGTCCTCGGGAAGCCGCGCGTCAACTTTCTCCGATGTGCCGTCTCCATAACGCACCTCGTATGCGCAGGTGCCCGTTCCACGAGCGACGACGGCAACCGGTTCCTGAACCCTTGCCGGCGTGGGCGCAATCTCGACGGCCTGGATCGTGGCGGTCGCTGGCGCCGGCCGGCCTGGCGCCGGTCGGACTGGCGGCGGCGCCGGTGGGCCGAGGACCTCGAGAGTCGTGGTCGGTGCGCCGCCACAGTTGCCCATGCCCTCAGCGGTGATGATGTAGCTCCCCGCACTCTGGTAGACGTGTGTCTGCGTTACAGGAAGAGCGGTGATCGCGTACGTGATCGCGTCGCCATCGCCGTAGTTGATACGCACCGCGCCGCACGGATTCGTCCCTTTCACGGTCGCCGAGATCGTGCCTCCCGCCACGATGTTGCGCGGCGAAATCGCGACGCTTGTCGCGGAGCCTTGCGCGCGTGCGAAGGAGACGGACGTCAGGAGCAGACAGCCTGCGAGGAGCGCGATAGATCGGCACGTCATGCAGCTCGTCAAGCAGCGATCGTGCCGCCCCAAGCTCAGCAGGAACAATCGCGCTAAGACAGAAGCATTTCGAGATCCTCGGCCCCCAGCGACCGGACCAGCCCGCCGTCGGCGTTCAAGATCGCGTCAGCCAGCTCTCGTTTCGTCTGTTGCAGCTCCGCCACCTTTTCTTCCACAGTATCGTGTGCGAGCAGGCGATACGCGAACACGTGGCGAGATTGGCCGATACGGTGGGCACGATCGATCGCCTGCGCTTCGACCGCCGGGTTCCACCACGGGTCGAGGAGGAACACGTACTCTGCGGCGGTCAGGTTCAGCCCGAGGCCGCCGGCCTTCAGGCTGATCAGAAAGAGCGGGCATGCCGGATCGGATTGAAACCGATCGACGCGCGCCGCGCGATCGCGCGTGCGTCCGTCCAGATACTCATACGTCATTCCCAGCGCGTCGAGCCGCGGCCTGAGCAAGGCGAGCAGGCTGGTGAACTGGGAGAAGATGAGCGCCTTGTGGCCTTCGGCAACCACTTCCAGCAGCCGGGGAATCAGCACCTCGAACTTGGCGGACGGCTCATGGCCGCGGCTCGGATCGATGAGGCCGCTGTGGCAGGCCGCCTGGCGCAGCCGCAGCAGCGCTTCGAGGATTTGCATCTTCGACCGGTTGACGCCGTCGCGGGCGACCCGCGCGAGCAGCGTCTCCCGGTAGTGCGCGCGCAGCTCGTCATAGTGCCGGCGCTGCGAACCTTCGAGCTCGCACTGCAGCGTCTGTTCGGTGCGGCGCGGCAATTCAGGCGCGACCTGTTCCTTCGTGCGCCGCAGGATGAACGGCCGCAGCGCGCGCGACAGCCATTCAAGTGATTCACCGTCGCGAGTCCGGGCGGCGCTGGCGCGTTGAAACGCCTTCGCTGTTCCCAACAGTCCCGGATTCAGGAACTCGAACAGGCTCCAGAGCTCGCCCAGGTGATTTTCGATCGGCGTGCCGCTCAGTGCCAGCCGGTGGCGCGCACGAAGCAGCCGCGCGGCTTTGGCCGAGGCGGTCGCGGCATTCTTGATCGACTGCGCTTCATCGAGGATCGCGTAGTCGAATTCGATCGCATTCAACGCCGCCGCGTCCCGTCGCAGCGTGCCGTACGTCGTCAACACGAGGTCGGCCCGCTGGATCTCTGCGGGATCGCGCAGCGTGCCGGTGTAGTCGACGACTTTCAGCTTCGGGGCAAAGCGCGCCGCCTCGTCCCTCCAGTTGAAGACGAGAGAGCGCGGCACGACGACGATCGACGGCGAGCGGCCGCCTTTCGCGCGGGCGTGCCGGCGCGAGTCGAGGAGCGCCAGCACCATGACGGTTTTGCCGAGGCCCATGTCGTCGGCCAGGCAGCCACCAAAACGAAACCGCTGAAGGAACTCGAACCATCCCAGCGCCTCGCGTTGGTACTCGCGTAGCGTGCCGTGAAACGACGGCGGGGGATCCCCCGGGTGAATGCCGGTGAACGTGCCCAGCTCGGACCGCAGCCGCGCGAATGTTTCGTCGTAGGTGATCGCAGGCTGCGCGGCGAGCAGCGCGTCGAGAAGGGCTCCCTGTGAGCGTTCGAAGCGGATCGCATCACCCTTGGCCGTGCCGAATCCGGAAATCGTCGCGTAGCGCTGCAGCCATTCCTCCGGCAATAACCCCACGCTCCCGTCGTCGAGCACGACGACATCTTCCCCCCGCGCCACCGCGGCGAGCAGTTGCGGGAACGGCGCTGACCGGCCGTCGCCGAAGTCGATCGCGCCGTGGAGATCGAACCAGTCGATGCCCGACGAGACTTCGAGCCGCATTGCGATCGCCGATCGGAACGGGCGGCCTTCTGCTTCCACGCGCCAGCCCTCGTGGACGAGCGTGTGGACGACCCGCGGGAACTGTTCCGGCGAAATGCCCAGGAGCTGTCGGGATTCGAAATGGCTCCAGGTGTAGCGAAACCCGAGCTGGTGGAGCCGATCGATGGCGGCCTGCTCTGCGCCGCGATCGCGCCGCACGAGACGCCGGTGGGCGGCGTCGTACGCTGCGGCCCCGGGCGGCCCTTCGACGATGACGCCGCCGTACTCGAACTGTACCGTCGCGCGAAGATCCTGGCGGAGCGCGTACGGGTTCTGCCGTTCGGGCCGGGCGACCCGCACCCGGGGACGTGGCGTACCCTCGACAACGTCGTAGCGCAAGTCCGCGGGAAGAGTCCCCGGATCGAGTCCGGATCTGGCAACCGTTTCAAGGAGCGCTGTCGCCTGACTGCGGGGGATGGCAATGGGCCCGAACGCGCGCAGCCGCGCGATCCATCCAAAACTGCCGTCAACCTGGAGCCGGGCCATGGTGGTCCGGGTGAGCAGAAAGCCCCCGCTGAGCAGAAGGGCCGGTTCATGCAATTCGAGCTGCTCCCGATCGCGGACGAATGCGGCGTCCACGCGAATCACGTCGTCTTTGTCGTCGGACGCGATGTTCAGATCGAACCGCCACGGCGGACCGTCGTCCCAGGTGAACGGGAACAGCCCTTGTTCGTCTCCGACCCGATCGAGATGTCCGCGGCCGGATTGCGCGATCATCGGCAGCACTCGTTCTTCCAGCGGACCGTTGAGCACGTAGCGCGACCGGGGATAGCCGGCCTCGTACGTCGTGCCGTACGACCACAGATTCCCGCCACCCATCAGCAGCGACAGGATCTCGCGGTCGCCGTCGTCGGCGAGGTGCTCCGCCTCGAGCGGGGTCAGGTTCACCCCTTTCGGTTTGGTCCATGCGCCGTTTTTGCGGCGCTGACGAAACAGGACGTTGACCACCGTGCCGCGTCCCGCGAGCGTGTCGCGCACGTCGATGGTGTAGACGATCTCGCCGTTGGAAAAACGCGGCGCGGGCAGCGCGCGCTCGGCGGCGGCCACGTCGTGCTGCAGCTCGGCGAGGAACCGCTGCCAGGCGGGAGTTTTCCCGATCGGTCTGTTTCCGGGGATGAGGAGCGCCGCGCCCGCGCGCGCGTCGCCTGGCGGAGGACGATACTCCGGCTCGAGGGTCGCGCCGGGGAGAATCGACCCGTCCCCCGCGAGCAATCCCCGTTGCTCCGCTTCGAGCAGCGCCGCCCAGATGTGTTTGCAGATCTCCGCGCGGTCGGCGTAGTACGGGCATTCACACGACGCGGTAAACCGATCGGTCCCGCTTTCCCGCATGAGGTCCACGCGGTAATCGCGCGTGCCACGCACGACCGCATGGGCCGTCCACTCGCCGCCCGCAATCTCGATCACGCCGCCGGATCGAGAGTAATCGAGACCCTTCGCGCGGGTCCGGGCGCTGACGTGAGGGATGAGTTCTTTGATGAACATCGCGGGGGAAACCTTCAGTATAGCTGGAAGGAGGAGGGGAATTGCTGATTTGCGATTGCTGATTGCTGATTGACTGAATTGGGAATTGGTGATTGGGAATTGGTGATTGGGAATTGAGCCGGTAATAATCCACAATTAACAATCAATCGACAATCAGCAATCGACAATCAGCAATTCTTGATGCCTTCTCTCAGCCCCGGCCAATGGATACTCGCGGTCGTCGCCGCCGCCGGGATCGGAATCAGCAAGTCCGGGATCTCGGGGATGAGCCTCGTTCACGTGCTGATCTTCGCGTTCCTCTTTGGCGCGCGTGAATCCACGGGCGTCGTGCTGCCGATGCTCCTCATCGGCGACGTCTGCGCGGTGCGCATCTTTCACCAGCACGCCCGCTGGGATTACGTCCGCCGCATGCTCCCGCCCGCTTGCATTGGCGTCGTCGTCGCCGCGATTATCATGAGAGGCCTCAGCGAAACGGTCTACAAGCCCATCATCGGTATGACGATTCTCGTGCTGACGGCGCTGCAGGTCGCGCGCATGTATGAGCCACAGTGGTTTGCGAACGTGCCGCACGCGCAATGGTTCGCGTGGACGATCGGCCTCGTCGCCGGCGGCGCCACGATGCTCGCCAACGCCGCCGGACCGATCTTCACCATCTACTGCCTCGCGATCGCGCTGCCGAAATTCGAGCTGGTCGGCACCAGCGCGTGGTTCTTCTTCATCATTAACGCGTTCAAAGTCCCCTTCAGCGTGGCGCTTGGCCTGATTCATGGCCAGACGCTGGCGCTGAATGCCGTGTTGAGCCCAATGGTTCTCGTGGGCATTTTCATCGGCCGGTGGCTGACTGCTCACATTCCGCAGCGCCTTTTCGATGGATTGCTCCTCGCATTCGCGGCGGTCGCAGCGCTGCGGCTCGTCGGCGTGTGGTGATGCGTCGTTCCAGGCGCTCGTCCGTTTTCCTTTTGCCCTTTTCCCTTGTCCCTTCTCCCTTTTTCCTTGTCCCTTCTCCCTTTCGCCTTGTCCCTTGTGCCGTCACGCTGGCGCTCGTCCTCTCCTCCAGCCTGCATGCGCAACAGCAGGAACTGAAGTGGGCAGGCGATCCCGAAGGCGGTGCTCCGTTTGTGGAGGCCGATCCTGGGGATCCGAACAAGGTCACGGGTTTCGACGTGGAGATTGCCGAGCTCCTCGCGCACGGGCTCAATCGAACGCCGCGGTTCCTCTTCGTGCCTTACGCGTCGATTGATCAGGCGATCGAACGGGGAACCGCGGACGTCGGCCTGAGCGGGGTCGAAGATACGCCGGCCCGGCGTGCCGCGATGGCGACGACGATTCCGTATTACGCGTTTCGCGAAGTCCTTGCCGTACGCGATGCGGACGCCGGCCGGCTGCGCGGCCTGGCTGCTCTCGGAGGACGACGCGTCGGAACACTCGGCGGCACGATCGCCTTTGAAATCCTGCTGCGTGCCGAGCGAAGGTACGGGTTGCAGGCCGTGTCATACGACGACGACGTGCATCCATACAGCGACCTTCTGCTCGGGAGGCTCGATGCCGTCCTGCTCGACAACGTGCTGGCCGAGCGGCGGCGCCGGACGATGCCCGGGATTACGGTGCAGCCGGATGCGGTCGCAGTGAGCCACTATGTGGGAGTCCTCGCCGCGCGCAGCGCCTCGCTACGTGACGCGGCCAACGAGGTGCTGCGCGCCGCCATGCGCGACGGCACGCTCGAACGAATCTTCCGGAAGTGGAATGTATGGAACGACGATCAGCCGGCGCTCTACAACCGGTTGCTCGCGCGCGAGCCGGTACCGCCGGTCTCCGGACTGGACGAGACGATCGGCGTGGCCGCGATCTCGCGTTGGGAAGCTGTGCGGAAATACCTGCCGTCGCTCGTGAAGGCCGCGGGCGTCACGTTGATCCTCTCGTGCGTGTCTATGGCCGTTGCGGTGGTGCTGGGCGTGCTCATCGCGAGCGGCCGCGTGTACGGAAACGGGGTCACCCGCCTGGCGCTCACCGGTTACGTAGAACTGATGCGCGGCACTCCCATTCTGCTGCAGCTCTTCGTCATCTATTACGGCCTGGTCGCGGTGGTTCGCCTTCCCGCATTCCTTGCCGCGCTCGTCGGGCTTGCGCTCAATTACGCCGCGTACGAAAGTGAAATCTATCGCGGCGCGCTGGAGGCCGTCCCGCTCGGGCAGCTCGAGGCGGCGCGCACGCTGGGCCTGACCGAGCGACAGGTCCTGCGACTCGTGCGCGGACCGCAGGCATTCCGTCTCGCGCTTGCACCGATGACCAACGACTTCGTCGCTCTGCTCAAAGACTCGTCGCTCGTCTCCGTCCTGACGGTTGTCGAGCTGACGAAACAGACGCAAATCTTCGCCACAAACCTTGGAAGCTGGGTGATTCCCGGCACGCTCTGCGCAGCCATGTATCTCGTCATGTCGCTGCCGCTTGGGGCCGTGGCACGCCGTCTCGAAGAGCGATGGAAGGCGCCGACGCCGTGACCGCGACAATCCTGGAGGTGCGGAACCTTCACCTGCGCAGAGGCGATCGCCGCGTGCTCACCGGCGCTACGTTCACCGTCGCGCGCGCCGGCATCGTCGCACTCATGGGTCCGTCCGGGTCTGGAAAGACCACGATTCTTCGCGCGATCGCCGGCTTGGAGCGGTTCGACGAAGGGACCATCGGAATCGAGGGGGTCACGCTCAAAGGCGGCGCGAAACCTTCTGGAGCCGTACTCCGCAACGTGCGGCGGCAGGTGGGGTTGGTTTTTCAGTTCCATCACCTGTTCGATCATTTATCCACCATGCGGAACGTGACACTCGCGCCAGTACACGTGCTCGGAACCTCCGCGGCCGCGGCCGAGACGCATGCGCGGGACTTGCTGAGAGCGCTGGGCGTCGAGCACAGGGCATCGGCGCTTCCGCGGGAACTCTCAGGCGGTGAAGCGCAGCGCGTCGCGATCGCGCGCGCGCTTGCTGTCGATCCCCCGCTGCTCATGATGGACGAGCCGACCGCATCCCTCGATCCTTCACGACGCAACGAGCTCGGGGAGCTGCTCGCGCGGCTCAGCGGCCAGAACCGGACAATCCTCGTCTCTACGCACGACGAGGACTTTGCGCGGCGATGGGCCACCGTCATCCTGCGCGTCGAGGACGGCGCAATTGCCGAATGAAAAATGTCGCGCAGAGAGCGCCAAGCGCGCGGAGAAGACAAATAAGGAAGCGTTGCTCGTACCCTCCTGGCGCCGGCCGTACAAGGCCGGCGGTGCCGGAAGGGCCGTCGCGCAGCCTTCGTCGGCGTTCTCTGCTCCTCTGCTTGCTCCGCGTGAGATCGTCTTCTCCGCGCGTCCATCCCGGATCTCGGATACCACATCCCGGATCCCGACACGCGGCATCACCGAAGAACTCTGTACTTCTCGAACAGCTGCTTCTGCCGCGTGTCGCGCGACATCTCGCGACCGGCGATAAAGACGTGCTCCGCGGCCGTCGTCAGCTCGAATGGATCGCCCGACCAGACGACGAGGTCAGCGTCCTTGCCGACCTCGAGCGATCCGACCCGATCGGCGACGCCCCAGACGCGGGCAGGTTCGAGCGTCACGGCGCGCAGTGCGCCGTCGCGATCGAGGCCGTTCGAGATGGCATTCCCGGCTTCCTGCCGGAGGTTCCGCGCGTTATGCGTGTCGAACGACGAGAGCACGAGCGTGACGCCGGCCTTCGAAAGCCGCGCCGGGTTCTCGAGCGTGGCGCCGAGCGCGTCGAAGCTCGGGATATCGGTCAGCGGCTTCACGACGACCGGCACCTTGCGGCCGGCAAGCTCGTCGGCTACGCGCCATCCCTCGGCGGCGCCCATCAGGATCAGCTTCAAATGGAACTCGTCGGCGAGCCGGATCGCCGCGAGCAGATCGCTCGCGCGGTTGGCGTTGACCGCGAGCGGCAACTCGCCGCGCACAACAGGTCCGAGCGCTTCCAGATCCAGGCGTCCACGGGCGTACGGCCGGCGCTGGGCCGTGTTCCACGCGGCGCGGTTCCGCATGAAGTCGAGCCCGTCCTGCAGCGCTTCTCGCAGCCGCAGCATCGCGGATGCACGAGATCCGCCCTCCGATGCAGCGCCGGCCTCGCCAAGGTTGGCGAACATCGCCACGGGCGCTTTCACGACGCTTGCGGGCACCTGCGATCCGGACAAATCGAACAGGGCGCCCTGTCCGAGAATCGCATGGCCGGTGGCGGCTGGCATCACTACGGCGCGGGTAATCCCTTCGACACGCGTCACCGGGATGACCGTCGAGTCGCCATTGAATGAATCGACGACATTGAATGCGGCGCTCAGATCCTTGTCCGTGGACGCCTGATCGTCGCTTCCTTCGGCCCCGGACGGAATCTCGACGATGCCGATCTGTGTCGCGGATTCAATCCAGCCAGGCGTGACAATCTTTCCGGTCGCGTCGATCACGCGCGCCCCGGCAGGCACCTGCACGTCGGCGCCGACGGCGGCAATCTTACCGGCTCGAATGAGCACGGTACCGCGAGCGATCGCCGGACCGGACACCGGCAACACACGCGCGTTGGTAATGGCCACGGTGTCCCCTGCCACGACAGGCGCCGGGCGAGCCGGTGGTGTTCGCTGTGGCGGACGGACAGCTGCGGGCGCACCCTGCCCCAGCAGCGGCATGTTGACGCCACCCGAGAGCAGCGCGGCGAAGGCAATCGTCATCGCAGAAGGCATCGTCCGATTCATCGCGCCACTCCCCCCGCAGTGAGGCCGGTCACGAAATCGCGCCGCGGCTGTTTCGTCGGATCGGTCCGATCATAGAGCAGCGCGCCGTCGATGAAGACGCGCTCCGCGCGGCTGTATACGCTGAACGGATCCGTCGTCCAGATGACGACGTCAGCGTTCTTGCCCGGCTCCAGTGAGCCGGTGACCTTGTCGATGCCGAGCGCTTTCGCAGGATTGATCGTCAGCCAGCGCACGGCGTCCGCGCGATCGATCTTGAACCCCGCTTCCAATCCCGCGCGCAGGGCCTTGGCCGCTTCCTGGTTCAACCGTTGGATCCCGTTCGCGTCGTCGGAGTGGACGATGGCGCACCCTTTTGCCTGATCGACAAGCGCGATGTTCTCGCGGATGCCGTCGTAGGCCTCGAGCTTGAAGCCCCACCAGTCCGCCCACATGCTCGCGCAGATGTTGTTCTCGACGAGGAGGTCCCGAATCTTGTATGCCTCGACCGCGTGGTGGAACGACGCGATCTTGTAGCCGAACTCCCGGGCGATATTGATCATCGTCGCCATCTCGTCAGCGCGATAGCAGTGGTTGTGCACGAGAATCTCGCCGTCGAGCACACCGGCGAGCGTCTCGAGCTGCAGGTTTCTCGCGGGACGCTTCTCGGGGTCCGACCCTGATGCCTTCCACCGCCGCAAGCTCTCGCGATACTCCGACGCCGCCTGCCAGGCTCGACGGTACCCTGCGACGTTTCCCATCCGCGTCTGCGGCGCACTGTTGCGCGACCCGTAGACCCGCTTGGGATTTTCGCCGCAGGCCATCTTCAATCCGTATGGAGCGCCCGGAAACTTCATACCCTCGGCCGTGCGGGACGGCACGTTCTTCACGGTGATTCCCCGTCCGCCAAACAGGTTGGCGGAGCCCGGAAGGAGCTGCAAGGTCGTGATGCCGCCGGCGAGCGCCAGATCGAACTGTGGATCCTGCGGCCAGAGCGAGTGCTCGGCGGAAACCTCCGCAGTGTTCGGGCTCGTCGCCTCGTTGCCGTCCTGGAGCGACTCGATACCGGGAGCCGCGTAGACGCCAAGATGCGAATGGGTGTCGATGACGCCGGGCGTGACCCACTTTCCACTGGCATCGATCACCAGCGCGTCCGGCGGCGCCGTGGCTGTCTGCCCGACTGCCGCGACCTTGCCGTTCTGAAGCAGAATCGATCCGCGTTCGATCACGGGCCCTGCGGCCGTGAGAATCGTGGCATTGCGTATGAGCGTCGTGCGCGAAGGAAACGGCTTGTACGTCGATTGGTAGGCGTTCGGCATCAGCGGCGGCGCGCCGGTTTGCTGTGGGGCGGGCTGTAGCGGAATTGCGGGACGCTGTGGCGTTTCTGCCGGCGTCGGCGTGCGCTCACCCGGAGTCGTGGGACTGGGAGCGCCTGGACGGGCCGGTTGCTGCGCCGGCGCCGGTGCCCGCTGCGCACGCATAATTGTCACTGGCACAAGGGCCAGCAGCGCTGCAGTAAGCCCCGCCGTTATGAATCGTTGTCTCATGTGAACTCCTGCCTGTACCGCGCACCCTGAGCACGGGCCCGAGCTTGAGCCCTGCGCTCCGAGCCCGCTTCTTGCATCACGGCTAACGCGAGACGGTCGCGTCCGGGCTTTGCATTATATCGGCGCCGATGGACCCCGGGCCGCGGTTGCGTCACACGGCACCTCGAATGCAGCGCGATATAATCGGGACTCAGATGTTTTCTGTCAGTCGATACGTGCTCGCAACACTCGTCTGGGCCAGCGCGTTGCTGGTGCCGGTTGCGGCACGTGCCGATTCGGTCCGCACCGACTTCGACGGCGACGGCGTACGCGATCGGATTGAGGTCAGCGCCCGGCCCACGGAGCTTGCCATCCGCCTGTCGAACGGCCGGACGCTGCAGCGACTGCAAGCGGACGATCTGATTCTCCGGTTCGTTGTCGCCGACGTGGACCGCGACGGCGATGCCGACGTGGTCGCCACCACCGGGCGGGCCGGACTGCAGATCTGGATCAACCGCGGCCGCGGACGGTTCGCCACGTTGAAGGCCGCCCGGCAGGCGCCGCGCCGCACACGGCATTTTCTCGACGACCACACGCAGGCCGGCGATCTCGGCAACGTCTGGAACGATACGACGCGCACGTCTATCGCCGCGGTGTCCCCGCGCGGTGTACGGCTCGCGCCTCTTCTTCGCGCCTACTGCGGCAACGATCCGGTTCCATCGAAATCCTATTGCCCGCGGCGCGCGCCGCGCGGCCCTCCTTCGCCTCGCATCTCCTGAACGTCCACACGTTTTCCGGCTGCTGATCGCTGACAGCGATTGTCGCGTGGCCCTGCCATGCGTTCTGGAACGCTCGCTCGATCGGCCGCCGCCCCGCGATGCGAGGAGATCAATCATGCGGATTGTTCTGGCCGATCTAGCGTCGGCCGATGGCTTTGTCAGCAAGGACACGGTGGCAGGCGGATACGGATCGCGGCTGCGCCCGTTTTCGCGCGTCACGGGTGTGATCTCGGCGATGAAGCGGCATTTGCACGCGATCCCAAGCGTGCAGCTCGGATACATCGCGGCGCTATGCGCGGACGGCGGGCACGAGGTCGTGTACACCGATGGGGAACCGGTCGAGGGGGATGTCGCGGTCGTCCTCACGTCGCTCGTGGACTATCGGCGTGAATGTGCCTGGGGGCAGGCCCAGCGCGAACGGGGTCTGCGTGTCGGCTTTGTGGGACTGGCCGCTTCAAAGCTGCCGGAGCTGTTCGAGGAGCACGCCGACTTCGTCGTGATCGGCGAGCCCGAACGGGCGGCGATGAGGCTGGCGGCAGGCGAACCGCTCACCGGCCGGATCCCGAGCGCCGCGATCGAGGACCTGTCGGCGCTCCCGTTTCCGCGCTGGGATCTCGTCGGCGGCCTCGGCCGCCGGGGCTGGTCCGCCCCATTCATCGGCCGTCCCGTTGGGGGATCGTTCCCGTTACTGGCGAGCCGGGGCTGTCCGGAATTCTGCACATATTGTCCTCACCGGATTCTCGCTTCGTATCGCGACCGTCCCGCCCGGGACATCGTCGACGAGCTCGAATACATCATCAGCCTGCAGAAACGGCCGTATGTCGTGTTCCGGGATCCGTTGTTTTCGGAAGACCGCGACCGGTGCCTTGCCCTCTGCGACGAAATCCAATCGCGAGCGCTGACGGTGCGATTCGAATGCGAGACGCGTCTCGATCGGCTGGATCCCGAGCTGCTTGCGACGCTCGCCAAGGCAGGCCTTGCGGCCATCAGCTTCGGCGTGGAGACCTCCTCACCCGAGACGCTGAAGCGCTCAGGCCGCCGGCCGATTCCAGCGGCGCATCAACGACGCATCATGGCTGAATGCCGAACGCTCGGCATTGTCACCGCCGCCTTCTACGTCCTCGGCTTTTTACAGGACGACTGGTCGTCGGTTGCGGCGACGATCGACTACGCGATTGCCCTCGGATCGACGGCCGCGCAGTTCAAGCTTCTCACGCCGTATCCGGGCACGCCGATGTGGCGGCAACTCGGTCCGCTCGTGTACGAGACCGACTGGGAACGCTTCGACGGCTACACGCCGACGTTCACACACCCCTCGCTTTCCGCAGACGAGCTGCGATTCCTGCTCGGCGCGGCGTACACACGCTTTTACGTACGTCCGACATGCCTCGCGAATTTTCTCCGCCTCGGCGGGCGCGGCCTGCGCGCCGCCGAGCGATTCGATCCTGGCGTGCTCGCGCGTCACGAGCGCCGCGAGCGCGCGATGATGGCAAAGGCGGTGACGTGTTGACCGCAATCCCCCGCTACGGCGCGCGCATCATCCCCAACACCGAACAGACGATTGCGGCGGTCCGCGCGCGCGGACAGCTCGTCGAAGGACCGCACATCGCCGAATTCGAACAGGCGTTTGCGGCGCGTATGGGCGCCAGCCACGCCGTGGCGACATCGTACGGGCGCATGGCGTTCTTGTACCTGCTCGACGCGCTGCAGTTGCCGCCGGGATCCGAAATCATTCTTCCCGCGCTGACCTTCTGGGTCATCCCCGAGCTGGCGCGCGTGGCCGGTCTCAAGCCCGTCTTCGCCGATGTGGACCCCTGCACGTTCACGCTGAGTCCCGCCGCTTTCGAGCGCGCGATCACGCCGCGCACGAGCGCCGTCGTGCCGACCCATCTGTACGGTTTGCCATGCGACATGGATGCGATCATGACGATCGCGCGAGCACGCGGCCTCAAGGTGATCGAAGACTGTGCGCATGCCCTCGACGCCACGTGGCGAGGCCAGCCTGTCGGCACGCTCGGGGACGGGGGCTTTTTCAGTTTTCAGCTCCTCAAGCCGCTGAACACCTACGGGGGCGGAATGGCAGTGACCAACGACCCCGATATCGCGGCGCGCGTCGCCGCGTCAGTTGCCGCCGAACGCCTGCCTCGCGAAGCCGACGTGCTGCGGCGATTGCAGATCGGGCGCATCCAGCGAATCGCCATTCGGCCGCGCGTGTTCAGCGCGTCGCTCTTTCCCGTGATGTGGGCCGCCTCGTGGATCAGTGCTACGCCCGACGTGTATCTGTGGGAATCAATCCGGCCCCTCGATCCATTGCCTGCGCCGTACTGCGAGCGATACAGCAACGTGCAGGCGGCAATCGGCCTCGAGGGGCTGGCCCATCTCGACGAGTGGACCGGGGCGACGATCGCACACGCACGCGCGCTCGAGGCGGCACTCGCGGGCACCGGCATCGAAACACCGCGGGTACCGGCCGGGGCTAGACATGTGTTCTATCAGTACGCCATCTATGCGAAGCGGCGCCAGGAGGTCGTGCGAACGTGTCTGCGCCGAGGCCTGGATATCGAGAGCCTCCACGTCGATGTGTGTACCCGCCTGCCGCTTTTCGGGAACGGACACCGGCCGGTACCGGGAGCGGAGCGCGCCGGCGAGGCGATTCAACTGCCCGTCTATTCATCCCTGAAGATCGATGATGTCGATCGAATCGCGTCGGTGGTGCGCGAGGCCGTCGGCGCGTGAGCCTTGCCGGGCCGCTCGCGTATGCGGCCGTCTACGTCGCGGCGATCGTCGAAGGAGAAATCGTCTTCATCGCAGCCGCCGTGCTCGTCGCAGCGGGAAAACTCGACCCGCTGGCGGTCGTGATCGTTGGAGCGCTGGGCGCCGCGACGGGCGATCAGATTTGGTTCTACGCGCTGCGCGGACGCGTAGCCGGGTGGCTGACGCGCGTGCGACCGGTTGCCGCACGCCAGACTTCGATTGTCGCGCGCGTCCAGCGCCACCAGTCGCTGATGATCCTCGCCATCCGCTTCGCGCCCGGCTTGCGCATCGCCATCACGGCCGCATGCGCTTACGCCAAGGTGTCGCCTCTGCGCTTCAGCGCGCTCAACCTGATCGCCGCGTTTGTGTGGGCGGCGGTGATACTGACGATCGTCTCACGTGTCGGCCCCGGCACGCTCCAGCAGGCCGGTGTCACGGGCATCTGGGGCGCCCTGGTGCCGGGCCTGGTGATCATCCTCTTCGGCTGGTGGCTCGGTCGTGATCTGAATCAGTAGCGAATCGCGACTCGCGCTTAGATCCAATCGAGCGTCCTCTGAACGGCCTTTTCCCAGCCGGCGTACGCGGCGTCGCGCTGATCGGCGCTCCATCGCGGCTCCCACTGGCGATCCATCTTCCAGTTCTGACGGAGATCGTCGAGATCCCTCCAGAACCCGGTGGCGAGTCCGGCAGCATACGCCGCACCGAGCGCAGTGGTTTCCGCGACGACCGGGCGGACCACGGGAACGCCGAGCACGTCGGCCTGCAGCTGCATCAGCATGTCGTTCACGGTTGCGCCGCCGTCCACCTTCAGCACGGCCAGCTGGACCCCGGAATCTTTCACCATCGCGTCGAGCACCGCGCGCGTTTGGAAGCAGATCGCCTCCAGGGTCGCCCGCGCGAGATGCGCCCTGGTATTGAACCGCGAGAGGCCGACAATCGCGCCGCGCGCATCGGAGCGCCAGTACGGCGCAAAGAGTCCTGAAAACGCGGGGACGAAATAGATCCCGCCGTTGTCGGGCACCGACGCGGCAAGGGCTTCGACTTCCCCCGCCGAGGCGATGATGCCCAGCTGGTCGCGCAGCCATTGCACCGCGGAGCCGGTCACGGCAATCGATCCTTCGAGCGCGTAGATTGTCGCACTCTCACCCATTCGATAGCACACGGTCGTGAGGAGCCCCGCGTTCGATGGTACGATCTCGCGCCCCGTGTTGAGCAACATGAAGTTGCCCGTGCCGTACGTATTCTTCGCTTCACCCGGCGCGACGCACACCTGCCCCACAGTCGCCGCCTGCTGATCGCCGAGGTCGCCGCTGACCGGCACCTCGCCGCCGACCGGCCCGCTGCGGCGCGTCACGCCGTATCCGCCCGCGTCGGACGACGAGCGGATCGCCGGCAGCATCACGCGCGGAATCTGGAAAATCTCGAGCAGATCGTCGTCCCACGCCAGCGTCCGGAGGTCCATCAACATCGTCCGGCTCGCGTTGGTGACGTCGGTGACGTGCGCCCCGCCGTCGCGCCCGCCGGTCAGGTTCCAGATCACCCACGTGTCGATGTTGCCGAACACCGCCTCGCCCGTGTCCGCGGCCTCGCGCACGCCGGCCACGTTGTCGAGAATCCACTGAATCTTGGCACCCGAGAAGTACGTGGCCGGAGGCAACCCGGTTTTTGATCGGATCAGTGCGGCCGACGCACTGTCGAGGGCGTTGATGATCCGATCGGTCCGGGTATCCTGCCAGACGATGGCGTTGTACCATGGCCGGCCGGTCTTTGGATTCCAGACCACCGTCGTCTCGCGCTGGTTCGTGACGCCGATGGCGGCAAGGTCGGCGGACGTCAGCTTACCGGTCCCGAGCGCGCCGGCGATTGACTCGTTCGTGCGCGCCACAATCTGGAGCGGCTCGTGCTCGACCCATCCAGGCCGCGGCAGAATCTGATCGTGTTCGACCTGGTGCCGCGCGATTTCGCGGCCTCCCTTGTCGAACACCATGAACCGCGTGCTCGTGGTCCCCTGATCGATGGCTCCGACGTAGCGTCGCATAGCCCTCCGGCTCCGCTTTCAGTACCAGTTGCCAGTTGCCAGTTATCAGTTACCAGTGCCAGTTACCAGTGAGACAGGAACTGGAAACTGGTTACTGGTTGCTGGTTACTATTTCAGAATCCGATCACAAAGTACAGGCCCGCGCCGAGCGCACCACCAAGCAGGGGGGCGACGACGGGAATCCAGCTGTAGGCCCAGTCCGAGGACCCTTTTCCCGGGATCGGCAGCACCGCGTGCGCGAGGCGGGGAGCCAGATCGCGGGCCGGGTTGATCGCATACCCCGTCGGGCCGCCGAGGGACAGGCCAATGCCCAGGACGAGCACGCCGACGAGGAGAGGTTGCAGGCCGCGGCTGAACACAAACGACAAATCGACGTCCCCCGGCTTCGAGAGGGTCTGCGCGTTGCCCGCAATCGCGAGGATCCCGAAGAGCAGCACCGCCGTGCCGATCACTTCCCCGATGAAATTGGCGGCGGGATTGCGAATCGCCGGACCGGTCGCGAAAACGGCCAGCTTCGACGCCGAATCCGCCGTCACGCGCCAATGCGGCAGGTACATCAGCCACACGAGAACGGCCCCGGCAAAGCCTCCAACCATCTGCGCCCCAACGTAACCTGGCACGTTCGCCCAGGGACAACTCCCGATCACCGCCAACCCCACGGTCACGGCCGGGTTCAGATGCGCGCCGCTGATACGGCCCACCGCATAAACCGCCATCGCCACCGCCACGCCCCATCCAACCGTTATGACGATCCAGCCGCCGTTCTGTCCTTTCGTGCGATTGAGCACGACGTTGGCGACGACGCCGTCGCCGAGAAGGACGAGCAGCATCGTTCCAATCGCTTCCGCAAGCAGTGTCTGCATGACGGGACGTTATGGGCGATGCGGCCGCGGAGTCAAGCGTCTACCCCGACCCGAAGATCTCGCGCCGAGAACGCCGAGAGCGTAGAGAAATGCCGCGACCTGCTGCCGGGCTTCGCCCGGTCAGTGGTCGCGCGGGGCCGCGTGTTTTCGGACTGTCTTCTCAGCGCTCTCTGCGATCTCTGCGCGAGATCGTCTCTGCGCGAGATCGTCTCCGACCCGCCACCAGATAGAATCAGCAAACAGTGGGACGACTCACAACAGTCCAGTCACAAGCGTTCGACGTGGCGATCATCGGGGGCGGCATCATCGGCTGCGGCGTCGCGAGGGATGCCGCCATGCGCGGGCTACGCGTGGCGCTCTTCGAGCGCGCCGACTTCGGGAGCGGAACGACCTCCAAGTCCACGCGGATCGTGCACGGCGGCCTGCGGTACCTCGAGATGCTGGATTTCCGGCTGGTCCGGCTCGATCTCCGCGAACGCGACACGCTGCTGCGGATCGCGCCCCATCTCGTCCAGCCGTTGGAATTTTTGATCCCCTTTTTTCCCGGCGCGCCCGTGTCCCCCCTCAAGCTGCGCCTGGGCCTGACGCTGTACGACGGCCTCAGCTTCGACAGTTGTCTGCCTTCCCACCGCTTGCTGCGGGCAGCTGAGGCGCGCGCCTCGGATCGCGCGTTGCGCGCGACCGACGTCCGGGGCGGGGCCGCGTACTACGATGCCCGGGTCGACCTGCCGGAACGGCTGGCGCTCGAAAATGCGCTCGACGCCGAGACGCGCGGCGCGGCGGTCGTCAACTATTGCGAAGCCGTATCAACGCTTGTCGGAGACGGCATCGCTCAAGGCGTCCGCGTACGCGATGTCCTGAACGGCGACGAGAGCGACATCAACGCACGCGTCGTCGTCAACGCAACAGGTGCGTGGTGGGAACGGGTCGCGACCGCCCAGAGCGGCCGCCGTTTCGGGCGCATTCGCACGACCAAGGGCATCCACATCGTGTGCCCTCCGCTGACCGACCGCGCGCTGGTCCTGTTTTCCGAAGTCGATCGCCGGCTCGTGTTTGCAATTCCGCGGGCGGGGCACACGTGGATCGGAACGACCGACACCGATTACGACGGCGATCCGGCTCAGGCGCGGGCGACGCGGACCGATGTCGAATACCTGGTGTCGTCGGTGCGTTCGGTCTTTACGTCGTTGAGCATGGACGACGTGCTGTACACGACGGCGGGAGTGCGCGCGCTCGTCATGCATGGCGGCCGGGAATCGTCCGTGTCGCGCATGCACAAGGTTGTGGACGGTGAACCTCTGCCCGGAGTGATCTCGGTCCTCGGCGGGAAGATCACCGGGTACCGCGCGATTGCCGAGGACGTCACCGACGCGGTGTGCAGAAGGGTCGGCGCAGCAGGCCGGTGCACAACCGCGGAGGCGCCGCTACCAGGGGCGCACGTCGAATCGGCGAATCCGAACCGGGAAGGATCGCGGGATGCCGGGGGTGCGCTGCCGTTTCTGCGCGCGTTGTATGGCAGCCGCGCGGGCGCGGTCATCGCGCTCACCGAGGCCGCGCCGGATCTCAATCGGCCCTTGTCACCGGGTTATCCGGATATCGCCGCGCAGGTTGTCTTCGGCGTCCGGTTCGAGCATTGCGTGCGGCTGTCGGATTTCATCCGGCGCCGCACGTTGCTCGGCGCCTCGACGGATCAGGGGTGGGACGCCGCACCTCGGGTAGCCGCGCTGATGGCGGCAGAGCTTGGATGGTCTGCCGCGCTGATGTCCGCGGAACTCGACGCCTACGGCCGCGACATCGACGCCACACGCGCGTTCAAGGAGGAGCGATGACGCTAGGGGTGCCCTGGGTGCCAAGGGTGCCCGGAGTGCCAGGGGTGCGCGGAGTCGACCCGCGTCAGCTGCAGCCTGGATGGCGGCAGCCGCAGCGCAGCTCGGTCATGCCCTTCGCTTCCTTGCAGTGCTCGGAGCAGTACTTTCCGAATTCACTGTTAGGGGGGACCGTGCAGTAACAACCGGGGTGGGCGCACTGTTGAGGCTGGTTCATGAGGCCTCCTGCTCGTGGACGTTACCGAGCAATTGTCGCACAGGCCGCACAATCCGGCACGCAGGAAGGCCCCGCTACCCGCCCGGCGCAGCGGTCGTCAGGCGCTCGCTGGGAGCGAGCCGAGCCTAGGCCCGCTCGGGCTGCGTCGTGGCGTCGCGCTGGGGCGCCGTCCGCGCATCGCGTTCGCGCTGGGTCCGCAGAATGCTGCACCATTCCTTGTGCTCGGCTATTGGCATCCCGCACTCGACGCAGATGCGGACCCGCTGGCGCGGTTCGGTGTTGCGTGAAAAGAGCCTTTTCAGAAAAGACATGGATTCTCCAGTCAGCTTCTACCTGAGACGGAAGAACGGGTCAGAAGGTTTGCTGAATCGTCAAAAATGACGGATTCGGAGGCCGGAACGACGGGTGGCGGCGTATAATCCGCGAGAGTTCCGCTCAACCCGGGCGCCCGCCCGGTCCTCGGACGCAGGTCCTCTATGGCCATGACGATCACGGAACGCCGGGTCGGAGACGTCACGGTTCTGCAGCTTGGAGGACGGATCGTCTTCGGCGACGGGGCGTCCGAGCTGCGGGCTCGCCTGAACGATCTCCTCGACGAGGCCCGCCTCAAGTTTCTGCTCGACCTCCGCGACGTCACCTACATCGACAGCTTCGGCGTGGGCGTGATCGCGGCGAAGTTCGTCAGCGTCCGCCGCAAGGGGGGCGACATGAAGCTCCTTCGCCTCTCAGCCCGTACGCACCGAGTGATGACGATCAGCGGCCTGCTGAAGATCTTTCAATCGTTTGACTCGGAGGAAGACGCAGTACGCAGCTTTGCCAAGAAAGCGTGACGGAGCGGCAGAAGTAAGGAGGAAAGGGATCGGATTCAGGCGGCCGGCTTGGCAAAGATCGCCGTAATGGCATCGTCGTCCGAGAAGCGCTCGACCTGGCGCGCGTCGAAGCGTTCGAGGTCGTCCGCATTCGCGAGCACGCAGAGCTTATGATCATCGGCGCACAATACCGGGAGGCTGTCCGCGGGAAAAAGGTAGCGTCGGTGTTTCAGTATGCTGCTTCGCTCAATCACGAAAAATCGCACGCGGCGAGTGGCCGGCTCAACGAGCATACCGGTGATAGCGCCGAGCTTCTCGTCGTCCTGGGAACAGAGCATGTGCCCGGCAAACGTCCCCGAATGATGCTCGACGCGAGCGGCGTCGAGGTATCGAAGAGTGTCTGTGCTGCCGTTCAGTTCAGTCATCACGCTTTCCCTGCCTGAATCGGAGCAAGCGGGATGCCAGCGCACTAAGGCGCAAAGGCCACGGATCCGTCGCGAGGACCGTACGATTTCGTGTCGACCGTGTCAAAAAGTGTTCTCTGTTGCACACCAGCTCGGTGTGTGCGCCCCTCCTGGACATAACTCAACCAAGTTGGGCCGCTGAGTCAATCGAACGCATCTGGCGGTGAGGCAGCGCGATTATGATTCGTCGCATGAAATCTCGTCTATTGCTACCTCTGGCAATCGCTGTCGTCATCGCCGCCGCACGATCGGGCGCCGCCGGGCGGCGCGGGATGGCCGAAAAGGATCTGTTCAGTTTCGTGTGGGTCGCAGATCCGGAGATGGCGCCGGACGGATCGCAGGTCGCCTTCGTTCGTGTCGCGGCTGACGAAAAGAAAGACACCTATCTGTCGTCCATCTGGATCGCCAGCAGCGCCGCAAGCGAGCCCCCGCGGGCCTTGACCAATGGCCCGCGCGACACCTCTCCGAGGTGGTCGCCCGATGGCCGTCAACTCGCGTTCGTCCGATCCACCGACAAGGACGGCAAGCCTGAGCCCGCGCAGATTTACGTTCTGCCACTCGGTGCCGGAGAGCCGCGATCCATCACAGACATGCCGCGCGGGGCGGGTGTGCCCGAATGGGCGCCCGACGGGAAAACGATCGCCTTCTCGTCGGGAACGAAGCCCGAGGACATTGCGAAGAAGGACGACGGGAAAAGCGGCGAGAAGCCCCGCGAGAGCGACATCCGCGTCATTACCGAAGCCGCGTATCGCGCAAACGGGGTGGCCGGTTCCGGCTTCGTGGACGGTACCCGTCCTTCACAAATCTGGACGGTGGGGGTGGCGTCCGGCCTCGCGGCGCCAGCTCCCGCGAAGCGGCTCACGTCGGGCGAGTTCACCACCGGCAACTACCACTGGTCGAAGGACGGATCGCAGATCTATTTCGTGTCCGATCGGCGCCGCGAGCCTTACTACTTCGCCAACGACAGCGACATCTATGCCGTGTCGAAGGACGGAGGTGAGCCGGCGCGGCTCGTCAGCATCGAGGGCAGCATCGGGGCGTATGCCGTCTCACCCGATGGAAAGCGCGTGGCGTTTGACGGATCGCTCGCCGGCAACCCCCAGTTGTCGTTCAGCCAGACCGATCTATGGGTCGCAGAGCTTGGAATCGGCGCACCGCGCAATCTCACCGCCGGCTACGATTTCGACATCGACGGATCGGTTGGCGGCGATCAACGATCACCCCGCGGTCAGATGCCCGCTGGCCCCGTCTGGTCAAAGGATGGGCAGACGATCTTCATCAAGGTTGGCGAGCAGGGCAATGCGAACCTCGAGCGCATCGATGTCGCGACGGGGAGGATCCAGCCGGTAACGGACGGCACGCAGGAGATCATGGCCTACACGGCGGACGCCGCGTCACGCAGGTTCGCCTTCGTGCGTTCAACGGCAACGGTCGTGGGGGATCTCTACGTCACGGACAGCGCCACGGGCAGCACGATGAAGAAGCTGACGTCGTTCAACGACGAGCTGTTCGCGCAGGTCGGGATGAGCGAACCCGAGGAGCACTGGTACAGGAGCTTCGATGGGAAGAAGATCCAAGGCTGGATCCTGAAGCCGCCGTCGTTCGATCCCACCATGAAGTATCCATTGATTCTCGAGATCCATGGCGGCCCGCACTCCGCATACGGCAACACGTTCACGCACGAGTTCCAGTGGATGGCCGCGAAGGGGTACGTCGTGCTGTACACGAATCCGCGCGGCAGCTCCAATTACGGACAGGATTTCGGCAACAGTATCCAGTTCGCGTATCCGGGCGACGATTACAAGGACCTCATGGCTGGAGTGGATGAAATCCTGAAAAAAGGATATGTGGATCCTTCGCGCATGGGGGTCACCGGCGGGAGCGGAGGTGGCCTCTTGACCAACTGGGTCGTGACGCAGACCAACAGGTTCAAGGCCGCGGTCAGCCAGCGCGACATTTCAGACTGGGCCAACTTCTGGTACACCGCCGACTTCACGCTCTTTACCCCGACGTGGTTCCACAAGGCGCCCTTCGAGGACCCGGCCGACTTCGCGCGGCGTTCACCCCTTACCTACGTGGCCAACATCCAGACACCGATGATGTTCATCCTCGGCGACGAGGACTACCGGACACCGCCCGGGGCTGGCGGAGAGGATTTGTTCCGCGCCCTGAAATACCTCAAACGGCCGGCGGTGATGGTGCGATTCCCCAACGAGAGCCACGAGCTCTCGCGTTCCGGCAAGCCCTGGCACCGCGTCGAGCGCTTGCAGCACATCGTCGGCTGGTTCGACAAGTGGCTGCTCGGCAACGACACCGCCTCGCAGCATTAATCCTGGCAATCAGGGACCTTCGGATTGTTCGGCGCGTTGACCGCGCTCATGTCCGGGCGCTTCCCGGACGAATCCGGAATTCCCAACCGCTTGCTCACGAGCAGGACCTCGTAGGCCCACGACGGAAATGGCTCCATCCCCGTGGTGCAGCTGTAATTGTTGAAATGCAGGTTCGCGACGTAGAAGAAGCGCTTCAGCTTTCCGATGGCGTCAACGAAGCGCTGGCGGTTGGCGCCGTGGAACTCGATCGCCAGTTGATCGATCTGCTCAAAAACGGAATCGGGAGCCTGAAGGAACGTCTCCCACTCGGCCCCTTCGACGTCCATCTTGATCACGAGCTGGCGCCGGGCGTTGCCGGATTTCCCGATTTGATTCTCGAGCGTCTCGAAGACGCGGCCCTTCTCATCGGTTGAGGGCTTTCCAGCCACGCACTCCGCGTGGAACGTCGTCGCACCACCCGGACACACCGGCTCGTGCAGATCGAAGCAATCGTACTGATGAATCCGGATCTTCAGTTGCCGCGAGACCTGGCAACCCCAGCCGTCGTAGCCTGAGATACCGTAGGAGTAGCCCGCCTGAACTCCGCCGAGTAGATTCGCGCAGAGCGCATAGCCGCCGTCGTTCGCTTCACCAAACCGCCTGAGCTCGCAATTGGCGAGGGCTACGGGCTGCAGTTCGGCAAAGAGTGACTGTCGAAGACGATCGTTTGGAGACGGACCTTTGGCGTGAACGACGATCGGCTGCTCAGATGCGCGCGGGCGAAGGAGCCGCCATCCGGCCCCCCCGGCGACGCACAACGCCATCGCGACGACCACCCAGACTTTCAGTCGACTCATGCTCACAGCCTGCCCAGCGGGATGTCACACCAAGGATGGATTATATGTGGCGCAGTTTCCCCGTGCGCGGAGAAGACGATCCCACGCAGAGCAACCAGACGACACAGAGCCCGCCGAGAAAGGCCGATGCCATCGTCTTGCCGGACCACGCAGGATGAAAGATGGCAAAAAACACAACGCGGATCGCATAGGGCACGTTGCGAATTCTTCGGCGTGCCTCGGTGTCATGACCAAAACGCGCACATTCTGCGCGCGCCTCAACTTGCACGAGTCGAGCAGCAGTGACGTGCTACCATGGAGGCCCGCATGAAGGCGCTCAGAGAAGAAATGATCGAGCGGTTCGAACAGATCGATGAGCGGTTCGATCGGATCGATGAGCGTTTTGAACAGGTCGATGAGCGGTTCGATCGGATCGATGAGCGATTTGAACAGGTCGAGGGAGGATTCGCGGCCGTCACCAAACAGCTCGTCGAACAGCGCGCCTACACGGAATTCGGCTACGACCGGCTCGACAAAACTCTCTACGCTCTCGGCGGCGGCTTGGCTCGTCTCGAACGAAAGCTGGATCGCATCCTCGCGCTGACCGTTGAATCACGCGGGCGCAACCGCCAGTAGCTGGCGCAAACACCGACGTCAGTTCCTTGCTGTGGCTGTCGTCGAGGTTGAAAGCGGGTGTCACGCAGCGTGACACGAACAAAAATAACTCCCTTCCGCCCCTTCTCCTGTTTGATCTTGGCAGACGTCAGTTCCTGACTGTGGCTGTCGCTGACGCCGTGGCTGTCCCCGGGATCCTCACTGCACCCCGAATGCAATGATGTTGGTCCCGGCCGCGACAGCGATGTACTGCTTGCCATCGAACGTATAGGTCATCGGCGACGCTTTCCATGTGGCGTTGGTTGGGAAGCTCCACAGCGGCTTGCCGGTCACCGCGTCGGCCGCCATCAGGGCGCCCCCCTCTTCGCCAAAGATAACGAGCCCGCTGGCAGTGGCGAGCGTGCCGCCCCATGAAAAGGCTGGACCAGGCTGCGGGAGCTCCCAGGCAATCGCCCCGGTGTGAATGTCGATCGCCCTCAGAATCCGCTGCGGCTGTGGGTCTTTCGCCGTGCGCTGCGAGCCGCCCAGATAGGACTTGCCGCTTTCCCAATCCCCCTGCGCGCTCTTCGTATAGATGCTGCATTTCTCGAAGGTCTGGATGTAGTAGAGGCCGATGGCCGGATTGAACGACGGCGAGTACCAGTTGGTCGCGCCGTCCTGCGATGGACATACCTTCGTGCCGGCCGGCGACGGGTCCTGGTTGGGCAGCTTGACGGGGCGTCCGTCGCGACCGATGCCGCTGGCCCACGTCAACGTCTTGATGAATTGCTTGGCCAGCAGCAGCGTGCCGTCGACGCGATCGAACACGTAGAAGAACCCGTTGCGCGCAGCGTGCAGCATGAGCTTCCGGGGTGTGCCTTGCCAGTTGGCGTCGACGAGAACGGACGTCTGCGTGGCGTCCCAGTCCCACAGATCGTGCGGGGTGAACTGGTAGTGCCACTTGAGCGCCCCGGTCTTGCGATCGAGCGCCAGGATCGAGTTCGCGTAAAGGTTATCCCCTTGGCGATCGTCACCGTTGTACTCTTTCGCGGGATTGCCGGTCGGCCAATAGAGGATGTCGAGCTCCGGATCGTAGCTGCCGGTGAACCAGGTCGGCGCGCCGCCGTGCTCGATGTCCTTGCCCTGCCATGTCTCCGATCCGGGTTCACCCGGCTTCGGCACGGTCCAGAATCGCCAGACTTCTTTGCCCGTCTCCTGATCGTGAGCCGCGACGAAGCCATTCGCGCCGTGCTCGCCTCCCGTCACCCCGGAGATGACCAGATTGCCGGCTGGCAATGGCGCAGACGAGGCCGCGTAGTTCTTACGCCAGTCGTCCAGCGCGGTATCCCACAATACGTCGCCTGTATAGCGGTTCAGCGCGACGATGTGCGCGTCGTCTATTTCGATGAAGACGCGATCACCCGCAACGCCCGCGCCGCGATTTGCGCTGCCCGCGGTGATTCCCGCCGTTCGCGGCCGCTTGAATTGCCAGATCCGCCGGCCGCTTCCGGCATCGAGCGCGTTGCACTCGTTTGGGGCCGTCACATACATGATCCCGCCCGCCACTACCGGTGTTCCTTGCAACTGGCCCGCGCCGCCAAAGGGAAAAACCCATTTCGGCGCAAGACGGCTGATTGTGGTTTTGTCGATCTGGGTCAGAGACGTGTAGCGGTTGCCCCGGGGATCACCGTTGTAGGTGGGCCAGTCCGTCTCCGACGTGACTTCCCGCGCGCGATCGCCTGTGCGTCGCAGCAGATGCACGCGCTTGTCGTCCGTAAGAAGTTGAAGGTCGTTGAACCCTTCGCTGAGAACCTGTCCATCGAGTGTCGCTCCCGCGGTCGTCTGGATCTTCAGACGCACAATTGGCTTCTCCTCGGGAAGCCGTTGAATCGAGCGGAGGAACTTGACGAGGTCGGTCAGTTCGGGGTCGACGACAGCACTTGGCGGCATCCCTCGGGCCGGCAGCCCGTCGTGGATGAGCGCCGCGAGCTGCTGATCATCGCGCGCGGTGAGGCGGAATGTGATGGGCGGGCCCATTTCGCCCCCGTTGCCGTCGGCCCCGTGGCAGCGCGCGCAGCGGCTCTCGAACACCTTTCGCCCCGCGTCGACGTCCTGGCCGGCCAGCAGGCCGGTCAGCGGGAACAACCCAAGGATACCGATGGCGAGGGCTCGAATGCGCATGCGTGCTGATCTCCTGCACGCATTATGACGCGGTTCGCGGGTCGCGGGTGCGCGGCTCGCGATCGCGATCAGTTCCCGCGTCTGGCTGCCGGGGCAGGCGGCATCTGCGCGAGCCGCGTACGGACCGACTCGAAGGCCGGGCCGGTGTTTGGGGAACCGGCGACCCTGAGCGTTGCCGCTTCACGGTTGATGGCGGCGTAGCGGTTGCCCGGATCCGGGTGGTCGCTCAACCACTCGGGGCCCTGGCCGCCACCTCGTTGTTGAATGGTCCGAAACATGTTGGCCATCTGGCGCGGGTCGTAGCCGGCGCGCGCCATGATCTGCGCCCCCAGCATGTCTGCCTCGCGCTCGTACTCGCGGCTGTACTTCATGAAATAAGTGCCCAGGCCGACCTGGGATCCTTGTGAGATCACCTGCCCCGTGCGTCCTCCCACGATCGATCCGAGGACCTGGCCGGCGATGGCTCCGAGCTGGAATTTCTGCGCCTTCGCCACCTGCAGTGTTCCATGTCTGAGAACGACGTGGCTCAACTCGTGCGCCATCACTCCTGCGACCTCGTCGTCTGTACGGGCGGCCTGGAGCATCCCGCGATTCAGGAACATCGGACCACCAGGCAGCGCGAAGGCGTTGATCTCCCGCGCGTTCACGACGTCGAACGAATACCGGAAGGCGGGCTGACGGAACCGCGAGGGAACAGCAGCGACCAGACGCGCGCCGATACGTTCAACGAGAAGTTCCGTCGCGCGATCGTTCAGCATCGGCAGCTGCTGCCGGACATCGGCGGCCGCCTGCCGGCCGAGCCGCACGTCCTCTGCAGGCGTGAAGCTGTTCCTGCGCTGCGGGATTGGCGTCGCCGCGCCGAGCGACACGCCCAGGAGCACCGCGGAGATGATCGACGCTGCGATCTGGCGTTTCGGGAATCGAGTCATACCGCCCACAGTGCAAACGAAAAACCATAGGCTTCAACAAGTTTTTACGCATGTTTCGCAGAAGAGGTGTCCTCTTAAAAGGGCTCAGGAGTCAGCGCTGAACCTTTGGATCCTCCCTTGCACCTTCCTGGGTATCTAGGAGGTTCTGTATGTCAAATGAACTGCGCAATAAGCGGGTGGCAGCGCTTGTCGACAATGGATTCGAACAGACCGAGCTCGTTGAGCCGAAGAGGGCGCTGGAAGCGGCCGGTGCGAAGGTCGACATCGTGTCGCCTCAGGATGCAAAAGTGAAGGGGTGGCAGCACATCAAGTGGGGTGACGAGTTCCCGGTGAACCGTCGGCTGGACGAGGCGAAGGCGGATGAGTACGATGCGCTGCTCCTGCCGGGCGGCGTGATGAATCCCGACAAGCTCCGCATCAACCCGACAGCTGTACGATTTGTGAAGGCATTTGTGGACGCCGGGAAGCCGATCGCGGCAATCTGCCACGCCCCGTGGACGCTGATTGAAGCGGGTGCGGTGAAAGGGCGCCAGCTCACGTCCTGGCCATCGCTCGCGACCGACCTGCGCAACGCCGGCGGGCAGTGGGTGGACCAGGAGGTCGTCGTGGACAACGGGCTCGTCACCTCACGCAAGCCGGACGATATCCCCGCCTTCAACAGGAAGATGATCGAGGAGTTTGCCGAAGGGGTCCACTCCCGTCGAAAGACCGCGGCTGAGATGTCTGGATCTACCCGATAGATGCGACTCGAGCGTTGACTTGTGCCACGATAGCCTGTCCATCGGACTCCGAGAGTTCGGAAAGTGATCGCGAATCGGCGAATGAGGAGGCAGGGCGTGGCCAAGCGAGCATCGAAGAAGAAGGCGGTCAAGCGTTCAACGGCGAAGGCAGGAGCGAAAAAGCCGGTCAAACGCACAACTGCCAGACGGGCGAAGAAGGCGGTACCGAGGAAGCGAACCGCCGCAAAGCGCGTTGTGGCGAAGGCGACTGCGAAACGCAAGACCGCCGCGCGCGCCGCGGCCTCCAAATCAGGGAGAAAGCATCCGACCGCCGATCCGTCGAAGCTGGCGTCGGCCGCAGCCACCGTCCGCGGCGCTGTCGCGGGCGCGGTTGCGGCCGTTGCCAACCGTGTTCCATGGGGGTCGGGCGACCTCGACGCGATCGCATACCTCGAGAAGGATCATCGGCGATTCGAAGACCTGTTGAAGCAGGGCCAGGACACGACCGAACGTGCCGTCAAAGGGCGGAGCGAACTGCTCAATACCCTGACGGCCCTGCTGAACGTGCACGAATTGATCGAAGAAAAAGTGCTCTACCCTGCCCTGAAAACACACCCGGAAGCCAAAGACATCGTCCTCGAAGGCTACCAGGAGCATCACGTCGCGGACCTGATCGTCAAAGAGCTGCACGCGCTTCCCAAGGACGATGAGAAGTGGGGGGCGAAGTTCAAAGTGCTGAAGGAGAGCATCGAGCATCACATCAAAGAAGAGGAAGGCGAGATGTTCCGCACCGCGCGTGGCCTTTTCAGTCGTGACGAGCTGCAGCAGATGGGTGCGCGAATGGCAAGAATGAGGGCAGACTCGTAGTGGAGATTGATGTATGAAACTGACCGATCTTTTCCTCGGCGAACTGGAACGCGAAGGTCCGCTCACGCGCCGGGCCCTCGAGCGTGTGCCGGAAGGGCGAAACGACTGGAAGCCTCACGAGAAATCGATGCCGCTCGGACGCCTCGCCGCACTCGTCGCGGGCATGCCGGCATGGATCACGATGATGATCGACAAGGAGGAATTCGATTTGAACCCGCCGGGCGGGTCGTCCGGATCCTTCAAGACCGACTTCCGCACGAATAACGATCTCGTGAAGATGATGGACGAAGGAGTTGCGGGCGCACGGTCCGCGCTTCAGCGAACGAACGACGAGCACCTGATGAAGCCGTGGCGTCTGCTGGTGGCGGGAAAGACCGTATCCGAGCAGCCGCGGCACATCATGCTGCGCGATTCCATCAACCATCTCGCGCATCACCGCGGCCAGTTGACGGTGTACTTGCGGTTGAACGACGTGCCGGTGCCCGCCATTTACGGCCCATCGGCAGACGACCAGCGGTTCGGCTGACGAGGGTGTCAGTCGCTAATCACTTTAGTGATTAGCGATTCATAATATTGGGGCTGCCTGACTGTTCCCAAGGAGATCGTGTGACTGTCGCATCGTGTATTCGAGGATCGTTGATGGCGTGGGCCTGTGTCATCGTGGCAGCGGCGGCCGCCGGATGTGGAAGCTCGCCGACGACGCCATCGTCCTCAGCGCCGTTCAGCCAGACCGACGTGGCCCCCGGAACCGGCACGGACGCGGCGGCTGGCAAGGTGCTGACCGTTCACTACACCGGCTGGTTGTACGACGCGTCGAAGACGAACGGGAAGGGCCTGCAGTTCGAAACGTCGGTGGGTGGAACGCCGTTCTCGTTCACGCTCGGCTTCGGCCAGGTCATTGCCGGGTGGGATCAGGGGCTACCGGGCATGAAAGTCGGGGGGTTGCGCCGGCTCGTGATCCCGCCGTCGCTGGCCTACGGCGCCGTCCGCAACGGGCCCATCCCGCCGTATGCCTCGCTCGTTTTCGAAATCGAGCTTATCGACGTCCAGTGATCGTTTTCCTCGTTCGCGAGTCGCGAACCGCGAATCGCTCATGCTCTTTCACCGTCCGATGTGGACGCGCACGCCGAACATGAGGAAGCGCAGGCGATCGTCGAGTCGCGCTTCTCCGCCGCCAACAGCCCCGCCTCTGAGGCCCGCAAAACCAAAGTCGGCATAGAGCGCGACCGCCGGCGTGACCCAGACCTCGGCGTCGGCGCCGAACAGCCAACCCCAGCCCCGCGTCTTCACCTCGAATGTCTGCGACAGGCTGTTGATTGTTTCTTTCGTCGTGGATGTTCCGAAATGGTAGTTGGTGCCCCCCTTGCCGGAGAGCCGGACGGGTCCGATCGGAGCGCCGACCGTTCCAGCCAGCGTGATGACATCGAGATCGAGCTCGCTGTTGAAGCTGTAGGTCTCTCCGCTGCCTGACGCGGTCGTTTTGCGGGGCTTCATGTAGCTGCTCTCGAGGCCTACGTACCGCTTGAGCCAGAGCGTAGCCCCGGCCGTATACGCAAAGCCGCTGGTCTTGCCGCACGACGAGGCCGTCCCGCAGAAAATCAGGGCCGCGTCGCGGAGCTCGGTCAATCCTCCGCCGCCGAACACGACAAGGCCCGCCGGTGCACCCCAGGTGCGTTCGGGCTCGAGGCCGTATTCCCCTTTTATGAGCATCATCGTCGGGTTCGGTCCGCCGACATCCACCACGAGCGTGTTGACGCGACGCACCCAGTACAACCCGGAGATTTCTCGTCGCTCGCAGCCCGGTTGCTGTGCGGCCAGTGGCTGCCCGCGTTCGGCGACGATGACGCGATGGAGATTGTCGCAGGTGTCGATGAAGATGTTGGCGTCGATCTCGGTCCTGCCCGCGTTGTTCACACGAAGATCCAACGGCAGTGTCGCATCGCCCGCGCCGTCCGCCGTCGCGGTCGCGACTTTCGTCGCGTTCAAATCAAGCTCGATCGCCTCGCCTGGCTTTGCGTGCCGTACTAACACCGTCTGCGCCGCCGCTACGCCGGTCCCAATCGTCACATTCAGCGCGGCCGCTATCACGAGCGGCCGCAAGGGTTTCATCATCCGCGCTCCTTCGAAGATTGAATTATGGTTCAGAAAGGAGCGGCGGATCTACTTTGGGGATGCGTGTGGGCCGCTCTGGACGACTACCGGGGCAGGCCTTCCGCGACGTAGAGGTTCGACAACAACTGCGAATACGTGTGGACGAACGACCGCCCGTCCCGCGTCGGCTGGACCTGTGACAGGCGTATCCCCGCCACCTGCGAGGGCATGAGCTCCTTCCAGGGTTCTCGACGCCCCGTTGCGACGTCGAGGCGTACGATGCGGTACGGGATCCCCGGGCCTGTCGACACGAACAGCGACCGCCCATCCTCACACCATTCGATCGGGTATTCCCCGGGTGCGAGCGTGAGGGGCTCAGGTTCTGCTCCGCGCGTGGAGTACATATACGTGCGTCCGTCGGGGCCAGTCAGCGCGACACGCGCGCCGTCGGGGGACATCGGCATCAGCCAGAAGCGCACGAAGTTCACGCCCGGCGGCGTAAACGACTTCGCCGCGCCGGTCTGGATATCCTGGACATAGCCGCGCGCGGGCTCGTTGCCTCGTCCGCCCACGAGCGCGAGGTGTGTTCCGTCGGGCATCCAGCGGGCGATCTGGATCGTCAGCCCGTCCCGATTCGCCACCTCCCGCATCTGGCCCGCGCCTGTCGGCAACAGCAGAATCCGTGACGGCGGTCCGGTGATGAGCGACAGCACCGATCGCATGTCCGGTGAAAAATCCTGCGCCTGCCCGTCACCGAGCCTGACAGCCTCCGGTTGATCGAGCCGGCGCAGATATATTGCGTAACTCATGCCGGCGAAACTGCCCTGATCGGTGATCAACACGCTCCGGCCGTCAGGGGACACGACGGTCGCGATCGATTGATCGAAGAGGCTCAGATCGTGCGCCCGCTTCTCCGTGCCGGGCCATGCCTCGATGTGCCGGACGACCGCTTCGCTTTCGAGCAGAACACGTCCGTCCTTGGCGACGTCCAGCAGCTTGCCGTCTGTGGGAATCGACAGCAGGACCCGCGACCGGCCGTCGAGGCTGACCGCCCGTAGGACGTCGCCTGCATGTGGAACGTTGTTCGCCGTGAACCAGACCTCACGCCCGTCCGGAGACCAGGCGACGCCCCGCACGCCCGACATCCCCGTCGCCAGCGTCGTCTTGCGGCCGCCGCGGTCGACGATCGCAATGTCTCCGTTGTCATCGGCGTACAGGTGGTGATCCGCAAATGCGATGCGCTGGCCGTCGTGGGAGAAGCGGATATGGCTGATGTAGCCGCCTGCCTCGTACAGCACCTTGCCGATCGGAAACTCCAGGCGCTCGCGGCCGTCCGAACGCCGCACGATGGCCAGATCGGATCCATCAGGCGTCCAGTCTGCCTCCCGCACGTGTTCCAGGATCGGCCGCGGCGCGCCGCCGAACATCGGAACCCGCGCGAGCGTGCCCTCGCCCATCCATCCCTCGAACGTGTGGCCGAGAGACACCGCCAGTTCTCCGGTCGATGAGATCGACAGGATCGATGCGTCGGGAAGATTCAGCGGCGTCGCACCCGGGCGCTCGGTCCGCGTCAGGAAGGCACGGATCGGCCTTCCTTCCCAGGCGGCTGCGTAAACGATCGTCTGCCCGTCGGGGGCGAACCGCCCGTTCCAGATCGTCCCCTTGTCGTATGTGAGGCGCGTGAAGAGGGCTTCCCCTGTAGGAACCAGCGCGGGAAGCGGATTGAGGACACGGTGCCCGACCCATCCCGCCAGGAGCCCTAGGATGACGAGCGCGCCCGCAACGCTGGGAGACACCCGGCCACGCCGATGACCAGGCACTCGTGTGGCGCTGCCGGGATCGGAACTTCCTCGTAGCGCTTCGAGCGCGAACGCAAGATCGCGCGCCGACTGGAATCGCTCCGACGGCTCTTTCTCGAGGCAGTGCCGGACCAGGCGGGCAAGCGCCGGCCCGAGCGACGCGTCGGCGATCGAGAACTCGAGCGGCTCTTCTTTCAGGATCGCGTTCATCGTCTCGACGGCGCTGTCTCCGCCGAACGCGCGGCGGCCGCTGAGCATCTCGTACAGGACGGCGCCGAACGAGAAAATGTCGGACCGATGGTCGGCTGCTTCGCCCCGCACCTGTTCCGGCGACATGTACCCGACCGTTCCCAACACGACACCATCGGTCGTCTCCACGCCGGTCATGGCCGACGTCGCGGCCGCGACCGACACCGGCAACAGCCGCGCAAGCCCGAAGTCCAGAATCTTCACGTGCCCGTCATTGGTCACGAAGAGATTCTCCGGCTTGAGATCGCGATGGACGATGCCCTTGTCGTGCGCGGCGGCAAGGCCGCGGGCAATCTGGATGGCGTACTCGACCGCGCGGCGGGGCGACAGGGGCGACGACTCCATCCGCGCCCGCAGGGTTGTCCCTTCCAGCAACTCCATCGCGGCATAGGGCCGCGTCCCGTCCGTGCCGAAATCGTAGATGGCGAGGATGTTGGGGTGCGACAGCGCCGCGACCGCGCGCGCTTCGCGCTCGAACCGTGCAAGGCGATCCGGATCGGTCGCGAAGAGATCGGGCAGCACTTTGATCGCGACCTCGCGATTGAGCTTCGGATCGCGCGCGCGATACACCTCGCCCATGCCGCCTGCCCCGAGCGAGCCGCTGATCTCGTACGGACCGACTCGCGTACCGGGGGCTATCGACATGGATACTGGTGCAGGAGCGGGGATTATATGCGACCTGCGCCGTGACGGCGTGGCTGTTTCACGCGTTGTGATCCGTAGGCCGGGGTCTTAAGCCAGCCGCCTTCCGCGTAACCACGCGTTCCTCGCGACAGGCCCCAATAAAGATCAAACAGCAGACAACGAGATCAGGAGAACACAGATTTTTTCTCCTATTCTCCTGCTTGATCTTGGCAGCGAGAAAGATGTGACAGCCCACCTTTCAGCGGGGCGACCCGGCCCTGCGAACCCGGCGGGCGCGACTACCTGCCGGCACAGGTTGCGATCAGCCGCTCCAGCACCTCGGGCTCCGGGGGTTTGGTCAGATGGTGGTCGAAGCCAGCCTCGCGTGAACGCCGCTTGTCCTCGTCCTGTCCCCAGCCCGTCAGGGCTACGAGCACGACACCCGCGCCGAGCCGCTCGCGAATCCGGCGCGCCACGTCGTATCCATCCATGCGCGGCATGCCGATGTCGACAAAGGCGATGTGTGGCGCGAACCGTTCGGCCAGCGCGATCGCCTCCACCCCGTCGGCGGCAACCCGGACATCGTGTCCCTTGAACTCCAGCATGAGGCGCATCATCTCGGCCGCGTCCGGATTATCTTCTGCCACCAGTACCCGGTAGGCGGCAGGCGCGGACAAAGAGTCGCGGTCGCGCACATCGTCCTCCACATCAGCGTCCCGCGTAATCGGCAGGCGCACAACGAATCGGCTGCCCCGGCCTGTTCCCTCGCTCTGCGCTTCGATTGTGCCGCCGTGCATCTCCACCAGCCGCCTGGCGAGCGTCAGGCCGATCCCGAGTCCTCCCTGCGCGCGATCGCGGTGCGCCTGGAGCTGCGTGAACATGTCGAAAATGCTCGACAGCAGATCCGGTTCGATACCGAGTCCCGTATCCGCGACGATGACGCTGGCCATCCCTTCGGCCGCTTTCATCGACACGCGGATCTGGCCGCCGCGTTCGGTGTACTTGGCCGCGTTGTTCAGGAGGTTTGAAAACGCCTGGGCCATACGGGTGAAGTCGGCGACGATCCACAACGGTTGCGGCAGGCTATCGAGCGTCAGCGCCAGACCCTGCGCGTCGATCATCGGACGCGAAGCCTCGAGGGCGCCCTGCAGCACCGCGCGCAGATCGATCCGCTCGCGTCTCAGCTCGATTCTGTTCTGCGTGATGCGAGCGACGTCCAGCAGATCGTCGGTGATGCGTACCAGGTGCAGGAGCTGGCGCTCGATCGTGGCGCGCGCTTTCTCGACGAGATCCGGATCGGCCCGCGCGAGCCGCATCACCTCGACCGCCGTCCGGATAGGCGCCAGCGGATTGCGCAGCTCGTGCGACAGCGTGGCGAGGAACTCATCCTTCCGGCGGTCCGCGTCGCGGAGGGCAATCTCCGCCAGCTTTCGATCCGTCAGATCGACGCAGACGCTCACGCATCCGTAGACCTCCCCGTGCGTGTCGTACAGAGGTTCGACGTCGTTCTGCACGTACACGACGCTGCCATCGGCGCGTACGATTTCGATCTCGTTTGTCACGGTTGCGCGATGCGCAATCGCATACTGCATCGGCAGGTCGTCGGGCGGGATGTCCTTGCCGTTCCGTTGAATGCGGTAGGACGGGCGCTCGCCCGGCGGAGGCGTCAGGGAGATGTTGGCGTCCTCAGGCGTCCGGAGAAGAGTGGCCAGCGCCCGGTTGGCGGTGATCGTCCGGCACGAGGGATCGTGGGCGATCGCGATCGGCACCGGCGCCTTGTCGATCAGATGCTGGAGCGAGTGCAGCCGCTGCCGCAGCTCGTCGGGGCTCGCCTTGTCCACGCCGCCGAAGGGACCTGACTGAATCATGAGGCGTTGTCCTGCCAGTGCTTTGACTATACCGTGCGGAGGGTCACGAGGAAATCGGACTAGTCCTGCTGGGCAACCTCTTGGCACGCATTGCGCACATGGCAGCCCGATGCCCTCGGGAATGGCCGAAACGATTACAGATCTGTTGGTCCGTGTGCCATTTCGTCCGCCGATGGCGCTTCTGGCGATCACCTGTGCAGCTGTCGCCGGGATGCCGGCTGCGGGTCGGGCCCTCCCGGCGTACGGACGGATCGCGGGCGTCGTGCACCTGGTTTCACCTGTTGGCACAGCGTTGCGCTCAGGCGCCTATCCCTCGCGGCAGGTGAACCGCAAGACGCCAGACGCGGCCGAAATCGCCAATGTCGTCGTCTTCGTCAGGGACGCCCCGGTCGAGCAGGTCCTGCCGGTCACTCGCTCTTCGATCGCCCAGCGCGACGAAGCCTTCGTGCCGCGCGTCACCGCGATTACGCGTGCGTCTACCGTCGAGTTTCCCAACTTCGATCCGTACTTTCACAACGTGTTCTCGCTCTCGCGAGATGCCACGTTCGACCTCGGACGATTCCGCAAGGGGGAAAAGCGCGAACGAACGTTCATGCATGCCGGCGTGATCAAGGTGTACTGCCACATTCACTCCGAGATGGCCGCGACGATCATGGTCTTCGAGCATCGGCTGTACACGACCCCGTCGGCCAGCGGCACGTTCGAGATCGACGCCGTCCCCCCGGGCACCTACCAATTGAGCGCGTGGCACGAGCGGATCGCGGAAACGACAAAATCGATCCGGGTCGTCGCCGGCGAATCGGCCAGCGCCGAGTTCTCGCTGCCGGTCGTGGGAAAGTAAATGGCACGGGCAACTCCGCCGCGGTTCGCCGTCCGAACGCTGATCGTGACGCTCGCGACGGTGGCCTTCGTGCTGTCGGCGGTGCTGTTGGTGGTAACCCTGAAAGTGCGCGACCGCGTGCGCGACGGCGTCGTCGACAAGCTGGAGACAGGCCAGCGGCTGCTTGGGGCGCTCGAAGAACGGCGCGCGCGGGAACTGCGGGCGCAGGTCGCGATGCTCGCTGAGAATTCGACGCTCAAGGCGGCGCTCGACACGTACCAGACTGAGCTGCAGACGACGAACGCGGCGGGACGACAGGATCTCGTGGCCACGATCGGGCACGAGCTTGACAAGCTCGCCGCGCGAATACAACCGGACGTGCTCGAAGGCCGCGACCAGTCTGGCGCCGTCCTGGGCGTCTCGGGGCGACGCGCGGGGGAGTGGCCTGCCGATGCTCGAGTGAGCGCGGCGCCCGGGGGCTCGGATGCGACCTTCGTCACGACACCGGCGGGCGTGTTCCGAATCGCGTCCGTCCCTGTCTCGCTGCAGGGCACCGAGCTTGGGACGCTTCGTCTGGCGAACGCGCTCAACGAGCGATACGCGCGCGAGCTCTCCGACTTGTCCGGCGCGCGGACGCTGATCGTCTCGGACGATCGCGTCATCGCGGCGACGCTGCCGCCGGCGCCGATGATGGCGATCACGCCCCAGATCATCCGCGCACTGGGCGGCCTCGACGTGGTGACGCTCGGCGACTCCGAATACGCCGTGCGACGGCTCGTACAGGAGGGTGCCGCGCAGGTATACGTGCTCGATTCGATCGACGCGTCCGCCCGTCCCGTCGTCCAGGGAGCGCTGCGGACGATGGGGGGCATCGCGATGGGGGCATTCGCGCTGGCGGGGCTTGCGAGCCTGTGGCTCGCCCGCACCATCGCGCGCCCCATCGACGCGCTCTCGAGCTCGTTGTCCGCCATGACCGGGTCGCGCGACTTCGACCATCCGCTGACGCCCGGCGGCGACAGCCTCGAAGTAGACACGCTGACGGTGGCGTTCAACACGATGATGCACGCGGTGAGCGCGGCCGAGGCGGAGACCCTCAGCGCGTATCTCGGGACGATCCGGGCGCTGGCGCTCGCGCTCGACGCGCGCGATCCATATACCGCAGGCCACTCCGAGCGCGTCAGCGCGGTGTCGCTCGCGATTGGCCGCTGCATGTCGCTCGACCCCGCGCAACTCGAAGTGCTGCGTCTCGGCGCGCTGCTCCACGACATCGGCAAGATTGGCATCAGCGATCACGTCCTGATGAAGCCCGGCGCACTGACGGCGGAGGAATACGAGATCATCAAGCAGCATCCGGGCGTTGGCGCGCGGATTCTCCGCAGCGTGCCCTTCCTCGAGCCGCACATCCCGATCGTCGAGCTGCACCACGAACGGCCGGACGGCAAGGGCTATCCACACGGGCTGCACGGCGTCGAGATCCCGCTCGTTGCGAGCATCGTCCACGTCGCCGATGCGTTCGACGCGATGACGAGTGCGCGCGCGTATCGGCCCGCGCGCGCAACATCCGAAGGTTTGCGTGAGCTGTGGAGATGCGCCGGGTCGCAGTTCGACGCCGAGGTCGTGCAGGCGCTGGCCAAGGCGCTTCCGGATATCGACCTCTCCGCCGTTGATGCCGCCGCGCGCACGCCGGCCGCCGGGCCGATTTCATTGAAGGTTGCCGGCGGGGGCCTCCACACCGCGGTGCGCACGGCCGTTGCCGGCGCTGTTGCGATCGCCTGCGTGGTGCCTGCGAGCGCACGCGCGCAGGACGTCACCGGCCGTGTCGCGATGGAAGCGGTCGTCTCGGCAAGCGTCTCGTCGGCCGACAACGGCGACCCATTTCTGATCTTCGACGCGGTGAACACGATCGGCGTAGGGCACGGGTGGGACGTTGTGGTCCGCCCGTGGGCGAAGCGCATGCCCGGCGGCGAATGGGGCGCGGAGATGTACCAGCTTCAGCTGCGATACACGTCGTCGACGCGCATTCCGTACCGCATCGATGCGGGCATCATCTCGTCGCCGATGGGCCTGGCCACGCTGGAGTTACGGGCCGATCGCAATCCCACGATCGGTGCGCCGTTCTATTACTTCGTGCCACTGCCCGCGTTCGACGGCCATTTCGATCGCGTCACGCTCATGTCTGGCGGTTACCCACTCGGCGCGATCGTGAGCGCTTCGGGGGCACGATGGGACGTACGCGGCGGCGTCACGGATGCGACGCCCACGCGGAGCCGCAACCTCTTCAGCGCCGCGAGAGCGCCGGCAGCTTCACAGATCGTGATGGGCGGCGGAATCACGCCGGCCGAGGGGCTTCGCTTCGGTGCCGGCTTTGCGCGGGGGCGGTACCGGTCGAATGCCGTGAGCTATCAGGGCACACCGCTGCCTGACGAAAGCGCGACCGTTTTCAATATCGAAGGGGAGTACGCGGTCGGCTACACGCGCGTCAGCGGTGAATGGATCGTTGATCGGTTCGACACCACGATATCGCCGGCGGTCGTGCGCGGTTTCAACCTGCAGGCGGTCCGCACGCTTACGCCCAGGTGGTTCGCTGCCGGGCGCACCGTCCGGGCATCCTCACCGGTCCTGGCGGGGCTCACCAGGGGCCGTCTTACCGCCACCAGCGCCGAAGCAAACCTGGGTTACCGGGTGACCACGAGCTTTACGTTGCGGGGCGGCTACCAGGGTTCCAGCTCGCTCTACAATCCGAAGTGGAAACACGCAGTCGCCGTGTCGGCCGTATGGTCGCAGCGGTGGTGGTGAGCAGGGTTCAACGTTCTAACGTTCTCTAACGCTCTAACGCGCCAAGTGCCAGAGCCGCCGACTTTGGAACGTTAGAACGTTAGAACTTTTAATGCCCCGCTTGACACTCTTTCGCACTGGATCCATGCTGTCGGTGTTCATCGCCGCCGGTTGAAATTGGTGAGCCGGCGGCCGACGAACCATTCGCCTTCCTCTCGAGGAGGCATCATGGACACGCCACCGGACTGAGAAGGGCGTCACGGGGTTCTGCCGCACCCACACCGCGCGGCTTTCGGATGTTTCATCCGGGCGCATGGTCTCACTAGATGCGCGACAGAACCCCGCGCAGCCGCCTCCGTTTGTCCCTCTCGATCGGTCCCGCTCCCATCTCGACAACACTCTGTGTCGGTCTGTGTCTTCACTCGGTCGCGTGTGATGCGCGGGTATCAGTCTGCGGCATGTTTGCGTGCCGAGTCATACCCGCGCGCGCACCGCTCAGCTTGCGTCTGTCCCCGGAGTGCTGGAAAGTAGAGCCCATGCGTAGCGGAACCGGACTGTTGATCAAGGGCGAACTGAAGGCGGATGAAGACCTCATGATTGAGGGAACCTTCGAGGGCACGATCGATCTGCAAGGCCACGGGTTGGTCACGGGCGCGGGGTCGGTCGTGCGCGCCGCGGTGACCGCGCGGACGGTGATGATCAATGGGCACCTGGAAGGTCACATCACGGCGGATATCGTGGACATCGGACCGAAGGCAACGGTGGAGGCGAACATCATCGCCCGGCAGATCGCGCTCGAAGAGGGAGCCCACTTCAACGGCGCCGTCAACACCGAGCGGGCACGCGCGGCCGGCAGTATTGCCCGACACCGCATAAAATCGGCCTAGTAGGGTCACGCAGCCGCCCCTTTACTTGTCTTCTCCGCGCGCTTGGCGCTCTCTGCGCGACCTCGGCGTGACAAGTCGCGGGCCGTCGACCGAGCAAATGGGCTGATCTGACAAAGTCGGCCTATTGGCCTGACGCGCGGTTACAACTTCACGATTGTCGCGCCCGGATTGGCGGGGTCGACGCGGAACGCGCGTACGGAGGGCAATTCCGCCAGGCGTCCATGCACCGCAGCCTTCACCTTGCCGCCACTGCGCCCGTGAATCACCCGCACCTCGTCGGAGCCATCCAACAGTGCGTCATTGAGAAATGAATCAAGCGCATCGAGCGCTTCGAGCACCGTCTTGCCGTGCAGGTCGAGTGAGCCCGAGCGAGTGGAGGTCAGAGTGACAGGATCGGTCGCGGTTGTCTGTGTTGGACGATCCTTCGCGGCTCTATGGCGCTTTGCGGTTCGGCGCTCGGGTGCTGGCTCGAGCTGACTCCCCGCCACGACCATCGATCGGCCTTTCAACTCGATCAGGTAACGACCGCCGTTGCGTGCTTCCCGCACGATTCCGGTGCCGAGGGTGGCGACGTGAACGCGATCGCCGGCGACGAACGTCGTCATGCGGGATCTGAGCGGATCAAGAGAACTGGTTTCAAAACCTCTCGTCAGTTCGTCGACTTCGGTGGTGCGGTAACCCAGGTGAGCGCCGCCTGAACTGCGCTGTACATGCGGCTGCGGGCGCCACCAAAATTGTGATTGTGCGCCTCGATCGACTGGAACCATCGTCGTTTCGTATCGGGGCCAAACAATACGCGCGCCTTCGCCGCGGGCAGGTAGTGATCGTGCGTCGATTGAACGACCGCGAGCGGCAGGTCGCGAAGTCGCACAAGATACTCATACACGTCCACCATCACGGGCCGGCGCTGCTCTCGTAGCACACGTAGACGGCGATACCATCGGACGTACTCTTCCTCATGCGTAAGCGCGACGGCGACGACACCGCTGATGACCTGGCGAAGCTGGCCGGCGGCAATCACAGACAGGCCTGCTCCGCGCGAGACGCCGATCAGCACGACCGGACGGCGCGCATCGATTCCGAGCGTCTCCCTGGCGCTGTCGATGATTCGCGCATAGTCTGAGGCCAATCGTCGCGGGGTGGTCGTATCGGATCCCGGACCGAGATGCTTGACGTAATCGCGAGCGTCAAATCCGACGATGGGATAGCCCCAGGAGACGAGATGCCGGTAGGTGTCGAGGTCCTTGCGATGCATTCCACCGTCGCCGGTCGCATAGACGAGCAACGGACGTGCAGCCGGGGCCTGCGCGTTCGCGAAGTGCAGACGCAGCGAGTGGCCGTTCAGGCTCACGAATCGATCGGGGACGAGGGGACGCGCATTCGCGGCGCAACCGGAGATGGCCGTGGTAATCACGAGCACGGCGGCGACGACGAGGACCCGGACAGTGGCCTGTCTCGACTGATTCAGCCGAGACAAGCCCCTAAGCGCGGCCAACGGTCACCAGCCTGACGTCCGGATCGCGCCTGGAGGAGTCGCGCCGGGGCAGGAGCGCGCTTCCCCAGCTGCCGGCAATCAGCGCGCTGACGTGGGCGAGCGCGACCGGCCACTCGAGCGCGCTCGGGTAGGCCATGTAACGTGGCATCCATTCCGGATCGAACTTCTGTTTGTAGAAGCGTACGCCCTGAAAGTTGTACCAGTTCTCGCCGCGGCGGAACAGAAGCCCCGCGAGCTTCTCTCCGAATCGCGCTCCGGGGTATTCCCCAACGGACGCGAGTGGCGCCATGCCGAGGTTGAATGTTCGATACCCTGCTTCTTTGCCGTGCAGCATGATGGATAACAGCAGAAAGTCCATCACGCCAGGTCCATCCGTCCGGTATCGCATCAGATCGACCGACAGCTCCTCGCGGCGCGGGCCTTCCAGCAGGTTTGCGAAGGCCACGAGTTGATTGTTCTCGCCAGTCTCCACGATCGCGCACGGAAAGCGCCTCAAATACGCCGGGTCGAAGTAGCCGAGCGAGAACTGCCGTTCGATCACGTGCTTCGCGCGCAGCCAGCCCGCCGAGATGTCCGCGAGGTCCGCCATGCGTGCGTCGATTTCGGGAGGCTGCATGATCCGGAAGGTCAGCCCGTCGCGTTGCGCGCGGCGGAGCATCTGTCGGGTCAATTTTCCCGCATGCCCCTCCAGCGTGAGGCGATCGAGGTGCACGTGCGCTTCTTCGCCCAGCTTGAAGAGGTGATAACCACGGTCGTGCAAGAGAGGAATCCAGGCCACGGAGATCTGGTAGAACAGCGGCCGTCGATCCAGGTTGGCAGCAAAGGCGAACAACGCTTCCATGAACGCGCCGCGTTCCGCGATCGATCGCACGATCGGATCCGAAAAGACCGCGAGATACGGCCCAATCGTTCGATAGAGACAGAAACCGCGGGCGCCGTCGAAAAACACGGACTTGTCCCCGACGGCGATCATCATCGGCGTGGTTCCGGTCCCGTAGGCGGCGTGCGAATCCAGCGCGAGCCTGATGTCGTCTTCGCCGGGCGGTTCAAACCGCACCGGGGTCCGGATGAGGATATACAACGCCCCGGCACTGACAGCCAGCACCATCGACGCGGCGGTTCGAAGGAAGCGCGCCGACTGCAACCGATAGCCCATCGATGACCATCGTTCAAACGCCGCCGGACCAATGTGATGCGAGAACGTGCCGAAGATCACGAACAGCAGCAGCGCGGCAAAGCCCAGGCCGAGGTCGGCCCATTCCAGCCAGTCGCCCCCGCTTGCGCGATTGAACAGCCCGGAGTGCGACCATGCGGCGAGCCCAATCATGCCGATGATGAGAGCCTCCTCCCAGTCGAGGCCCTTCAACAGCGACGCAAACCCGGCAAGCAGCAACAGCGCCAGCGTCAGTGTGAAGGCGCTGCGGTATCCGCGCGCGAGACCTCGCGCGAGCACGAGCAGCAAGAGGCCGGCGAGCGCCGCCGCCAGCTGCCCCGCCTCGACGAGCGGCAGGGGCACGTGCTGCTCCAGCAGGACAAGACGCGCATGGAGGGCAGGCGACGCGCTGCTGAGAATCATCAGCACGCCGCCTGCACCGACCAGGCTTGCGGTGATCCGGCGCGCGACGTCGATGCGCCGGGAGGAGACCCGCGTGGCCCAGGACAGCAGAACCATCGACGCCGTGAACCACGGGGCGATGTAATAGATGAACCGATACGCGCCAAGCGCCGCGGCAGTCACGTTCTGATTGAACGGCAACCGGGCGATCCAATACGCATCGCTGCTGCCGAATCCCCCCGGCACGAGACTCAGGAGCCCGACGACCTGCCCGAGAAAGAATCCGTCCACGATCTCCAGGATCGGCGCGGTGCGACCGGTCGCCTCGAGACACGCGACGAAGACGGCCGCCGCCAACGACCAGTCGAGCCATCCGATGAGCGCCATTTCGAGCGTCTGGGTTGACTCCACGGCAGGACCGCCGAATCGATCCGTCCGTAGCGCGAACGCGCGGCCGATCCATGCGGCCATCAGCACGAACCCGAGCGCAACCACGCCGAGCGTCGCGAGTCCGCCGCCCACGCGCGAGACGACCAGCGCTGCCAGCGTCCAGCCGGCCAGTCCTGACGTGAATGCGATGACCACGGAGACGACGCCGGCATGGAGCTCTGACAACTCGCTGACCCTGGCGCGATAGAGCCAGAAACGAATCGCGGGGCCCGCAAGGGGACCAAGAGTGAGAAAGTTGCTCCAGCAGAAAGCGACGGCGCCGAACTGCCATCGCTCGATCGCGCGAGTACGAGTGTGCCTGAACGCCATCACGTCGTACAGCCCCATGATGGAGATGTTGAGGATCGTCATGAATGCGGCGATCATGAGCGGCCATGTATGGAGCGTGTGCAGGACTCCGCGAACCTCGGACGTGTGGATCCCACGCAGCGTGCGCCACGACAGCGTGAGCACGATTCCGAACAGGAGGACGCCCCAGACTCGCGCGGCATGGGCCACGACCCACGACGACACGGCGTCGATGATCGGATGCTCGCGCCGGGGGTTGCCGGTCACCGCCGTCCTCCGCGGTTTGCGGCCTGCGCGATCCAGGCGAGTCCTGACACATACGCCGCGCCGAGCTCCTCGCGCTTGTCCGTAAAGCGGTGATTGCTTGCGTCGATGAGAACGAGCTTCTTCGGTTCGCGCGCCATCATCAGAAGCCGATCGTACTCAGCCTTTGGCACGTACTCGTCCTTCGTCGACTGGATCATGAAGAGCGGCACCGGCGACACCGCAGCGATCACGTCCTTCGGCGCAAACGAGGGTTCGTCCGCATCGCGTTTCGTGATCCACGCGCCGATGTCCGTCCATCGCCACGCGAGTTCCGCCGTCGGCGGCAACCCCATCGTAATGACGCCGTCGACCCAGTCACGATTCCCGGGATCCGACGCCGCCAGGACCGCAAGCGCCGCCCCTTCCGAAACACCGGACAGGATGACCGGGTGGCTGAGCAGCCGCCGCTGCTTCAGCACGTCCCGGACGACGCGATAGTCACCGGGGATGTCGCTGACCACGAGGTGGGACTTTCCGGAGGTGAATGCGGACAGGTATTGCCGCACGTTGATGCCGACGACGGTATAGCCCTGTGCGGAGAGATTGTCCGCCATCGAGACCGCGAGTCCGACCCAGCCCACATCGCCGCTGCCCATGATGATCGTCCCGCGGGATTGCCCGGCAGGATGGCCGATCGCGAGCGTCAGCGTCTTCCCGCGGACGTCGACGTCGACCTTCTCCGAGGCGCACACGACAGTGGACCACGTCGTCGCGCCGATCAGCGCACAAACCAGAGGGAGCAGATGTCTAATCACCGTAAACACTATTGCTGATTCAAGTTGATCGCTCCCCTCCCAAGCGTAGCGTACTCGGGCCGACACTCGCGGGTCGCGTTCGAAGGTCGCGGTTCGCGGCTGACGGCTGCGACGGGTCAGACGAGCAGGCTCACGAGAAGATCGGGCCAATGTTGGTCTCGCACGCTATGCCCCCGCGCCGTACGCGTGTGAGATGATCGCGGAATGGCGGACCGTGACGACGCGAGGATCGTCTACTCGAGCGATGCGGGCAGAGTGTGTCCGCGGTGTGGCTGGCCGATTCGCGATTGCCGCTGCAGCAGGAAAAGCGCCGGCGAGCCCGTCCCCGCGCGCGTCGTGGCCAGGCTTCGAATCGAGAAGGCCGGGCGTGGCGGAAAGACCGTCAGCGTCGTCTATGGTCTTCCGCAGAACGCCGCGTTTCTGAAGGAGCTCTGTCAGGACCTCAAGCGGACCTGCGGCACGGGCGGCGCAGTGGTCGACGGGACCGTGCAGCTCCAGGGAGATCTGCGCGAGCGGATCCGCAGTGTCCTGATCGAAAA